>CAYXVB010000033.1:0-15987 GCA_964467785.1 uncultured Bacteriovoracaceae bacterium
CTCGTGCGGGTAACGGGCGATTGCCTCGCGCCGGAGGCCGCAGAGATCCATCAGGTGAAGAATTCGCTTCTTGCGATCGTCTTTGCTCGCAGCCAATCCGTGGATATCCAGAGGCTCGCCCAGGATGTCTTCGACCGTCATGCGCGGATTCAATGAAGCATACGGGTCCTGAAAGATGATCTGCATGCTCCGCCGAAGCTTACGCATCTCAGAGGCCGAAACCTGGGTGATGTCGCGCCCCTTGTAGATGATCTGACCGCTCGTGGGTTCGATCAGGCGCAGGATCGTGCGGCCCAGGGTGGACTTGCCACACCCTGATTCCCCGACTAAGCCCAAGGTCTCGCCCTTTTTGATGTCAAACGAGACATCCGACACCGCCTTGACGCTGGCCACTTCACGCGACAGCAGGCCGCCCTTGATCGGGAAGCGCTTGACCAAGTTACGAACGGAAAGCAGGACTTCGGAATCAGTATTCGGCGTGTTCACGTCAGATATCCCTCACACAGCGGATCAAATGGTCGCTCTTGTCCTGGTGCCCACCGCCGATCTGGCGCAGATCCGGCTCCTTACCCTTGCATTGTTCGGTCACGAACGAGCAGCGCTCCTGGAACCGGCAGCCCTGAGGCAGATGCAACAAATTCGGCACGATTCCAGGGATTGTCTCGAGCCGGTTCTTCTTCACCTTGCCCGTCGGATCCTTGCTCAAGGTCGGGATGCTATTAAGCAGCCCGCGCGTGTACGGCATTTTAGGGTTGGCGAAGATCTCCTTCACGGGCCCCTTCTCCACCACGCGGCCCGCATACATCACGCAGACTTCGTGCGCGACTTCGGCCACGACACCCAGGTCATGGGTAATCAGGATGAGGCCCATGCCCATCTTTTCCTGCAGGCCGCGCAGCAAATCGAGAATCTGCGCCTGAATCGTCACGTCGAGCGCCGTGGTGGGCTCGTCGGCGATGAGAACCTGGGGATTACATGAAAGTGCCATTGCGATCATCACGCGCTGGCGCATGCCGCCCGACAGCTGGTGCGGGTAATCGTCGATCCGCTTCTCCGGCGACGGGATACCAACTAGCCGCAACTGGTCGATCGCCTTTTCCCGGATCGCACTCTTGGAAAGATCCTGATGGAGGGCGATCGCCTCGCAGATCTGGTTGCCCACCGTGAATACCGGGTTGAGCGAGGTCATCGGCTCCTGAAAAATCATGGAGATCTCATTGCCGCGGATGTCGCGCATCTCGGCGATCGGGAGCCGCAGGAGATCCCGTCCTTTGTAGAGGATCTGACCGCCCGAGATCCGACCCGGAGGGTTCGGCACGAGCCGCATGATCGAGAGCGAGGTCACGCTCTTTCCGCAGCCTGACTCGCCCACGATGCCCAGGGTCTTGCCCTTGTAGACATCGAAACTCACGTCATCCACCGCGTTGATCTCGCCCTCCTCCGTTTTGAAGGTAGTGCGAAGGTTCTTCACTTCAAGGATCTTTTCACCGGCGCTGGTCATACCGCCCCCGCTCACTTGATTTTGGGGTCAAGCGCGTCACGAAGCGCGTCGCCCAGGATATTGAACGCCAGAATCACGAAAAACATCGCCGTCGTCGCGCCGGCCAGCTGCCACCAGACGCCGCGAGCGAGCTCGAGCTTCGCGTCGTCGATCATCACGCCCCAGCTCGGTTGGCCCTGAACGCCCAGGCCGAGGAACGACAGAATGACCTCGGACTTGATCGCGCCCATGAACTGGAACGAAAGGTTGATAATCACGAAGTGGAACACATTGGGAAGGATATGCTTGAAGATCCGGGATGAGTGCCCGGCCCCCAAGCTTTCCGCCGCCACGACGTAGTCCCGTGACTTGTGCTTGATGAACTCACCGCGAATCACGCGCGTCAACCCCACCCAGGCGGTGGCGCCGAGCGCGACATAGATCGAGGTCAGTCCTTTGCCGAGCACGAAAGTGATCGCGATAAGAAGCATGATATTGGGAATCGACGACAGCGTCGTGTAGAACCACACGATCAGGTCATCCACCCAGCCGCCGAAATAGCCGGCCAACGCGCCCAGCGCGATACCGATCGGCACGCTGATTAGCGACGAAACCAGGCCCACGCTCATCGCGATACGGGTGCCATGGATTACCTTGTAAAACACGCTACGGCCGAAGATATCCGTACCGAAGATCAGCTCCAGTGAACTGAACGACGGCTCCTGATAGGCTCCGCCCACTTGCTTGTCCCAAGGGGTCGCGATCATGCCAAATTTGGCAAAGATCGCCATCATCGCGTAAAGCGCGATGATCCCCAGGCATACGATGGCGAGCTTATCTTTTTTGATGCGCCCCATCGCATCTTTCCAAAGAGAGCGGCCTTTAGGAACCGGACGGTTCACAGGAACATCCGTGGAACTGACAGAAACTGCTTCACTCATTTTCAATTCCCCCGGCTCACTTTAAATTAACGCGCGGGTCCACCAGCGTGT
This sequence comes from uncultured Bacteriovoracaceae bacterium, assembly GCA_964467785.1. GTDB lineage: Bacteria > Bdellovibrionota > UBA1018 > UBA1018 > UBA1018 > CAYXVB01. The sequence goes on from CAYXVB010000033.1 coordinate 2,473, forward strand.
ACATCACGTCAGTGGCCAAATTGCCCAGGATGAACAGCAGCGCCTGGAGGATCGTCATGGCCTTGATGACCGGCAAGTCGCTGTTATTGATCGCCGTGATGGTGATTCCACCCAGGCCCGGAATCCCGAAAAAGCTTTCCAGCAAGAATGCGCCGAGGATCAGCATCGGGATCTCGAGCACCACGTTGGTCAGGATCGGGACCATGCTGTTCTTCAAAACGTGTTTGAAGAAAACGCGGGGCTCATTGAGGCCTTTGGCGCGCGCCGTCCGGACATAGTCCTGGCCCGTCTCCTCGAGGATCGCCGTGCGATAAAACCGGACATCGTATCCCAGGCTGACCAGCACGAAGATGCACACCGGAAGCGCCACATAGAAAAAGCGCTCCGGAAATGTCGTCTCGAATCCGGAAATCGGGAACCAGCCGAGCTTGTAGGCCAGGAAGTACTGACCGAACAGGATGTACGCCAGCATGGGGAGACTCATCCCGAAGACGCAAAGAACCACCGCGACCTTGTCGACCCATTTACCGCGGAAGTAAGAAACCAAAAGCGCCAAGATGATCGACAGGATCGTCGTAATAAAAAAAGCCGGTACCGTCAGAGATAGCGAAGGACCGATCCCGTCCAAGATCATCTTATTGATCGGCTGTCGGGTTGCATAGCTCCGGCCGTAGTCAAAAGTGACGATCTGCTTTAGGAACTGCCCAAATTGCACGTACTGGGGCTGGTCAAAGCCGTACTCATGGCGAAGCTCGGCAATCTGTTGCGGGCTCGCATGCTTGCCCAGCATCTGATAGGTCGGGTCGCCACCCACCAGATTGAACAATATGAAGGTCACCAGCGCCACCCCGAAGATAGTCGGGATGGTATTGAGCAGCTTTCTCAGAAGATAAACAAACATTGCGGCACCTTGGACATAGGGGTCTGAGACTCCTTACTTCTTCAGGGCGGAATCCACCCTGAGGTACTTAGCCGTGCCGTGCTCAAAAGCATGCCGTTTATAGTTCTTCAGCCAGGGTTGAGTCAAGCTGAACGCGATCCGATGCGCACCAAAGATCCAAGGACAGTCTTCCACCAGGATCTCGGTCATCTTCTTATAGAGTGCGGTACGCGCAGGAGTATCCGACATTTGCAGGGCCTGTTCGTACAGCTTATCAAACTCCGGGTTCGAATAGTTGGAATCATTCGGCCCCGGCGAGGCGTTTTTGCTGTAAAAGAGCTGTAGGAAGTTCTCACCATCCGGGTAATCCGCGCTCCAAGCAAACGACCAAATTTGGCCTTTCTTGTTTTTCACGGCGGACTGGAACTCCGGCCAGGAGTAATTATTCACCTTCAACTTGACGCCGATCGCTCCGAACATCTTCTGAGCGTACTCCGTCGATTGGCGCGAGGTACTATCCGATAGAGTCGCGTACTCGATCGGAGGCAGGCCCTCGCCATTGGGATAACCCGCTTTGGCGAGCAAATCCTTGGCTTTCGCGACATTGTACTGCCGATAAGGGTTCTTGAAATTCGGATCATGACCCGCGATCCCCGGCGGGATCGGGCCCTGCGCCGAGATCGCCCGTCCATTATAAAAGAGATCGATGAACTGGGTCTCATCGTAGGCCAAGCTCAAGGCTTGACGAAGCAACTTATTCTTGCCGAACAAAGGATCCTTCATATTGAAGGAGAAGTGGGTGACATCGATATCCGCTGTTTTGGCGAGTACGATGCCCTTTTCCTTGAGCTCGGGGCTGAGTTCCTTATTGGCCGTGACGGCCTGTTGGAAATTATCCTTGGGAATACCGGCCGCATCCAGCCGGCCGGAGAGAAAGGTCAACCACATTGGCTGAGACTCCTCAAAAACTTGGACAATCAGCTTTTCCGCGCGTGGAAGCGGTTGACCGGCATCGGCGAGCAGACCCTTTTCTTTATCCCCTTCCTCGCCTTCGCTCGGGAAAAGCTCGGTGCGATAAGTCGGGTTCTTAACCCAAACCAGGCGACCGGCCGTAGGACCGCTGTACTCCTCGATACGGAAAGGTCCGGTGCCGACCGGATGATTGAGGAAGTCCTTGCCATAAGATTCGACCGCTTCGCGTGGCACCACGGAAGTGAACGGCATGGCCAGCGTGTAAAGGAACTGCGCGGAACGCTGCTTGAGCGTGATCTGAAGCGTGTAACGGTCCACAGCCTTTAGGCCTTCGACGGCCTTGGCGTAATCCGCGGCCCCTTTGGAGGCTTCCTCACGCCACTCATTGAGCCCGATGATCTTTCCATCTAGCACCCACCAACCGGGCGACGTGTTCTTGGGATCGGCAAGCCGCTTAAATGAGAAGATGAAGTCCTCGGCGACCAGTTCCCGGCCCTTGCCACCGGTCTGCTTGAAGCTCGCGTCGTCCTGGAAAACCACGCCCTTCTTGATTTTGAAGGTCAGCGTCTTCCCGTCGGCGCTCACCTGGGGCATCGCCTCGGCGAGATTGGGGATGAGGACGTAGGGACGCTTCAAATAATGATACTGAAGCAAGCCTTCATACACGCGGGAGACCTCGGTGCCAGAATAGAGATCATCCGCGTAAATCGGATCCAGGCTCTTGATCTTGCTCGAAGTCGCCATTCGAAGCGTATTCGGCGGATCCTGATTGGATTTCGACGTACACCCTGCGGATCCGAGAATTCCGACCCCAGCCATTGAAAGAAGAACCACGAACCACAAACGATGGATTGGATACATAGACTTTGAGCTCCCACTCCCTATCTGTCAGGTATACAGGACCGTTGACGGCTGTCAACGAAGGGGCTCGCGGTCTTTCCAACGGACTTTGACTTCGCCTGATCCCGAGCGGGCTTCCCAACGAAGCGGACTTCCCGTGGCTTCATCCGGATCGTCGAACGCGAACAATACTCCGCCGGTACGTCCGTTGACCGTTCGTTCCCAGCGCAAGGACTGCGGCCAAGGCTTTCCTTTCACTGAAGTAAAATGAAAAAGATAGAAATCCTCGATACCTTTGGCGCCTCCGGGTCGGACTCGCACACCTACCGTGGACTCGCTGCCAATCTCGAAGTTGAGCCGGCCCGCGTCAGATGCGGCCGGGCACGGGATACGCCCCAAAAAAAGCTCGTTGGCCCAGATCAGGGGAATACCGCCCCAAGTGCCCTTGCCCGAGGAACTTTTTTCGGGACGCCCTGGAACTTTCACGGCGTACTGGCCGCCCCGGACTTCGATAATCGCTTCCACGCCGCCGATGAGGTTGTTCACTTCAACCTTAAGTCCTTCGGTCGCGTTCGCACGGACTGTCGCAGGAAAGCGGCCCGAAGCATCAGGCGAAGTCACCTTCATATCCACAGTGCCCTTGATGCCGATAATTTCCTTCCCCGGCGCGCATGCAAGGGCCAGCAAGTCTTCGGAGGAATACCCTTCAGTCACTGGAGCGTGCGAACACGAAGAGAGACCAAGCGCGAGAATCAATGACCCTGCTGTGGTGAGCATCCCGGCGACTGTTCTTGAGGTCATATTCAAGCAGAGACTTTCACATGCGACCCTGGTGACCGCAACTCAATTCTCTGTTGAATAATCAGAACGCGTAAAATGCCTGGCGACGAATCATCTCGGCGTCTGGGGCCTCTCACTAGCGGGCATCCTGCGCGGCTCGGACTGCGGCCTGTCCGCATCTTCCGCTCCCGCCAGTTCGCGAGAGAGAGTCTGTAGCTTTGCCTCAATTTTGCGACGCGATTCGTCATCTTCGGCATGGCGAATTGCATCGCGATAGCGCGTGAGCGCCTTTTCGCGAAGGTTCGAGCGTACATAGGCGTCGGCCAGATGCTCGAGGATTGTCGACTCATCCGGCTTCAACTTCGCCGCCTTTTCGAGCTCCACGATCGCCTCATGGGTCCGGCCACGGACAAACAAATGCCATCCCCAGCTATCCTGGATGTAGCCGTTGTCCGGGCGCAAGCCGATCGCACGCTTGAGCAGCTTTTCCGCATCATTCAAGCGGATCCCTTTGAGCGTCCACGTGTAGCCGATGTAATTCAGTGCGTCGACGTTCTCCGGATTCACCCGAATGATCGCCTCCATTTGCTCGAGGCCCTTTTCGATATTCCCACTGCGGTCGTAAAGACTACCCAGATAATAGCGTAGTTTCTCGTCATCGGAGAATTTCAGTGCGGCGTTTTCCAATAGCGCGATCGCCGACGGCAGATCCTTACGCTCCTCTTCGAGACTCGCGGCAAAAATCACCAGCGAAGCCGATTCGGGAGAAGCAGCTATCGCGCCCTTTATATATTCGCGAGCTTCTTCCATCTTTTTAGCCTGCTTGAGCAGATATCCCACATGAAGCGCGGCATCAGGAAACAGCTTGGATGAAGGCTTGATCTTTCGAAGCTCGACCATCGCCTGCTCGGGACGCCGAGTCTCTTCGTAGACGCTCCCCAAATAGTAAAGGATGCGATCGGAGTCAGGCGCCTTCTTGAGAATGGCCTGAAACTCCTGGATTGCCGCTTCGAACTGCTTGAGCTCCATGCGCAGCAGGCCGAGTTTGACCCGGGCATTCATGTCGTCAGGGTCCGCCGAGGCGATGGCTTCGAGATACGGAACGGCCGCCAGGTATTTTTCCTGCTTGAGCAGAATGGTGGCCAGCCGATTAGCTGCGGCCAGCTCCTGGTTGGACTCGTAGAGATCCTTGTAAACCGCGACAGCCTTCGCGTTCATTCCCTTTTCTTCATACAGAAAGCCAAGCGCGAGCCCGGCTTGCGAAAACGCCGGACGAAGCTCGAGCGAGCGCCGATAAGCGGTTTCGGCGGCCTTGATCTGGTTCCGTGCCTGCTCGGCGCGTCCCAGATAGTAATAGGCGATAAAGGCCTCGGAGTTGCCGCGAGTGTACTCGCGCAAGCTCTTGGCGGCTTCATCGATCCGGCCGCTTTCCATCAAGACCTGGGCGCGATAGACGGCCGCTTCCTCGTGACGGGGATTCGTCTTGAGGATCCGATCATACTCCGCGACCGATTTCCCGGACTCGCGAGCGCTCGAGTAAAGTCCGGCAAGCATCAGGCGGGCATCTGTATACTCGGGATCGATGCGGACAGCTTCCTTGCACTCCTCCATCGCGGAGGAAAGCATTCCCTTCTTTACATATTCAGCGGCAAGTCTCGCATGGACGAGCGCTGAATCGGGATCGAACATCAAGGTGAGTTTGTATTCCTCGATTGCACGATCGGGATTGCCTTCCGCCACGTAGGCCTGGGCCATGGCGAAGTGGTATTCTGCCGAGGCCTCAGTATTTCGTTGGGCCTTTTGGGTATTTTGCATGGCTTCGGTATCTTTTGAATTGTCCGATGCCGGCGTCTGAGCCGCGGTTTCAGGAGGAGAGCCTCGCTCCTGAGTAAACCGCATCGAGGTGCTCGCGCATCCCGTGAGCAGTAGGGACACCCCAAGAAACGTCAAACTCGATTTGGCGTAAATAACTGATTTTATTAACTCTTTTTTCATCCCTGAAAGTGTCCGACCTAGGTTTTGAATAGGGACCGGCTCGCCTCCAAAGACCTTTTCGACCGAACTGGCAGAAAACTGAGCTGCTAGTTGGAACGGCAAGTGCAATGCCGCACGCCATGAACCCACGGTGCACTTGCACCGGGCTGACACAATATGATTAACTCATGGTGTCGGACGCAACGCGTCAAACCAAAGTTCGGCTCTCGGAGCGGCGCTTGACTTTGTCGCGGTGGGTTGTTATTTGGCTTTTGAAGTGCTCATGACACATCGTGGCGAAGCTGTCTCTTCGATGCGTCATGAGTGCGACGGAGTCGGGGGTCTTTGGGTAGTGAGTTGTTGAACGGGACCGGCTGCTGACGCAAAGCTTTCCAGCCTGAATGGCCTAAGGGAGTGAGCGGGGTCAGGTTCCATTAAGTGCTAGTGCTAGACAGGGGGAAACATGAAAGAAATGAAGATTATCAAGCGGTACCAAAATCGTAAGCTCTATGACACCCATGAGTCGAGCTACGTCACTCTCGATGAAATCGCCAAGATGATTAAGAACGGCGAAGATCTTCGAGTCATCGACAACAAGACCAAGAATGACATCACGGCTGCGACGTTGACGCAGCTGCTCTATGAAAGCGAGCGCAAGGCTAAGACTCAGCCGTCGGTCGAGCTCCTCAAGGAAATCATTCGTCACGGTGATGGCAGCTTCTCCGGCTACATCCACGCCAAAATGAGTTCTGAGCTGGCTCGTTTCGATCAGGACGCGCCCGCCGCCGCTGCCGCCGTCTCGGCGAACGCCGCGACCCGCGCAGCGGTTCTAAATCAGTAAAACCAATACCCAACCTAAAGACTATGAATAGCGCAGGCAACTCGTTTGCCTGCGCTATTTTTTTTATTTACAATAGAGAGTGCGCGCACTCGATTGCGCCGCGTTGTCCCCTTTTGCCCTTCGTGCCATGACGGCACTGAAAAAGGAGTCGAAACCATGGAACGGTCCCGGCGCTTCTCGACTGAGTTTTCTTCGCTTCGCCTCTTCATCCTTGGCGCAGCCGCAATGGCCTCGGCGATCCCCGCTCAAGCCGCCACGCCGAGCTGGCAAAGCAATCCGGCCTGGGCCAACGAGGAAGCCCCCGCTCCAAACAACCGCCCGAGCCGAAGCCGCGCCTACTCTGCGGACCGCGGAATTGCGGCGCCTTTCGTGCCGGGCTCCAACAACATCGCGCTCGACGTCGGTCAAGTCTTCTTGATGGGCGATCTTGCCTCTAACTACGCCGACAGTATTGGCTTCCAGCTGCATTACACCTATGGGGTGAGCGATCTGTTCGGGTTCGACATGAGTGCCGGATATTCCGAACATTCGGACGGTAAATTTTCGATGGCCACCCTACTCGGCGGATTACGGACCAATCTCGCATGGTACGATCGGGTCGTGCCCTATCTCGTCTTTGGCCTGGGCTTCTACCGCCCCAGCTACCAAACGACGGCTTCGGGCTCACTCAGCCTCAATTCGACGACCGCAGTTTCGAGCGTGGCTCCCGTGCTCTTTGGCGTCCATGTCGGACCAGGCGTGGATCTCCAAATGACGCGCCAGCTCTTCTTTGGTGCGGCGCTGACTTTCCACGACGTTTTCGGCACGACCAAGACGACCCCCGGCGGCAGTCTCAATGTCGGCGGAACGTTTACCTCGTTCCTGCTGCATGCCGGATTCAGTTTCTAGTCGCTCACGTTAGACTTTTCGCTCCTGGAGCGGCAAGTCAGGGATTTATCCCCACGACTTATCCACACATGGGGATAAGTTGATTTCCAGCTCACGCCCCGGTCAGAGATGCTTCGAAAATCCAGCCAAGAGCTTCAAGACCGTCAGTATTTCGACACTGCTACCACCTAAGTCACCTTCAATTTTTTCTACCTCCTCCCGAAAAGATGGAGGCGATGAACCTTTCACTGAAAACCGCAGCCATTCCCTCTTCCGATAACTTCCCCCAAGGTCAGGCGCTCGTCGCCCGCGTCCGCCAAGCATTACTCGAGCAATTTCTCGGCAACGAAACGATTGTGGATCTCTCGATGAGTGCGTTTCTCGGCCGCGGCCACTTGCTGCTCGAGGGCCCCCCGGGAACCGGTAAGACCTCGCTCGCAAAAGCGCTGGCCCGCGCGTTCGGAGGCAATTTCCGCCGGATTCAGATGACCAGCGACTTGCTTCCCAGCGATGTGGTCGGCATCTTACGGTTCAAGCCTGGCACTTCGGAGTTCGAGTTCCGACAGGGACCGATCTTCAGCAATTTTCTGCTCGCCGACGAGCTCAATCGCACCAGCCCGCGCACCCAGAGCGCGCTCCTCGAGGCAATGGCCGAGAGCACCGCGACGGTGGACGGCGTGAGCTATCCATTGCCTGATCCGTTCTTCGTGGCCGCCACGCAAAATCCGCTCGAATACCACGGCGTCTATCCGCTGGCCGAAAGCCAACTTGACCGTTTCATGCTGCACATCATGGTGCAATCGCCCGACAAAAGCGACGAAATGCGCATCTACCAGTCCGCGCTCGACCAGGAGTCAACCGCGGTATCGAGCTCGGGTCCGAAACGGACGAACGAAGGTATCTCGCTGGACGAAACCCGACACATCATCGCCGAGGTCCGCCAGGTGACCGTTGAAAAGACCGTCGTCGAATACGCCACGGAGATCATCCGCGCCACCCGCACGGCGCCCGGTGTATCCTCCGGCGTCTCTGTCCGAGGAGGCCTGCAGTACATGGCCGCGGCCCGCGCGCTAGCCTACATTCGCGGGCGCAGCTTCGTGACGCCAAAAGAGGTCGCGGACCTGGCGATCCCGGCCCTCGCTCATCGTCTCTGCTTCAGCGGAGGCGAACCTGACAATGCCACGCGCGAAGCGGCGATCCGCGCGATCGTGGCGCAGATCCGCCCTCCGCGATGAAAGACTACAGGCGCAAACTCGAAGTCACTGTTCCCGGCCGCTGGTACCTCGCCCTCACTATTGCTCTCGGCGTTGTGGCGATGACCTCCGGCAACAACGTGTTATATTTGATCGAATCCCTCCTGCTTGCGGGACTGATCCTGTCCGGAATCCTCTCTGAGCGCGTGATCGCAGCGATCGAAGTGGACTGGTTGCGAGGCCGAGCGACCGCGGGCGCCCGTTTCCCAGATCGCTTCAGGGTCACTAATACTCGGAAATTCGCGATTTTTTGCGTGGAGATCGGCGAATTCCGAGACGGCAAGATGATCAGCCACGTCTATATCCCGCGGCTCCAGGGTCGCGCCAGCGTCACGTTGCCAAGCCGCGCGACTGCGGGCGCGCGAGGAGTGCATCGCTGGAGTTCAATCGCGGTGGCGACGAGTTTCCCGCTCGGTTTTGCGAGAAAATTGCTTTTCATCGAAGCGCCCGGCGAGCGCGTCATCTGGCCCGAGGCGCCTCGACGCCTCAAGCGAGCCGATTCATTCATCAGCGCGCAGTCCGCGCGCCAGGGAGCGGGAGAGATCTCCGATGGAGAGATCCGCCCGTACGACTTCATGGACGATTCGCGGATGATCGTCTGGACACTGAGTGCCAAGGGACAGGGCCCCATGGTTCGCATCCGACGACGCGATCAGGGCCGGAACCAAGTCACGCTGGATTTGCGTGCCGCGCCGGGCCCTGACTTCGAGGCAAGCGTATCGCGCGCCGCCGCGCCTTTTCACGAATCCGACGACTCCGTCGAAGCCACCTTGATGATTCTGAGTCGCGCCGGAGCGCGCAAGTTCCGCGGCCGTCGACCGTGTCTCGACGCCCTAGCCATTTCTGATGCGGAGGGTTCCGCATGAAATCGATTAAGGCACTGCGCTTTACCGCTGCCCAGTGGGCTATCGGGCTCACTGCCCTCTTGGACCTCCTCGCATTGAGTGCGCTCTTCCTGACTGGCGAAGTGCCCGCCACCGTGTTCGGGCTTCCGCTCCTTCTTTGGATTGGAAGCCGTCTTTCTAAACGGCCACTCCATGGAGGCGTTCTTGTCGGATTGTTTGCCGCCGTCTTCGCGTCGACGCTTTACTTCTGGTTTGGCCTCCATTTCCATCCGATCACCGCCGTCGCTTGGTCGGTCCCGGTCGCGCATGCGCTGATCTGGCTGGCTCCCCGGACGGCCATCTACCGCGGCTGGCGGATCGGGCTCGGCTTCATCGAGCTCATTCTGTCATCCGGCCTCACCGCGGACGTCTACCTTCCGGTGTTCATATCGATCTTTGTCGTCCTCACATCCGTTGCGCTGTCGTGCGACTTCATGGACCGCGAGCTCGCCCTCAAGGCTCCGGAAGAGCGCGATGCCCTGCTCAACGCTTCCTTCATCCGTAACAGCATCGGCATGGCGATCCTGATTTTCCTCACCTCTGCCGCGATTTTCCCGCTTCTCCCGCGCCCAAAAGGCGCGATCCAAGGTCTGGAACTCACCGCGGGCTATTCCGAATCCGTGAGCGTCGCCAACTGGAGCCGCAACCGCGGGTCAGGCGAAGGCGAGACCAAGCTGCGACTTTTCTTTGCCGACGGCGCTGACCCAATGGCTGAGATCTACATGGGTCTGATCCGCGGTCGTACTTTGGATGCTTTTGACGGAAAAGAGTGGTTCTCGCAGCGTTCTATTGGATCGAATTCCACGCCCACCGAGCTCTCCACGGCACCCTCCAAATCGCGAGGGGGCGCTCCGAGTATTCGAATGGAAGCGATCCGCGAATCACTGGATTCAGATTCGTTGCCAGTACCTTACGGAACGCAAATAGTTCAGATCATGGCCGGTGACCATTATCGCACGGCGCCGCTGACTCCCTCCGGGGACTGGAGCGCGCCAGGCACCAGCAGCTCGCGGGTCAGCTACTCGATCGAGCTCGCGTCCAATGACCTTCGCTACCTGAACCAGCGCGCGAACGTGGATGCGCCAAAACCGATGCATACCTTTGTGCCTTCGTCGCTCGAATCGGACGCGATGGATCGACTGAGCCAGAAGATCTTCGCAGGAGCGCGCGATCCGCAGGAGAAATTGAAACGGGTCACCACATTCTTCCGAAGCGAAGGCTTCACGGCCGTCGAAGGCAGCACCCCTGAGAGCGAGACCGTCGATCGTCAGCTCCAGAAAAGCAGACTCACCCCTCTCGAGCAGTTTCTATTTGTCACGCGGCAAGGACATTGCGAATGGTTCGCCACCGCGACTGCGGTCCTTTTGCGAATGGGCGGGGTGCCCACTCGGTTGGTTGCCGGGTTTCGACTCACTCGCGGAGCGATCGGTGGCGTCTTGAGCGTCCGCTCGGGCGACGGACACGCGTGGGTTGAAGCTTTCATACCTGGCCGCGGCTGGATCCCCATTGATCCTACTCCGCGCGTTTCGATCCAATCCGGAGTTCTAGATAAGATCAGGCAGATATCCGACCTAGTAGGCGCCTACTGGTTCAAATACGTCGTTTCCTTCAGCGAAGACTTAGGTCCTTCTCAGCTCCTCTCCAGCTTCAAGACCTGGACACGCGATCTGCTCAAACCTGGCGCGCACAATAAACTTGGGCAAAAGGCCGATTCGCAGGACTTCGAAGTCAACGGAACGCTCCTCGGAGTGTTGTTCGGGTTTCTCACGGGATCGGCGGTCATTCTCTGGATGACGATCCGCCAACGTGCCGGAGTCGACGGCGCGGACCCACGGCTTCGCGCCGAGCGCCGCAAGATGGCTCGCGCGCTGAAACTCAAGGACTTCGACCCCTCCACCCACGAAGGCGGGACGGAACTTGTAGCCCGCTGGCAGCGACGCTACCTCCTCGCGCGCTTTGGGGTCGCCGATCATCGCGTGCGTCAAGCGGAGATCGAAACGGCACTTAGAGAGCTGCGCTCAATCCGAACCCAGCTCGTGTCTTCATTCCCGGCCGAATCCGGGCGGCATTGAAAAAACCGGAAACAAGGCTTCGATCGCGCGCAGATCGCGGAGCAGCTTTTCATCGAGATTTCGCGCGCCATGGAACTGAAGTCCCACCGGCAGTCCGGTGGCGCTCATTGCGATTGGCGCGACGACAATGGGGTGGCCCAGAGTACCCAGGCCCGCGAGCAGCCCGCTGAGATACTCGGAATAGCTGTGAGTGATACGGCCCTGGCGGAATGGCTTCCCGAAGCGACGAGTGGCGATCGCCGCGTCCGGCGAAACCGGAGTCATCCAAAAGTCGTGGCGCTCGGAGAATCTCTGATACTTCATCATGAGCTCGTCCTTGCGGCTGAGTAATTCGAAGTATCTCCGTGGTCCGGCCCTTAGTCCACGCTCCAATCCGCGCGCAAGCAGGCTATTGCCGTAAAGCAGCCGGGGAAGCCCAAGACTCAACCAGTAACGCCCCCCCAGCCAGAGGAATGGACGAGGCAGCGCCGCGATGAACTCAAACCCCGCGATCTCTCCCCAAAGTTCTGTCGCTTCGGCGAAGTCTATTCCATCCGGGACCGCTTCCACCAACTGATGGCCGGCATCGATGAGCTTCTGCCGCCACGCCCGAAAGAGCGCTAAAGACTCCTCGCCAAGACCAAGATGCTTGAGCCCCACCAATGACTCGCTCCACGCGATCCGTAGCGGGCGCTTGGGAACTTCAGGAAAACGCGCCCCACCCGGGCTCAACAGCTCGAGGCCAAGCTCGAGATCATCCAAGCTCCGACTCATCGGACCTGAGGTGAGCACGTGCCGGAAAATTGTGGGGAGATCTTCCGGACCGACCATCCAATTAGGCACACGCCCATCGGTTGGTCGCAGGCCAAAAACTCCGCAACAGTGCGATGGATATCGGATCGAGCCCGCAATATCGCTGCCGATCTCCATGGGTACCAGTCGCGCCGCGACCGCGGCCGCCGCGCCGCCGGAGGAGCCCCCGCACGTATGCTGGAGATCCCAGGGATTGAGCGTTCGTCCGTAAACCGGGTTCCAGCACTGCCAATCAAACCCGCCGATCGGAACGTTGGTGCGGCCCAGGATCACCGCGCCGGCGCGTTTGACTTGGGCGACGCTCCAGCAATCGACCTCAGGAATATGGTTTCGGTACTGCGGAAATCCATAAGTTGAAGGAGAACCCGCCACCCGGTGGATGTCCTTGATCGTGACCGGCACCCCATGAAGGGGACCGACGGGAGCATCAGGTCCTAGCTGCGCGAGCGCAAGGTCAGCAGCGCGAGCCTCCGCGATCGCCGCTTCCGCGCGAAGCGCAACGACCGCATTGATGCGCGGATTGTAGGTCTGGATGCGCTCAAGAAAACTAGTCGTCGCCTCGACGGAAGTGATGCGCCTTTCCCGAATCGCTCTTGCGATCTCGGAAGCGGACCATTCATAGACTGGCTTCGATCCGGCCACGTGTTTACGATTGGCCCGAGATGTTACCGCCCGCTGCTTCGATCAATTTTTCAAGCCCGGCGGCGTCGACCCGATACTCTTTGGTGCAAAAATCGCAATGAACCGAAGCTTCGTGGTCCTCCGCGAGCATCGCCCGGAGCTCTGCCACCCCAACCAGCATCAATGCGCGATTGACACGTTCCCAGGAACAGTTGCAGCTGAATTCCAGACCTCGTTCTTCTACGAGATGGAACGTACTATCCTGGAAGATCTGTGAAAGCAGCGCCACCGGATCCGCGTCGTTCTTCAAGCGCGTCGCGAGAGACTGGATTTCGTTGATATGCTTTTCAATGGCCTTCAGCTCAGCAGGCGTCGCTCCCGGCATCGCTTGCACGAGAAACCCCCCGGCCGCGACGACCCGACCACCTTCTACTTGCGTCGCTATGCCGACCGACGAAGGGACTTGCTCGCTCTGTGCCCAGTAAAAAGTGAGATCCTTGGCGAGAAACCCGGTAATCAACGGCACAGTGCCGATGTAAGGCTGCTGATGCTCGGCGGTTTTGGTGCGCAGGACCGAAAGTGTTCCATCGCCCCACGGCCCCATATTTTCTGTCGTAGTCATACCGAGGTCCTCGGGCTGTCCAATGACATAGCCGCGAACCCGTCCATCCGGATATGCATCCACAAGAGCCTGTCTCACCACGCCAGAGCACTGGATGTTGAGATTCACATGCTCCTG
>CAYXVB010000033.1:15997-26836 GCA_964467785.1 uncultured Bacteriovoracaceae bacterium
CTGATTCTTACAATAGGAAGCGATCAGAAGCGCGCCGATCACCGACTCGCCCAGTGCCTGGGCCTGCTCCCCGTTGAGCTTATGCAGCTGCACCATCGAATCAATCAGCCGGGTAGCTTGGATCGCGACTGCGCGGATATTGCCGTGCGCGGAGATACATTTGATCCAGCGGTCGCCGACAGGACGCCCCGATGGATACTGAGCCGGTTTACCGTCTGCGAGCGAATCACTCATAAGAGCCCTACTCTTATCCCCGCCTCTAGCTGCAAGAAAAGGCAAAAAACACAAAACCCCGGCCAGAATCGCTTCCAGCCGGGGTTTCGAGTTTTTAACGGGTAATTTACGCGTTTGCGCGAATTACATCATATCCCCGTAGCCGCCGCCCATGCCAGGAGCGCCGCCCATCGGAGCAGCCGATTCCTTCTTGGGCTTTTCGGCGATGAGGGTTTCGGTCGTGAGCATGAGGCTCGCGACTGAGGCCGCGTTCATCAGAGCGCAACGGGCGACCTTGGTCGGGTCGATGACGCCAGCAGCGATCAGGTCTTCATACTTCTCGGTCAAGGCATTGAAGCCCCAAGCCGGAGTCGTATTGTTGACGACCTTGTCGACCACGATCGAGCCTTCGAAGCCCGCGTTGCCAGCGATCTGGCGGAGGGGTTCTTCGATGGCGCGCTTGATGATGTTCACGCCAGCCTGCTGCTCGGCCGAGAGACCCTTGAGGTCAGCCAGACCCTTGGAGGCGCGGAGAAGAGCAGTACCGCCGCCGGGGACGATGCCTTCTTCCACCGCAGCGCGGGTGGCATTGAGGGCGTCTTCGACGCGAGCCTTCTTTTCCTTCATTTCGACTTCGGTCGCCGCGCCGACGTTGATCACAGCCACGCCGCCGACGAGCTTCGCGAGACGCTCTTGGAGCTTCTCACGATCATAGTCGGAGGTCGTTTCATCAATCTGAGCGCGGATGGTCTTCACGCGGCCTTCGACGTCCGCCTTCTTGCCGGCGCCGTCGACGATCGTCGTGTTGTCCTTGTCGATGGTGATCTTCTTGGCCTGGCCGAGGTCTTCGAGACGGGCGGTCTCAAGCTTGTGACCAAGGTCTTCGGAGATCACGCGGCCGCCAGTGAGGACGGCGATGTCCTGAAGCATTTCCTTGCGGCGATCGCCAAAGCCGGGGGCCTTGACGGCCGCGACCTGGAGAGTGCCACGGAGCTTGTTGACCACGAGGGTCGCGAGAGCTTCGCCTTCGACTTCTTCAGCGACGATGATGAGCGGCTTGGAGCGCTGGACAACCTTCTCGAGCAGGGGCAGGAGATCCTTCATCGAGCTGATCTTCTTGTCGTAGATCAGGATGTAAGGATTGTCGATCGAGGCTTCCATCTTCTCCGGATTGGTCACGAAGTACGGCGAGAGATAGCCGCGGTCGAACTGCATGCCTTCGACGACGTCGAGCGTGGTTTCAGCAGTCTTGGATTCCTCGACCGTGATCACGCCTTCCTTGCCAACCTTTTCCATCGCTTCAGCAATGATCTTGCCGATCGTGGGATCGTTGTTGGCCGAGATCGTGCCGACCTGGGCGACTTCCTTCTGATCCTGGATGGGCTTGGAGATCTTCTTCAGCTCGGCGATGACCGACTCGACGGCGCGATCGATGCCGCGCTTGAGTTCCATCGGGTTGTGGCCGGCGGCGACGATCTTGGCGCCTTCGCGGTAGATGGCCTGCGCGAGGACCGTAGCGGTCGTGGTGCCGTCGCCCGCGTCGTCGTTGGTCTTCGACGCGACTTCACGGACCATCTGGGCGCCCATGTTTTCAAACTTGTCGGCGAGTTCGATTTCCTTGGCGACGGTGACGCCGTCCTTGGTGACGTTCGGAGCGCCGAACGACTTCTCGATCACGACATTGCGGCCCTTGGGGCCAAGGGTAACCTTAACCGCGTCGGCGAGAATGTTCACGCCATTGAGAATCGCGGAGCGGGCTTCTTCAGAGAAACGAAGTTCTTTAGCAGACATTTTGGATAATCCTCCTCAAAAGTCCGGTTAAATTAATTGAGAACGCCGAGAATGTCTTCCTCACGCATCATGAGGAACTCCTCGCCATCGATCTTGATCTCGGTTCCGGAATACTTGCCGAAGAGGACGCGATCGCCCTTCTTCACATCGAGAGGACGGACCTTGCCGTCTTCGCCGATGCGGCCCTGGCCCACGGCAATGATTTCGCCCTGGATTGGCTTTTCCTTAGCGGTGTCGGGAATGATGATCCCGCCTTTGGAACGCTCTTCTTCATTAAAGCGCTTCACGAGAACACGATCATGTAACGGACGAACTTGCATATAAAGTCTTACCTCCAAATCAGTCTCTTGATTTTAGCCACTAGGTTTGGGCCACTATCGCGCATTGCGATGCCCAGCACACTCTTGGAAATACTTCTTGGCGTATATTGGTCACTGCTTCAGACTTGTCAACTGAAGCACCCTCAAATTTCCGAAAACTTGACCTTAGTTGTGCGTTTCAATAAGGTAATGTGCGTTATGAAAATGCTGATATTTACAGGGTTTTATTTGATGTGCGCACTCAGCATCTGCGCCCCCTCAAGCTGGGCGGGCCGCTCGAAAATAATCAAACAACCGCAGGAAACATATCCGGCGTTCGAACCCGGCACCGAAGAGGCGGCCCCTCGCCTCTCCACGTCCCAAAAAAACTCAACCCGGCCTTCGCCTGCCCCTGCTTCGGTCAATGAAAAAAAAGAGGGATTCGAACTCGTTCCCGCAAATCAGGCCGAACCGATCATTCATCGACTCAAGATCGTCGAAGAACTGATTCGCAAACACGGTCGCGCTTACGACTACCGCATGCACACGATCAAAGAGCTTCAAAGCATCCTGTCTCAGCTCGACTCTACCCGCTCTCTCCAACTGCCCGAACCACCACAATCCACTCACTCTTCGCAAGAGCCCCCGGCCGGCGCAAAAGAATCATCTCCGGCGTTCTCGCCCGACATCTCCTCCGAATCTCTTTGAGCGGCGCTCGACCGATCACCTCAGCGTGCCCGTTGGAGTTCGGGCCGAAGACAATCTCAGACTGACGCGTCGCATCTAAAAGAAAGATCAAACTCCATTCACTTATCCCGACCTTTTTTGCTTTTTTTGGCATTTGGAGTAAGTTGCGATGCATGATGCAACTTCGCACCCGTTCCGTCGGTTATTCCATTGCCTTGGGCTCCGCGGCCCTGGTGACTTTGGCTTGTAGCGGTAAAGCCGTCGCCCCCACTCAGGACTCCAAGCTCCTGTTCCCGGGCGAAGTCCACTTCAAAAACATCCAGCAGCTCACCGCAGGCGGCACCAACGCTGAGGCCTACTGGTCCTTCGACGGTGAATGGCTGAGTTATCAGCACAAAGGCGGGAGCCTGGGTTGCGACCAAATCTTCCGTATGCGCCCCGACGGGTCGGACAAGGTCCAGGTTTCCCTCAATGGACGCACCACCTGTGCCTATTATACGCCCAACGACTCGCGCATCATTTATAGCTCGACGGTCGGCGACAATAAGTCCTGTCCGGCGGAACCCGATCACAGCCGTGGCTATGTTTGGCCGATCTACGATACCTATCAATTCTATACGTCAAAGCCCGATGGCACCGATCCAGTGCCGGCGGAGCCAGGAGCTCCGCGCGCCTACAATGCGGAAGCGACCGTCTGCAAAGACGGCAGCGTCGTATTCACCAGTGACCGCGACGGCGACCTCGACCTCTATGTCGGCAAGCTGGACACCATGGGCACCATCAAGGACGTAAAACGCGTCACCAACACGCTCGGCTACGATGGCGGGGCTTTTTTCTCGCAAGACTGCAAAAAACTCGTCTGGCGCGCCTCGCGCCCCAAGCCAGGCAAGGAGGCCGACGAGTACAAAGCGCTGCTCAAGCAACACCTCGTCCGCCCCTCGCAACTCGAGATCTGGGTCGGCAACGCGGACGGCTCGCATGCGCGGCAAATCACCCGCGTGGGCGCTGCCAGCTTCGCGCCTTACTTCACGCCCGATGCCAAGCGCGTCCTCTTCGCGTCGAATCCGCGCGATCCGCGCGGACGTCACTTTGACATCTACATGATCAACGTTAACGGCACTGGACTCGAGCGCGTGACGTTCTCAAATACGTTCGAGAGTTTCCCGATGTTCTCGCCCGATGGCAAGAGGATCGCGTTCAGCTCCAACCGAAACGCCAGCGTCCCACGCGAAACCAACGTCTTCGTCGCCGACTGGGTTGAAACTCCCGCCCGCGCGCTCACGCTCGCGGATTCCGACCCGGCGGACCGCTTCCAGGCTCTCGTCGACGCACTCAGCGTGCCGGCGATGGATGGACGCGGAATCGGTACCCAGGGCCTCGCTCAGGCTGAAAAAATCGTGACTGAACGCATGGCCGCGATCGGCCTGAAGCCATTCTTCGAAGTTTTCAAGAACGCCCAAGGCGGCGAACACTACGCGCAGAAGGTCGAAGTCAAGGGCCAGCCCGCGCACAACCTTTTGGGCGCGTGGGGCAAGGGCTGCGGCAAACCGGGTATCAAGTCCGTGCTCATCGGCGCACACCTCGATCACCTCGGTTACGGCAGCGACAACTCGCTCGAACCCACGAAAAAGGGCCTGCATCCGGGCGCTGACGACAACGCCTCGGGCGTAGCAGGCGTGCTCGAAGCCGCGCGCATCATCACCGCGACCCCCAAGGCCGATGAAAAGTCCTGCTATGTCTTCGCCGCATTCACGGGCGAGGAGCACGGCATCGCCGGCTCCTCTCGCATGGTCGAGATGATGAAGAAAGCCGGCGCTCTTCCCAAGGCTATGCTCAACCTCGATATGGTGGGTCGCCTCGAAAACAATCGTCTCACCGTCTTCGGAACCGCCACCGCGAAAGAATGGCCGAAGTGGATCGAAGATGAATGCATCGCCCGCGATCTGACCTGTCCTGGTGGCGGCGACGGTTACGGCCCGAGCGACCACATGTCTTTCTATATCGGCAAGGTTCCGGTGCTGCACTTCTTCACTGGCCCGCACGTCGACTACCATCGGACCACCGACACCTCGGACAAAATCAACGCCACGGGCGGCGTACAGACGGCCGAAGTCGTCGCTGCCATCGCCCTTCGCGCCGGCAAGCCAGGCACGAAGCTTCATTACCTGAAGGCGAAAGAAACTCCGTCGATGGGCCTAGTAGGTCGCGCTCGCGGCAAGAGCAAGGGCGCATACCTGGGAACCATTCCTGACTACTCCGCCCTCTCCTCGCCTCATGGCCCGAGCGGCGGGGGCATGGCTGGCGGCGGCGTCCGCTTGGCTGGCGCTCGTCCCGGCAGTCCCGCAGACAAAGCGGGAGTTAAGGAAGGCGATATCCTCTTCTCGATCGACACACAAAAGATCGCAAGTCTCGAGGATTTCATGAAGATCCTCTCGGAGCTCGAGCCCGATCAGAAGATCACCATTGTCGTGAAGCGTGGCGACGGCCAGGACGCCAAGTTTATCCGCCTCCCGGCCGTCGTAGGTCGCCGTGAAGTAGCGCCCGAACCGTCGCCCTCGGCGAGCCCGGCCCCTGCAGCAAGCCTCTCTCCTTCTTCGACATCAGGTCACTGAGATCGAAAAAATGATCATCCAGATTCGATTCCCGGTTGCGTTTTGATCGGGGATCGAATACTGGAAGATTCTCTTCCTTCGACGTTCGTTCGTAACGTGGCTTGGTAGCTCAGTCGGTAGAGCAGCGCATTGAAAATGCGCGTGTCGGCGGTTCGATTCCGTCCCAAGCCACCATCTTTATTTTTCCTGCAACAATAAGAACAGTGGACTCACGAAATCAGCTCAGGCCGGACATGTCTGTCCGCGGCTTCACCGGGATGTCCACTAACGGCACTTTCGCTCGCGCGCAGGACAACGCTCGAAAATCTCCTGTAACCGCGATCTACGGCTTTCAGCGAACTGCTTGAATTTGGCGGCGTCGTCGAAAACTGCCGATTCAGCCTGGAATGCTCCGACGAAAAATTCCGCGAGCTCCACTCCGCAGCTTTCCAGTTGGGACGCGCTTCGCGCTTGGCCCGCCTGCAGCTGCCGCACGACCATCTCCACATTTGCCGCGACCATGGAGTTCGCACGATCCTTTGCTTCGCCGAGTCCGGCCAGATCACAAAGCTGGCGATCCTTTACCCCAGAAGCTCCCAGTTTAATTCTATTTATCTCAGTGTATGAGACGATCCGGTTGATCGCGGCATTCAGCGCCTCTGACTCGGAAGCTTTCGAAGCCTGGAGCGCCGACTTGATGTCGCTGAAACGCTGATCTTTCCAGACGATCTTCCAGATATCGAGCTCCTCCTGAATGGGCTGCGACCGAGCGGTGCGGGCGTCGCCAACGAAGCTCAATCCGGAATTCGCGATCACCGGATAATCCGGCCGCATTGCGAACGACGGCATTCCAGTTTGCGCATCGGGGGCAAACGCCTTCCAACGGGCCTCTTTGTTCTCGACGACATCCGGCGCCTCGAGACTTTGCAGTGACATCTGGATCAGGCTCGCCGGATCGGCCTGAGCGACTACATTGCGCAGGATCTCGAACCTCTGGTCCTTGGAGGTATAGATACGGTCCAGCAATTCAATATCCGAGTACTTCTTTCCGCTCAGAGACCCGCGAGCGAGGGTGACATTCAATGCAGGAGTAAATAGCAAACCCATGAGCAGGCGGTCCCGGTCCGATCTCTTTTCGAAATACGGATTGCTCTGGATCGCCTTTTCCCACTCTTCGTTCACTCGACTGGCGAAATCCCCTTCTTTTGTAGTCTTGGCCGCGCTGGCGATCACCGATCTGGCGATTCGAGAAAGCTCCTCGGCTTCCGCGTCGCTTTTGAGGATCCCCAAGGATCGCAGCTGCCGCAGTCGCTCGAGCTCCTTCCAGGAGCCGTTAGGCTCGAGCCACCTCTGTAGCGCGCTTCTGTGATTCGAAAGCTGATGAGCAAGATCGGATGCGGCAGTACTCCCCCCCAGTGCCTCCATGACCCCCGAGTTGACCGCTGACATTCCTAGCGTATTCAGCGCAATGGCATAATCCGCGCCCGGCGTGTCTTGAGCTTCCGCCTCTACCTCCTTTATATACTGGCTATCCATCCAGTCGTAAGCCAACAGGAGTCCGGGCATGCTCAATACGACGCTTGCTGGCGCGCTGGGCGCGAACTTTGTCTTGAAGATCTCAGGAGGCAGCGTCGCAGGATAGGCGAACGGATCCCAAAGCACACTTTTGTTGAATTTGTCTCGCGGAGTCCTTTCGACCAGGATCAACCGACGCCCTCGAGTGCTCCACACGTCCTTCCAATACCTAGCCTGCTGCCGAGGCAGCCAGAGCGCGGCTTTTACCGCAAACCCGGCAAATCGCGAGGCGCACCGATCCGGCTCGTCCGCGCGCGCAAGCGTCGATTCCAATATCAGGCAAAGGATCATGATCCCTAACTGAACTGACATCAGGGACTTATCGTCATTTATTCGACTACAATTAAATCCAAATTCACTGGCCGCAAGCGCGGTATCCAGGTCTTCCAACCGGACCTTTGATCGCCGACTTCAGATTAGGCGAATGTCCGCAACTTTGACAGCCAGAAGCCTGGGTGTGTCAATCCAACCTGTTGAACTCGCACCGGTTTCCATTGGCATGCCGGCTGCTGTTAATCGTGGGGAAGAGACCATTTGAGACGAGGAAAATATGGGCAGAAAGAATAAGGATTGTCAGATCACAAGATCTCGTTGGATTCGCCCAGGGGTGGCGCTCCTAGGTATCACCGCTTTCCTCCCGTCCTTGGCAGGAGCCGATGACCAGCGCGCTGCCTTGTTCCCGGTTGCGATCTCCGCGATTAGCTCCGGCGTCCTCATTCGTGGAGAAGAACAATACAGAGCGGAGCAAAAACGCTTAGAATCAGTCGCTGAACAGCATCGCCAGAGCCTCGCTTATTGGCAAAAGGAAATGGAAAGAGAGATGCTCAGCGGACGGGAAGCCCCACTTGCATGGGCGGATCAACCCTATGTCATTCACACCAAGCCCATGGACGGCAACAATATGTACCGTCCCAGGAGCGAAGACCTGCCAATCAAATACAATCCCATCCCTCAAGATCGGGTCCAGCGGGCGCATGTCGCGCTGGGAGATGCAGATCCGTTCGACCCCAAAGAGTGGACTGTACGCGTCGCCCTCAACGACGGCAAGCACGGACCGGACTCAAAGTTAACGCTGAAAGGAACCCCACGGAAAATCTCCGAATGGTTGAATCAACTTCGCAAACAAGGACATGAGTTCTATTCGATCGGAAGAGTCCTGGAGACACGCTCGGCGATTGAGGACGCCGACCTCAAGACCTTCCGTAGTGCTAAGTACAACCTTTTGCGGCTCAATGCCGAACTTCACAAAGACAGTCTCGATAAAATCCTAAAACTCAAAGCAGAAGGAAAATCCGCGAGGCTCGGCCAGCGCGGGGTACTCGGAGGGCTGGCGGTCGCCGCTCCCGTCCTTTATATGCTCTCCGATGGGAGTTCTGCATCTGCGCAGTCAATTAGTAATCGATCCATCAGGAAGGCCGCGGAGCAAGACGCCTTCGGAAGCGAGCTCAGGAACCCGCCAACAGAGGCACTGTCGGCAGCAGCAAAGTAAGTGCTCGCAGATGGTACAACCCCAGGCTCATGATCAACCTGCAAGCCAGGCTCACTGCCCCCGTTCTTCGTTCTCACTTTTTCCATGAAGGACGCGCGAGCGGCGCAAGTCACGTCCCTCAATAATACTAATGACAATTTGGTCATGTTGGGTCCGGCCTCCCAGCCGAATCCCAACATCACCCAAACTTAAACCGACGCGACTTAAGTCGGCACCGATAACGCACTCAGGGCTTCTTCACTGGCAAACCGGCATCGACCCAGCCTTGGAAGCCGCCCATGTTCTTTACCGTAAAGCCCCTTTCGGTGAGCATGCCGCCGACAATGCCGGAGCGGCGCCCCGAACGGCAGTAAACGATGATCTCCTTGTCTTTCGGCAACGACTGAACAAAGGACTGCCACTTGGAGGTGTTGGCCTGAGCTTCGGACAGGGGCATCTCCTTGGCCGGGGCGGCCATGCCCAAAATCGTTTCATCGTGCTCACGAACATCGACCAAAACAGCTTGGCCCTTTTGGACTTTGGCAGCAGCGTCCTTGGGGGAAATCGATTCGCCCGGCGCGGCCGCGGACTTGCGCATGGACGGCGCCTCAGCGGCCATCACTCCAGCCGGGACGGCTACCATCAATACAAAACAAGACATCGTTACTCGGAAAATCGCTGACCCACGTTCCATGACTAAGTCTCCTTTAGCCGGAGAGGCTACACCCATTCGTTCCCTGATTGAACCCCCATGAAGCCCATGCTAACGAATCCGGATGATCCCCTTCGACCGATTCTCGACGCTCTTCGTTATTGCACTCGGCCTTGCACTGGAGTTCTCCCTGGCGGGCTGCGCTGGCGCTCCCGCGAAGAAGGAGGAACTGGTCGTGCAACATGCTCCATCGGAGTGCCCCCGTGCGGATCTCGGCGAATCCGCCGAGGACTGCCCTTGGGCCGGTATCGCCCGCCTACTGGGCGACGGCACCGCGACTTCCGAGAAGCTGACGCACGAAGCTCCCGGCATCGCGCGCCAGATCGAAGCTGACAAAAAAGCCGCGGCGCTTAAGGGACTGTGGGGCCGCAGCATGAACTATGACGAGTTCGCCAAGGGCGAGATCGTTGACCCTAAAATTCTCGAAGCCATCGCCGCGGAGTTTGGCGGGGAGATCCAAGGCCGCGTCATCCATGCGGGCATGGAGCACACCTATGGCTATCTCTTTAGTAACCTCCGAACCCCTTTCGGCTACAAGCGAGCGCGCTGGGTCCGCAACACGCTTGAGACGGGCTTCGGACTGCCGGCTGGCTTACTAGGTCCGAGACCGGCTGAAGGCACCCTCTTTGCCAATGTTTCGGTCTTCCTGGGCCGCATCGCTTTTGCTGGCAAGTCCGACGTCAAGGAACTGACCTCCCTAAAAAAGAACTTCCGCCTCGCGGCTGACGCTGTTCGGAACTACGAATTAAAAAAACTTACGATCATACGCCTGGAAGAGACCATCGTTCTCAATGGAAAGAAGGTCATCCTGCGCACGGACTTCGTTCCGTTCACCCATGCCGTGCCAGGGGAGAAAAATACCCACCTTCTGGTCTACTCGATACGCGACGAACGCTATAGTTCCAAGCATCCGATGCACGGCGCCCGGATCATCTCCGGCTTTCCGGTTGAAGCCTCCTTCATGGACCGGGCCTTTGACCCCAAGGGACTTGGTGAAAACCAACCCATCATCACTCGCTACAACGGCGTGGTCGAAGGCGTGACCGGCGAAAAGCTCACCGGCACTCGTCGCCGCATGGAGGTTTCCCGTGGCCATTGATTCCGTCATCGCGGTCCGCGACGTTCGACGCGCATTCCGCTCGACAAAGAAGGGCGAAGGACTCAAAGGCACACTGGGCCTGCTCTTCAATCCGCAGTACCAGGAACACGAAGCGCTCAAAGGCGTGAGCTTCGAGCTTGAGCCCGGTTCGTTCAACGGTTTGATCGGCGCCAATGGCGCCGGTAAAACAACGCTGCTCAAGATCCTGTCGGGCCTGATCCCTCCGACCTCTGGCTCGGCTCAAGTAATGGGGATGGATCCGTTCAAACGATCCACTGACTTCCGCCGCAGTATCGCCTTGGTCATGGGCCAGAAAGCTCAGCTCTGGTGGGATCTTCCGGCCTTGGATGCGTTCGATCTCCTCAAGGCGATCTACGATATTCCGGAAAAAGATTATCGGGACC
>CAYXVB010000034.1:0-8206 GCA_964467785.1 uncultured Bacteriovoracaceae bacterium
GGCCGCGGCTTTGAGTGTTCCCATCTGGATTTTGTGCGTCTGGAGCGACTCCGGTTTGAGCGTCAGCACCAGGACGAACGAAACCAGGCTGATCCCATCGATAAACAGGCAATACAGGCAGAACACCTGGATCACCGATGTCATGATGTAAAGGTAGACCAGAGAGAAAACGAGGCTGATGCCCGTCATGGCGGCGAGGATGCGGACGCCGTCGCGGCGCCATTCGCGCGAGAGGGACAACCCGGCGATGATCGCCACGGCCAGGAACCAGCCCGTCACGAAGCTTGAGAGCGGGATGCCTGCGATGAACTCCGCAAAGCGGCTCGCTGCCACGGCGTCGCAGTTCATCGTTTGACCGAGGTTGCACAGGGATTTGAAGCCTGCTGTGCCGCCGCGGATCTGGTAGTACTGATGGCTCAACTGGGCGCCGAGAATCAGGCCAATGAGCGAGAGCCCCAGAATCGTGAAAAGCTGCCAGGGGCGGGACGGTGTTGAATGGGAGTGTTTGTGTTCCATGGTTCAAAGTCCTCCGAGCTGGCCGGCCCGATAGATAAGATATTGCGCGAAGATCAGGAGTAACAAGCCACTGGCGGTCTTGACCCTCTCCATCCATTTGCCGGAGCGGGGCAGGATGCGTGCGGCGCCGGCGAAGAAAGCGATCAAGAGCAGGATCGTTCCCAAGCCGAGCGAGAACGAGATCATCAGCCCAAGGCCGAGACCAATGGACTGGGTTTTGGCGATGAAGGCGAGGATCGAAGTCAGCACCGGAGTGGTGCACGGCGCGGCGATGAAGCCGCTGGACGCACCGAGCGTGAACGATCCCAGCAGCGTTATTTCCTTCTGCTCAAGCGGGGTGGGATGGTGATGTCCGGTCTTCGTGCCCAAGCCGATCCGGCGTTTGAGAGATTCCCAGATCATCAGCGGATCGATGGTAAAGACGTCCATCATCATCAACGCGGCGAAGGTCATGATCACGCCCAGACCGAGATACCAGCCAGGGGTGTTGGTCAATGTGCCAAAGACTTTGCCGGTCAGGCCCGCCAGCACGCCCAGGAACGAGTAGATCAGGGCCATGCCGCTGATGTAAGCGAGGCCGCGGACCGCTACTTCGTGCCAAGCCCGGTTCTTGCGGGTGGAGACGTTGCCCATCCCTCCGACCACGCTCACCGTGATTGGAATCATCGGGTAGACACAGGGTGTCAGGCTGGAAAGTATTCCGCCGAGGTAAGCGATCAGCAAAGCCATCAGGCCCTGACCGATGGACATCGCGCCACCGGCGGGATTGAGCAGGGATGCGAGGAAATCCGTGACGGACGTCATGATCTTCTTTGGGTAGCATGAGACGGGAGCCTTTGCTAGATTCTTGGGACATGCCCGGGCTTTCCCGACCGCAACAGATGACTTCGAGAGAGCTTCTACCTGCCTTGCGGTTCTTGACAGTCACGGCGGCGACCTGCGTGCTCCTTGCAGGCGCTACGGGATGCCGTGAAAAGGCACCCTCCGGTGACCTCAAGGTTCATCTGGCGGGCGAGCCCGTGACTCTGGATCCTTCGCTGATGGAGGACGGCCTCTCTTACCGGATCGTGGCTAATGTGCTCGAGGGTCTAGTGGGCTATGACGGCGCGGGGGAGCTCCAGCCCCGGCTCGCCGAGTCCTGGAAAATTTCGTCCGACGGCACGCGCTATGAGTTTACCTTGCGGGAGCAGGCCCGGTGGTCGGACGGCGTTCCGGTCACCGCTGGAGATCTCGTCACCGGACTGAGGCGCTCCTTGGAGCCAAAGACCCGCTCCAAGCTCGGGGAGTTGCTCTTGCCGATCCGCGGTGCACGGGATTTTCGCTCGGGCAAATTGTCCGAACTTCCCAGCGTGCGCGCCGAAGGCGATCGGCGACTGATCATTGAACTTGAATCGCCGGTACCTTATTTTCTTCAGGTACTGGCGCTCCCCGTGGCCGCAGCCCAGCGCGAAGACGTCCTCGGCGCGAACGGTGGCGCCTGGCCCGTGGCCGGCAAAGACGCGACCGCGCCTTACACCGGGCCTTATCGGATCAACGCGCATGTGGCGGATCGTTCCGTGATTTTGGAGCGCAATCCGCATTATTGGGGCGGACCGGCGTCGATTGGGCGCGTCGAGGCCGTGGTCGTGCGCGATGAAACCACGGCGACCCATCTTTTTGACGAAGGACGAATCGATATTCTCACCCGCGTGCCGACGCTGGATTTTCCACGTCTGCAGAAACGGGGCGTGCTGCGCACGGATCCTTTCCTGGCGACCTATTACCTGGGCTTCAATTGCCGCAAGGGGCTCTCGGCCCGGCGCGAATGGCGCCGCAAGGTGAGCGGCGCGATCCGACGCGAGGAGCTCGCGCGGGCGGTGGTCACGGGCGAGACGCCGTCGCGTTCGTGGATCCCGCCCGGACTTGAGGGCTTCATCGAGTGGAAGGGCGACGCGGAAATGTCGAGCGCCTTGGGCGCGGCCCCGCACGGGACCGCTCACGAGGCCCGCGAAGCCCGGACTCCGCGCGAAGGAGTCGACGCCATTTACGACGCGAGCTCGCGCAATGCGATGGTGATGGAAAAGGTCCAGCAAGACGTCCGTCGCAACGCTGGCGTCGATCTTCGTCTTTCCCAGCTGGACTGGAAAGCGTTTGTCCGGATGATCCAGACCTCGCCGCCGCCGATCTTTCGCTTTGGCTGGCTCGCTCCGTTCAAGGATCCGATCTCGCATCTGCAGGCGATGACCACAGGCAATCCCAACAACAACACCGGCTGTTCCGTGCCCGCCTATGACCGGCTGGTGCGCGAGATCGCCTTGCTTACTCCCGGTACCGTGCGTGAGGGCAAGATCCGCGAAGCGCAGCGCATTCTCGTCGATGAGGAGGCGGTCGTGGCGCCTCTCTATCATTATGTCCAAAACCACGCCGTCTCGTCGCGCGTGGCGAATTTCCGGGTCAATCCCTTTGGCGTGATCCGCTTCGAGGAGCTGAAGCTGAAATGAGCGTCGTCAAGAGCCGCCTTTTATCCACTTTGCCCGGGCTTCGTCACGGCTTCGGCACGATCCAGTCCGAGCTTGATCCGGTGATCGCGTCGGAGTGGTCCGCGCGCAAACCGGTGTGGAAGCAGGTTCATGGAATCCGGATCGCGGAAGTGCTCACGCCGGGCCAGGACTGCGGCGAGACCGACGGGCTTTGCACTTTCGCCCCATCGCAGCCGATCGCGGTAGTGACCGCCGACTGCGTACCGATCCTGCTGGCTCGCATAGACGGTAGGGGCGCGGCGGCGCTGCACGCGGGCTGGCGCGGCAGCCGCGGGCGCATCGTCGAGGCCTTTGCGGACGCGCTCCGGGTGCGCGGCCAATCCCCTGGCGACTGGCTGGCTTGCATCGGGCCGGCGATTGGGCCGTGTTGCTATGAGGTGAGCGAGGAGCTTGCGCGCGAGTTCGCGGGTGAGTTCGGGGAGAGCTGCGTGAGCGGCCCAGGTCAGCGCATGCTGGACTTGCGCGCGGTCAACGCGATGGAGCTCAACCGCATGGGTTTCCGCGCGGTCGAGGTGCTCCGGCTCTGCACCCGCTGCGGTCGGAACGACGAAGGCCAGCCGATTTTTCATAGTTATCGCCGTGCGCAGCAAACCGGAGCCGGGAGCGGGGGGCGGCAGTTTTCGATGATCGAGACCGCGCCCAAGAGGGAGAACTGACCAATGGCCAAGACGTCGTCCGCGAAGTCGGACAAAAAACTCAGCAAGAAGGATTTCGGGATCAACTGGAGCGGCCTAGGCCACGCGAGTTTGCGCTTTCCGCTGCGCGAGGACTCGCCGCTCGAGATGCGCTCCGAGCGCGAATACGCGACGTTTCTCCTGGCCTGGGAGGCGTATCGCATCTTGGATCTGCTGGATCGCCGCGCGATCGATCTTGTGGACCAGTACTCCAAGTTCCGCTCGCGCGAGCAGTTCACCGAGGCGCTGCGCTCGCAGTACTTCGAGAACAGCTGGCCCATGATGTCGCACGTGGACTTCGAGTTGGGCATCCGGTTGTCGAGCATCTTCAACGTGCTCCACGAGCTCAAGGTCGCGCTCACGCACACGGACTCGATGCCGTTCACCGTCAAGTCCCGCATCGACGATGATCTGGCTGCGCTGAAAGACGCTTGGACACAGGTTCGGGATCTGCTCGAGTCGCGCTACGGCTGGCGCTTGAAGCGGATCGCGGAGTAGGAAAAGTCGCTTTCCGGCTTTGCGTGGGGTTCGCGAACCTGGGTTAATAAATCCGGAAAATTACCTCCCAAGTTAAAATTCAGGACGTTATTCGTTGCCTCGACACAGTGCCCGGGTTAGGAACGGTTCCGCTCTATGGGTGCTGTGGAAAATAAAAGAGGTAGATCGATGAAAAAGTCCATTCTTGCCATCTTAGCGGTCCCCGTGGTTTCCCTGGCGGGCCCCGCGCCGATGCAAAAGGCTTCGCCGCCTCCGGCGCCCGCCCCGCAGGTCGAATCCAAGGTCAGTATTTATCACAATGCAAAAGTTCTACAGAACAGCCCGGCTGTCCTGATCGAGCAAGATGGAGGCCATTTCGCGCTCCTGGGATGCCATGCTCTCGAGTCCGAGCTTCCCAAGAACGATGTCGAGCTCGCTGCTTTCCTGCAAACTCGCGAGTGCAAGGAAATCGAATCCCAAAATGATCCGGCCGGCTGGGATGGAGGAAAGGTGCAGCGCATGGCCTATCAGCCTTTGAGCGACCGTCTGGTCTGGATCATTTCGTCGGCCTATTTGACCAGTTTCCGCGGCGAGGTGGGAACTGAACTGGCTATGAGCACTTCCGGATCGGTGCTGATCCACCTGAAGGAGCGGGAATCCCTGTCACTCAGCGTAAGCTACAACCTTGTGGCGGACGGCCAGAATCCCGACATCAATACAGAGAAGGCTACGGCCTTCCGCAAGTACGAAGGCATGGCACTCTATCCCCGGATCTCCTCTCAGCCAAAAGGGTGGGTGAACAAATGAAGCGCTTCATGATGATCGCACTCTTCATTCTTTCAACGCCTGCTTTTGCGGACTCAGTCGATACGATCGCGACGGTGTATACCCTCTCCGGCAAAGAGACGAGTCCGTCCATCCTGCTCAGGCAGGGGACTTCTCGTTTGGCTTATTATGCTTGCGCGTACTCTCCGACTGGAGCACCCCAGTCTGCGGTGGAGCTCCCTGGTTACATTCGATCCCATTGCGTCGATCTGATGCGAACCGGTGTCGCGACTTACGGGGTGCGTCTGATTTATCAACCGACCAGTGATCGATTTGTCTGGGCGATCGCCGCGAGCGACGCCTACGTCGGTGGTGGACGGACAAACTATATCTTCAATTCGGGATCAGTTGTGGTCTTTGATGGCAAGGCTTCGGACACCTTGAACATCACTTTCGGGCAAATCGACGCGGTCGATGGCGAGAATGTTAAGTCCAAGTCCGAACGTGTCACGGCATTTCGCCAGTTCGAAGCGAAGATTTCGTTTCCATCGATCGGGTACGCGCCCGAAGGCTTGAAATGAAGTGAAGGCAGAGATGCTCTCCGTCTGCGACTACCAGCAGTACCGCGAATACCTGAGAGACTACTATCTCGACCAGAAGCGGCGGAAGACCGGGCTGACTTACTCCCGCTTTTCCGCCGCAGCCGGGATCAAGTCGCCCAACTACCTCAAGCTGGTGATCGACGGGCAGAAGAACCTCACCCCTGAGAACATCGTCCGTTTTGCCCGGGCGCTCGGCCTCAAGGAGCATGAGAGCGATTACTTCGAGACCTTGGTCCATTTCAATCAGGCTAAAAAGCCGCTCGAGCGGGACTTTTTCGAGGAACGGCTCACTCGCGTGCGCAGTCGTTACTCGCGTCATGGCTCGCGCGAACGTCAGCTGTCGGAGTATGAGTTCGAGGCCGTGAGCGACTGGAAGCACCACGCGGTGATGGTGCTTACCCATATCCGCGGCTTTGAGGAGCGCCTGGGCTGGATCCGGGAGCGGCTCTTCCACCTGGCGAGCGAGGAGGAGATCGCGCGGATCCTCGAGCGGCTCCAGGTCATCGGCTTACTTAAACGCGACGCGGAGGGCCGGCTCCGGCAGACCCATCGCCAGATCAAGACCAAGCCAGAGCTGGGCCGAGTCCTGGCCCGTGCTTTTTACGAAGGGCTTTTTGCGCGCGCCTCGCAGGCGCTCAAGCTCACCGAACCCGAGGAGCGCGAGTTCGGAACCTACCTCGTCGGGATCTCTCCGGATCAGGTGCCGGAGCTCAAGCGCAAGGTGCGGCAGTTCCTCAAGGAGCTCAACGAATGGGCGCTCGAGAACCCGAAACCCCATCAGGTGTATGCCTTCAATTTCGCCGCATTCCCGGTGACCTCCATCGAGAGGAGACATAGCCAATGAAAAAGATCGCTCTCATCACCCTTACTCCCGTTCTCGCTTTCACACTTTGCGCGGCCAGTTGGGCGGCGTCCGGCGGAGGCAACGGCTCCTCGGGCATCGGCAATCTCGAGGTCGAAGGAAATCTCGCGGCGCAGGTCTCGCTTTTGCAACCTGTTGTCAAAAAGGGCGACGAGCTCATCGACGCGCAAACGGGCGAGAAACTCATCAAGATCGATCGGGTGGAGCGCGCTCGGCTCGAGGGGCTCTACGGTTTCCAGCTGGTCGACGCCAAGCTGGGTGCGGTCAAAGGGTTCGAGTATCAGCCCACACGCGCGGGTGGCGCGGCTGGGGAGCAGAATCTCTGGATCGTCTGCGGCACGGGTCAGGACCTATGCGTGAGGCTGACGCCGCTTTCGCGCACCAATCCCAAGATCCCGAACCTGATCGGGGCGCTGACCAAGAAAGCGGAGTGAGCCAGGATTTCGGGCCGTGGCTCACATCTTCGGACGCGAGCGCAGGTAGCCGAAGCCTCCGATCGCCGCGGCGGCCACGGCGCCTCCGAAGATCACGCCCTTCTTTTTGTAGAAGGGCTCGTCCGCTTCCTCGGGCTCGGCCTCGAGCGCCGGCGCGGGCTTGGGCTTGGGCGCTTCGGCGCGCGGGGGAGGAGTGTAAGTCTGGGCTGGAGCCGGGGGAGCTGGCGGGGGCGCCACCGGTTGTTGGGCCGGAGCCATCGTTTGGACCGGAGCGGACATGGCGGGTGGCTGTGTATTTTCCATTGCCAGCGTGGTCGGAGCCGCGTCGGGCATCGGTTCGGCCACGGTGGGATCGCTGCTTTCCATCGAAGCGGCCGAGCGCACTTTTTTGGAGCGAGCCTTTTTGCGGGGCTTGGGCTTGGCTTCGGGCTCTGTCGAGGCCGTCGTGGTCGTCGAATCTGGCGTTCCGCTTGTCGTGGCGGCGTCAGTCGGAGCTGCTCCGTTCTGGGCCGTGGCATCGGTGCCCGTGCCGGTGAGGGTCGAGACATCCGGAGCGGTCGAGGAAGCCGGTGAGGGGGCGCCCTCCGGGAGCGTGGGAGGGACATCGGTGCCGGCCGCGGCGGCGCTGTCCATCGCGGCGATCGACGGATCGGTGGGCACGGCGTCACTCGCCGTTTTGCTGGAGGAGCATCCATGCAGGGTCGCCCAGCCAGCCGCGACGGAGGCGACCAGCGCGAAGTGGACGACGTGGCTCTTCGCCCAATTGGTGTTCGTGAGATTCTTCTTCATGAGATCCCCCTCTTTTCAGAGTACGTTGAATAAGCCTTGAGCCCAGTGAGCAGGCTCTGGAACTGCGGTGGCGGATTCGCTTCGAAATGAAGCGGATCGCCCGAAATGGGATGCTTGAATCCAAGGACGCGGGCATGCAGCGCCTGCCCCGGCAGCGCTTCGACGCCCTGTTGGATCGCGCGCGGCATGGCTGTCCACTTGTCTTGCTTTGAGCTGGGCGTGCCGTAAACCGGATCGCCCAGCAGTGAATGGCCGAGATGGGTGAGGTGCACCCGTACCTGGTGGGTTCGGCCTGTTTCCAGCCGGGCTTCGATCCAGGAGGCGAACGGTTTTTTGTTCGGGAGGGTGAACGCGTCTAGTACGCGGTAATGGGTGATCGCGTTGCGGCCTTCGCGTCCGGTCAGGACGGCCATTTTCTTGCGATCGGAAACGCTCCGCCCGATGCGTGTCTCAATGCGGGCCGACGGACCGCCAGCGCGCGGCTGCGAGGGCGCGCCGTAACAAAGCGCCCAATAGGCGCGCTCGATGTCGTGCGCGGCAAAAGTCTCGACGAGCCGGCGATGCGCTT
>CAYXVB010000034.1:8216-18036 GCA_964467785.1 uncultured Bacteriovoracaceae bacterium
CTTTATCGATCCGGTGGACGATGCCGGGCCGGAGCTCGCCGCCGATCCCGCTCAGGTCGCGCACGTGGTGTAGGAGCGCGTTGACCAACGTGCCTTCCATCTGGGTGGGCGAGGGATGGACCGTCAGACCCGGGGGCTTGTTGACCACGAGCAGGTGTTCGTCTTGAAAAAGGATGTCGAGCGGCAGATCTTCGGCGCGCACGTCGACCGGTCGCGGGGGAGGAATCTCCACGGTCACCTGCATTCCCGCTCGGAGCTTAGTCTTGGCTTCGAGAGGCTTGCCATCGGCGGTGACGCGTCCTTCGTCGATGAGGCGCTGGATCTGGCTGCGCGATACCTCGCGGGAGGCTTCGGCGTGCGGCGTCCAGGTGCCCTGGCCCGCGGCCATCGCGTCGGGGATGGCCCGGTCGGCGCGTCCGGCCGATTCCTGCTCCACGGACCATTGCCAACGGGCCAAATCGTTCGCCACTACTTTTTGCTTTCCGGGCGATGCTTGTTCAGCCGCCCCATGTATGCATTGACGACATCGTTGGCGGGAAGCTTGAGAGTGCGGGCAACCTGATGCACGAAGCCGCGGACAAACACCGGCGCCGGGAGCTTGGCGAAGTTCTCCTCCTCGATCGCGAACAGGTACGTCTTGGAAACTTTGGTGATGTTGGCCATCTCCTCGACGGAGATGCGTCTCGCCTCGCGCACGCGACGCAGGAGGGTGCCTGGCCACTCGGTCTGGGTTTCGAGCTCGGCGGAAAGGTCGCCGGGCAGGTCGGGGTACTTGCTGTCCGGCCGGGGAGGGACGGGGACCGGCACGGTTTCGGAACGGAAGATCTCCTCTTCCATTTTGCTCGCTGGCTGGGCCACCGACTGGACCGAGGGCGAAATCGCAGTCTGGCCGCCGGGCGAAGCCTGTGCGCCCGCGTTTTGCGTCGTCGCGGTTGCCAGGGAGAACGGGTCGTCGACCACGCTCAGGTCGCGGTTGGTCAGGAGGTCATGCCGGATATGGGGATCCTCGGTGCGACCAAAGGCGGCGGTAGTGCTTCCGCGCTCGTAGGCCGTGATCGGCGGGACGAGCAGATCCTCGGGCGAGGAGGACATCGGAGGCGTGCGGTCGATCGAGATGACCTTGGCCGGAATTCCGAAGGGGGACGGTTGTCGCTCGCGGCTGTCGAGAAAGCCATGGCAAGAGTCGTAGTTTTTGCGTTTTTCCTCGTCGGAGAGCGTGAGATAGGCTTCTTCGATCTGGCGGAGCATCTCCTCGCGCTCGTGCGGATCGATCAGCGTGTACAGCGCGACGCTGTCCTTGCCGTAAGTCGATTTGACCCGCAGATAGGCTTCGCGGATTTGCGCGGAGGTGGCGTCAGGGGCGATTTCCAGTACTTCGTAGTGAGTCGGCTTGTCTTCGGGATTGATCGACGGGTTCATTTGAAGAACTCATCCCGTTGATGGGTCTGGTTCCGGATCAGGTATTTGACCATCCGGTCGAAGTTGGAAACGAGTCGCGAGTTGGGGAACTCGAGCATCACCGGCCGTTTGCGGCGCACGGCCTGCCATACGGCGCTGTCATAGTCGAGGTAGCCGATGTAATCCATGTTGATGCCGAAGTACTTTTTGCAGACCGCCTTGACGGAGAAGCCGATCTCGATGTCGGTCTGAGTCCGCGCCTGATTGATGATGAGCTTGGGCTGGAAAGATTCGATGACGGCCTTGAGGTGCATACCGGATTCCGGCGAGAGCGCGTTTACGCGGCGAAAGAGGTCGGACGGGGTCTTGATGCCTTCGGCGTTTTTACCGTCCATCGCGGCCTCGACCCAGCTGCGCATCTCGTGTAGACGGGGAGAGAGGAGAAGGCGGCGGTAATAGGCGCTCTTGATGAAGCGGTAGCCGTTCTCGATGGATGTGGGCTCGGGCAGCAGGATGATCAATCCCGTGTCCGCGAACTGAAAGAAGTCGAGCGTATTCTCCCCTGTGCCGGCGCCGAGGTCGATCAAGAGGATATCGGTTTCGATCGCGGCGAGCGCATTGAGTAGCTGGATTTTCTGGCTCAGCGAGATCTGCGCGACTCCGGTGGAATCTTGGGCTCCGCTGATCATCGAGAGATTGGGGATGCCGGTCGGCACCATGCAGTGCTCGAGCTGGCTGACCCGTCCGGTAAGGAAGTCGCTGAGCGTCTGGCGGGGGAGGTCCACTCCGAGCGTGGTGTGAAGATTGGCGCCGCCGAGGTCGAGATCGACGGCAAGTACTCTTTGTCCCATCCGGGAGAGAGCCACGCCGAGGCTCGAAGAGATGAGACTCTTGCCGACGCCGCCTTTGCCGCCGCCCACGGCCCAGACCTGGCTAGCCTTCTTTTTCAGCGCGAGGGCCTGCGTGAGATCCTCGAGCGACGCCGCATCGGCGAAATTCCCGAAGATCGTGGCACGGTCTTCCGCGTTCACGGGCGAATTGACAGAAGAGTCGATGGGGGCGACGCCGATATTGCTCATATCGCGCGGTTTCATGCTTCCTTGCATTGGATCGTCCCTTTCCTGCACGCACTTCCTGTGCGCGCAAAAAGTCTCCATATATAGGATTCAGCGGCTTGGCATAGGAGTCAAGTGGATCGGTCTAGGCAAATTGTGCAGGGCGATACAAGTGCGAAGTAAGCTACGCGGCTTCGAGCCTGAATTGGGTAATATCTTACCCAACATATATTACTGATTTTATTGGTTATAATGTAAAACTCTAAATTCAGTAAGCTAAAACACTTTACTTATTTGATTTGATTAGTAAAAATCGACTGACTTTATTGAGGTTTTTTTTGGCACGGACGGTCGCCTTGGCATTTTCGTTGCTGAGTAGGAGCGGCAAGGACAAATTTTTGATGAAACCGACTGCAGAGATCAAAACGCTTGCTTTACGTCTGCCCGTCCGCTCGGACCTGCATTTATTGCGGAAGATCTGGCACATGGGCATGGGCCTTTCGATGGCCCTCATCTACCTGGGCGGCATGCCGGTCATCACAGCTCTGTCGATCCTCGGTGCGGCACTTGCCATTGCCTGGACGAATGAAGTCACGCGCCTTCGTAATCCGCAGTGGAACATGAAGATGGTCCGTTTCTGGGGGCCGATCATGCGCTCGTCCGAAGTGAACCGGATGAGTGGTGTCCCGTCTTATCTCGCCTCGGCGCTCGTTGCGGTGGCGATCTTCCCCAAGCCCGTGGCCGTGGTTTCGATTCTCTATCTTGCATGCGGCGATCCTATCGCTTCGCTCTTCGGGATCCTTTACGGCGATCGCGGCCTTCGTTATGCCAACGGCAAGAGTTTGATCGGCACCTTGGCCGGCGTCCTGGCCTGCGTGCTCGTGGGCCTGGTGTTTTTCAGCGGCATGGGGCTTTCATTGGACACCCTGGTCGCTTTGAGCGTGATCGGCGGCATCGCAGGCGGCACGGCCGAACTGCTTCCGTTCGAAGTCGATGACAATTTCACCATTCCGGTGATTTCAGGTTTCGTGCTCTGGTTCGCCTTTATTTTCCTCGGCGTCTGATCCGCGCCGGAGGGAAGTGACGCAAAGTGGCGCCACTGTCCAAAGTTTGGACATCGAAATCTCCAGTGCTTCAAACATGTCTCACTAAGCTGCCGTAAGAACAGGCATAGTTTCGACGATGGTGGGTACGGCCCTTGCTGAGATCCGGGCGCAATGGTGCGTTCCGCAAAGGCCGTAAATTCGGCCCCGAAATCAACTTTTCGACAAAATCGGCGGCAGTCCCGAAGCCTGCTCTTCGTGACTGCGCTCTTGTCCGCCCTGGCGATCACGACCTGGGGCAATCCGGATTTTCGGCCGGCGTGGCGGGTCGAGCCTGTCGGGCATTGGGACGATAATCTATCTTTCTTTTCGGATCTGAGTTCCAGGAGCAAGGCCGATCCGCTGGCGTGGATCATGGATCCGAACTGGGCGCGCGATCGCAAGTTCGAATACGAACGGATGGCCCACGAATATGAGTTTCGCCAGCGCTATCATCTTAGTAACCTGCAGCTCGAGTTGGAGCAGGCCCGCAAGCTCCGTGATTTCTCCGCCGGGGTGATCGACCAGCTCCGGATCCAAAACTTCGTGCGCGAACGGGACCGAGCGACAGGATATTTGCGCAAAAGCATCCGGATCGATCTCACCGGCAAGGGCGTGCTTCAGCGCTCCGCCGTGATGGCCGGAGTCTTGTTGGCGGTGGGGACCGGAACGCCCGTTCCCGCCCGTCTGAGCGAGAGCACCGAGCTCACGGCTTATCTTAATGCCCCATATCGAATGACTTATTTGCAGCTGCGTTCGCCCGTGCTCGACAGCACGCTGACGTATGTCGGTGACTCCGCAAATCCGAACCTTCCGTTCGAGCTTCCGCCGGAAATGAAGCCGCCGGAGTGGGTCAAGCGTGGCGAGCTTTACACCGTGCGCGCCTCGCGCGGGCTGCCGATCTGGAGTCTGGGCACGAGTCTGATGTATGGCGGCAGCTCGTACATGGTGACGAGCACCCTGTCCAAGCAGATTACCCCTCAGCTGAGTGCGGCCATCGATGCCTCGATCCCCGCGCATCCGGAGAAGTCCGCGTCGAAGGATCCTACCCAGACCATCCACTTCGACTACAAGTTGAGCTTCTAGCCAAACCCCTGGCTCAGCGATTGAGCTCGATCACGGTGGCGCCGGCTCCGCCCTGGTTGGAGGGCGCGTCCCGAAACTCACGGACGTAAGGAAGCTTGGCGAGAAGCTTGCGCGTTCCCTCGCGCAGGGCCCCCGTGCCGAACCCATGGATGACGCGCACTTCGACATTGACGCCGGAGCGGTAAGCCGCGTCGAGGTAGGACTCGAGGGTGGACATGGCTTCTTCGTAGCGCATGCCACGCATGTCGAGCTCCTCGGCCTGCGCGGCGGCGCTAATCGTGACCTGCGTGCGCTGGGCAGCGGATTTTGGCGGCGCGACCAGCTCGACTTCGGCAAGGCCGAGAGTCATCTGGAGATTGCCGAGCGCGACTTTGACTTTGTCGCCCTGGACGGAAAGCACGGTGCCGGTGCTCTTCCATTTGGGGACGCGGACCTTGGCGCCGGTTTCCATCCCGGCCGCCGTCGCGGGCGCGGGGCGGGGTTTTTCTTTTTCGCGCCGGGCGCGATCGAGGGTCTCGGCGACTTCGGGCGCTTCTTCCTTGAGCGCGCTGTCCACGAGCTCATTGGCGGCCGCCAGCGTCTCGATGAGGCGGGCCTTGGCGTCGTCCGCTTCCTTACGGCTCCGGAGCTCTTCGAGCTTTCGGACGGTTTGGCGCATTTCGTCCTGGGCAGTCTCGACGACGCGCTTGAGCTTTTGGCGGGTGCGGTCGAGCATCTCGCCGACGGAGCGCTCCGTGCGGTCGCGCCATTCGGCCTCAAGGCGGGCGGCCTCGCGACGAAGGGACTCGGCCTCCTCGCGTGCGCGGGTCGCCTCGCGAGCGTCGTTTTCGAGCTTGGAAAGGACAGTCTCGAACTCCACGTGCTCGCGAGAGAGATAGGTGCGAGCGAGCTCCACCACCTTGCGGGGGATGCCGAGGCGCTCCGCGGTCTCGAGCGCTCGGGAGCGCCCAGGGACGCCAAGCGCGATTCGGTAGGTCGGGGTTCGGGAGCCTTCGTCGAACTGCATGGAGGCGTTGAGGATGCGCGGATCGGTCAGCGCGATGGCCTTGAGATGGGGATCATGCGTGGTGGTGACGACCATCGCTCCGCGATCAAGCACGGTTTCCATGAACGCGCGACCGAGCGCGGCGCCCTCCTCGGGGTCGGTCGCGGAGTTTAGCTCGTCGAGCAGCACGAGCGCCCGCTCGGTGACGTTTTCGAGGATCTCGCGGAACCGCATGAGGTGGCCGGAAAAGCTCGACAGGTGCTGTTCGATCGACTGAGGGTCTCCGAGGTCGGCGAAGACGGAATCAAAGAACGGGACTTCGGGGGTGTCGTTGCCCGGGAAGGGGAAGCCGGTGCGCGCGCAAAGGGCGGCGAGCCCGAGCGTCTTGAGCAGGACGGTCTTGCCGCCCGTATTGGGTCCGGTCAAGAGCAGCGCGCTGGCGGGCGAGCCGAAGTCGACTTCGTTGCGGATGATGTCACCGGGCGCGAGCGACCACCAGAGCAAGGGATGGGCAGTCTGGTGCATGCGGAAGGCGCGGCCTGGGGCGACGAGGATCGCCTTGCCGTTGTACTGGCGCCCGTGACGGGCGCGCGCCTGCACGGCGTCCCAGTGCGAGAGCACGAGCGTCGCGGCGTCGATTTCAGCGCCAAACGGCTTGAGTTCGTTCGAGGTCTCCATGAGGACCCGGTAGATCTCTTGGATGAGCTCATTTTGGCGGGCACGGAGGCGGTTGTTGAGGGGGGCGACTTCTTGCGGCTCCACGAACACGGTCTGGCGGCTCGCGGAGGCCTCGTAGATGATCCCCTCGACTTCGTTTTGCGCGGAGATCCGGACGGGCAGGACGTAGCGTCCGTCACGGACGTCGGAGAAGGACTCCTGGAGCACGCCCTTTTGCGAGAGCGACTTGACCAGGTGATCGAGCGTGGCGCTGATCTCGCGCTTGAGAGTGCGGATTTCGGCGTAGAGCTGCGCGAGGCGGGGCGAGGCCCGTTCGGAAAGCTCGCCATCGGGAGTGAGGACGCGATCGAGCAGGCGCAGCGGACGAAGTACCTCCGGAAGTCCCTCCAGCGCCTTGCGCAGGTGTTCTCCGGCGATCTCCTCGCGCGGGGCCTGGTTCCAGGCGTCCACGGCGAGAAGCCAGCGGCGGATGAGCGCAAGTTCCGAGACCTCGAGCACCGCGCCACGGCCGAGTCGATCGAGCGCGGGTGCAGGATCGGCGAGGCCGGAAAGGGGGCCCCAGAGGCCTTCGCGATCGATGACGGCGAGCGCTTCCTGGGTCTCGGCCTGAAGATGGCGCGCGGATTCAGGGCTCTGTGCCCAGATCGCGGCGTCCACCAAGTCGAGAATCGCATCGCGGGCCTTCTCGGTCAGGGCTTGCGCCGCGGCGAGCTCGAGAAAACGAGGCCATTCCAGCGCATTGGCTGCCCGCTCGGTGGGGCTCGTGGGCGGGGTTTGAATGAGACTTTCGGGAGAAGTCCGCGTCATGTCGCTTCGATATCACGAACTGATGTGATTGACAGCTTCGCGCAACTCAAGGATGTTAAAAGAATGCAGCGCGAGGAAGTCGATCTCCGTCAGTTATTCGAGCGAATCAATCTCGCTCACTTCGACGGCTTTCTCGACGCGCCGGTCCTGAGGTGGAATTCCCGGCTGCGCTCAAGCGCTGGAAGGTTTTTTCCGGGGAGTCGCCGGTTCCCCGAGCTCCGCCAGCCCGCGATCGAAGTGGCCTCCTACTTGCTCGAAGAGTCCACCGCGGAAGCGCTGATCGCCGATACGATGGCCCATGAAATGATTCATTACTGGCTTTGGGTCCGGCGCAAGCCCTACGGTCACACCGCGGAGTTCATGCAGAAAATGCGGGAAATGGGCGTGAGTCGCTACAATCCCGTCCCGCGGCCCCGGCCCTACAAGTACATTTATCGCTGCTCCGGCTGCAGCACCGAGTTCCCGGCGCGTCGTCGCCTGGGGCTGTTGGCTTGCGCCAAGTGCTGCAAGCTCCACGCGGGCGGGAAATTCGACATCCGTTTCAAGCTTGAGCTCTTCCGCAGTCTTGCCACCGAACAGGCTGTCCTTTAAGATCCCTTGCATATGAAGAACGTGACGCGCGCTGCTCAATGGAAGCGATTCCTGGTTCCTGGATTTCTGATTGTCGGCTGGGCGTTGGTGATCCCGCAGCTCGTTCAGGCCTTTGGCTCGGCCCGGAAATCCTCAGTTCCCACGGCGCAAGCGCCGGCTCAGTCGCAGCCGGTGGCGGGTGATCGTGTCTGGGTGGTCCGCTCGGACGGATCGCAGAGCTGCGGTCTCAAGGAGCCGCAGGCGCTCGCCGATGGCGAGAAGGCTCTCAAGGACGCCGGGATCGCGAGCTTCGGCTCGAGCAAGGGTAATGACGGGATGATGCACATGCAGATGTGCGGAGCCTCGACGGGTGGTCTTAACGGCTACCTGATCCAGAAGCAGGATCTTCAGCGCGCCACCGCGCTGGGATTCAAAGAGGCGCCTCAGGGCTTTTCGAAGTGATCTGGTAGCGGTCCATCTTGGCGAGCAGCGTGGTCCGATCCATGCGTCCCGCCTTGCTGGTCGCGTCGATTTCCCAATTGTAGGCCTTGAGCAGCTCGAGGATGTACACGCGCTCGAACTCCTCACGGGTCGCGTGGAAGTCGATGCGATCGTGGCCGAACTCTGGTAGGTCCTTGAGCTCGATGCGGTCGCCGGAGGCGGCCGCGACGGTCAGGCGCATCACGTTGCGCAGCTCGCGCATGTTTCCCGGCCATTCATAGGAGCGGATCTTTTGCCAGGCTTCGGGCGATAGGGCGCGCAAGTGCTCCTTGTGGAGCTCGCGGGTGATCTCGCCCATGATGCCGAGAACGATGTCCTCGAACTCGTCGGAGCGCCGAGAAAGCGGCGGCATTTCGATGCGGAAGACATGGAGCTTTTCAAGAAGCTCTCCGTTGAAGAGACCGCCGCGGGCGCGGCCTTCGAGGGCCTGGTCCGAAGTCGCGATGATGCGCACGTTGAGTAGCATCCGGGTGCCGGTCACGGCATGGGGGATGGATTTGGTTTTGAGGAAATTGAGAATGACCAGCTGCTCGGAGAGGGGCCACTCGCCGATTTCCGGAACGATCAGGGTGCCGCCCTGAGCCATCGGCAGCTGGTCCACGATGGCGATGTCCCGGCGGGCGATCAGCAGGCTCTTGGCGGCGCGGGCGCTGTTGGCGTGGATCCACTTGGCAATGCCGCCTTTGCCGGTGCCGCTGGCGCCGCAGACGAGCGCCGGGGCCGAGTCAGCTTGCGCTGCCAGCATCGCGAGTCTTCTTTGGCCGGGAGGGATAAAATGAACCATTTCCATAAAGCCGCTTTTTATTAATGCGGTGCGTGATTAATGTCAAATGATCCTTGAATTGGCGGGGATTTAGCGGGGCGTGGGCCGGTGCGCTTGGGGCGCTAGGCTAGGATCGAGGGGACGAAAGCCCCCTCGTTTGAGGCGCGCGCTCATCTTGTCAGTTTCATTTTATTGCTCCGGACCCATCCATGGTGCAGACTGAGGAGCATGGCAACGCTTCGAAATCGCGTACTTACTTCGTTTCTCTCCCTTCCCCCCCGATCCCTTTGCGCTCTTTCCGTTCTGGCCCACCTGGCGCTCGCTCAGGTCGGGCATGCCGAAACCCGGGTGGCCCTGATCTTCGACAAAGGGGGTAAAGACGATAAATCTTTTAATGCCGCTGGGTTTAAGGGCGCGATGAAGGCCAAGGAAGACCTGAAGGTCTTCGTCAAATACGTCGAAGCCACGGATGATAATTCGTTCGAGCCGATGCTTCGTTCGTTTTCGACCAAGGATTTCAATCTGATCATCGGCATCGGTGTCTCCCAGATGGACGCGATGAAGAAGGTCGCGGCCCAGTACCCGCAAAAGCATTTCGTGATCGTGGATGCCGAGGTGTCGGCACCCAACGTGCGCTCCCTCCTTTTTGAGGAGCACGAAGGATCGTACCTCGTCGGTGCAGCGGCGGGCCTGGCGACCCAGACCGGCAAAGTGGGGTTCATCGGTGGCATGGACATCCCGCTGATCCGGCGCTTTGAAAAAGCCTACGAAGCAGGCGCGAAGAAGACCCGGCCCGGCGTCAAAGTGGTCGCGAACTTCATCGGCGTGACCGGCGATGCGTGGAATAATCCGGCCAAGGCCAAAGAGCTCGCGGTGTCGCAGTATAACGGCGGCG
>CAYXVB010000034.1:18046-26590 GCA_964467785.1 uncultured Bacteriovoracaceae bacterium
CCTCGGGCGCCGGTCTTTTCGATGCGGCCGAGGAAAAGAAGAAGCTCGCCATCGGCGTCGATTCCAATCAGAACTGGATCAAACCCGGACGGGTGCTGACCAGCATGCTCAAGCGCGTGGACGTCGCGGTCTACGAAGCGATTCGGGACGAGTCGCAGGGCCAGTTTTCGGGCGGGACCAAGAGGTTCGGCCTCGCCAACCAGGGCGTGGATTACGCCTTGGACGAGAATAACGACAAACTGCTCACGCCGGAAATGCGGGCCAAGCTGGACCGGATCAAGGCGGAAATCATCGCGGGCAAGATCAAGGTGCCCGATTACTACAAGATGAAGAAATGAGCATCCGTGCTGCGGTCGAGCTCATCGGCCTCTCCAAGTCGTTTGGTGACGTCGCTGCCAACGCGGACATCCATCTGCGGGTCGCCCCGGGGACTATTCATGCCGTGATCGGCGAGAACGGCGCCGGCAAATCGACCGCGATGAAGATGCTTTACGGTATCTACCGCCCCGACGGCGGCGAGATCCGCGTCGAGGGCGAGTCGGTCCGCTGGGCTTCGCCAATGGACGCGATCGCGCGCGGGATCGGAATGGTGCACCAGCACTTCATGCTCGCGGATCCGCTCAATGCGGTGGACAACATCACGGTGGGCGCCGAGCCGGCTCGTGCCGGGTTGGGATGGTTGCCTTCGTGGTTTCGGCCCGTCGACCGCGCCGGCGCGCGCGCCCGGCTCGAAAGCCTTGCGGGCGAGTACGGCCTGGCGATCGATTTCGACAGACCGGTCGAGGAGCTGCCCGTCGGGGTCCAGCAGCGCATCGAGATCATCAAGATGCTGTATCGGGACGCGCGGATTTTGATCCTCGATGAACCCACGGCGGTCTTGACGCCGCAGGAGACGCACGAGCTTTTTGCCCAGTTGCGCAAGTTGCGTGACGAGGGGCGCACCGTGATCATCATCACGCACAAGCTCAAGGAAGTGATGGCCGTGGCGGACGAGGTGACCGTTTTCCGCGCCGGGCGGGTGGTGGGTCAGGTGCGTACCGCCGAGGTAAGCGTCGAAAAGCTCGCCGAGCTGATGGTGGGCCGCCACGTGCGGCTTACGGCCGAAGCCCCTCTCGCAGTTGCGCCCGGAGAGCCGGTGCTCGAGGTGCGCGACCTCCGGTGTGGCACGACTCTGCGCGGGGTGGATCTCTCGGTGCGCGGGAGCGAGATCGTGGGAATCGCGGGAGTCGAAGGCAATGGCCAAAGCGAACTCCTGCACGCCATCTTCAATCAATCGGATGCGGAAGGCAGCGGGGAGATCCGGGTGCTCGGGCGGGACGTGTTTTCGGGCGGAGAGGCCAGGCTCAGCGCGGCGGGAATCCGCCGTCTGGGAGTGGGCTGGATTCCAGCGGACCGTCATCGCGAAGCGCTTTTGCTCGAGCGGCCGGTGCGGGAAAACTTCCTGCTAGGACACCACCGTGACTCGGATCTAGCGCGATG
Organism: uncultured Bacteriovoracaceae bacterium; assembly: GCA_964467785.1. Classification (GTDB taxonomy): domain Bacteria; phylum Bdellovibrionota; class UBA1018; order UBA1018; family UBA1018; genus CAYXVB01. Next base: position 19,526 of record CAYXVB010000034.1, read on the forward strand.
GGGGCGACTGGATCTGGGGGCGCTCGAAGGCGCGGTCGGGCGCGCGATCGAGGCCTTTGACGTGCGCCCGCGCGATCCCGAGGCGCGCGCCGGGGGCCTATCGGGTGGCAATCAGCAAAAAGTGGTCATCGCCCGCGAGCTGCACCATTCGCCGCGCTTGCTCGTGGCGGCGCAACCCACGCGCGGCGTGGACGTGGGAGCCATCGAGTTCATTCACGGACGGCTTCTCGCCGAGCGCGCCAAAGGCGCGGGGATTCTTCTCGTCTCGTCGGAGCTGGATGAGATCCTGGCGCTATCGGACAGGATCCTGGTGATGTACGAGGGCCGGTTTGTCGCGGAGTTTGCGCGCGGACAAGCGGGAGAGCAGGCGCTGGGCCTCGCCATGGGTGGGGCGGCTGGCGGCTCCTCCGCGCCAGGGGGTGCGGGATGAAGGCGCTGCGATTTCTCCGGATGATCCAGCCGGTGCTCGCCGTGGCCTTGGGACTCGGCTGTGGCCTGCTGGTGACGAAGCTTGCGGGCGAGAGCCCGTGGCATGTGCTGACGATCCTCGGCAAGAGCGCGTTCGGCTCGCGCTATGACCTGGGAATGACCCTGTTTTACGCCACTCCACTGATGCTCACCGGACTTTCGGTCGCAATCGCGCTGCAGGCAGGGCTCTTCAATGTGGGCGCCGAAGGGCAGCTCACGCTCGGGGCGTTGGCCGCCGCCGCGGTGGGCGGGCTTATTCCGGGGCTGCCCTGGCCGGTGGCGCCGCTGCTTGCGGGGATCGCCGCCTTCGCGGCGGGCGCGCTCTGGGGCTTTATTCCGGGTTGGCTGCGGGTACGGCGAGGCAGCCATGAGGTGATCAACACGATCATGCTCAACTTCATTGCCGCGGGCCTGGCCAGCTACGTGACCCTTTACCTGATCAAGAACCCGGAGACGCAGAATCCCGAATCGCTTCCGATCGGGCCTGGTTATGCGATCACGCGGTTTGCCGTGTTTGGCGACGCGCCGGTGAGCAGCGCGCTCGTGCTCGCGCTCGTCGTGGCGGCGTCGGCCTGGTGGTTTCTGTGGCGGACTTCGTCGGGCTTTGAACTGCGCGCGGTCGGGCAGAACGAAACCGCCGCACGACGCTCGGGCGTGGACGCCGGGCGTGCTCGGATGTTCGCGATGGCCCTGGCGGGCGGCATCGCGGGGCTCGTGGGCGTGGGCGAAGTGCTGGGCAATGCGGGGCGGTTCCGGCTGGGGTTTTCGCCGGATTTCGGATTCATTGGCATCGCCGTGGCACTGCTCGCGCGCGGAAACATAGGGGGCATCGTCGCCTCCGCGCTGCTTTTCGGCGCGCTCCATAAAGGAGCCTCGGATCTGGACATGGAGACGGAACACATCACCCGCGATCTCTCTCAGATCCTCCAGGCCTTGGTGATCCTCGCGGTTGCGGCCGACGGTCTCTGGGTTTGGCTCCGCCGCCGGAGAAGGAAGGGAGTCGCGCCATGAGCGCCGAGCAGCATTGGATACTTTCGGCTTTGGGTTCGACGCTTCGGATGGCGACGCCGCTGATCTTCGCGGCGCTCGCCGGGATGATGAGCGAACGCTCGGGGGTGATCAATCTCGCGCTCGAAGGGCTGATGCTCGTCGGCGCGCTCGCGGGGGCAGTGGTGGCGCTCTCCACGGGGTCACCCTGGAGCGGCGCTTTGGCGGCCGCAGGGGCGGGCCTGTTCATGGCTGCGGTGTTCGGACTATTCGTGATCCGGCTCCGCGCCAACCAGGTGGTGGCTGGGACGGCGATCAACATGCTCGCGGCTGGCGCGACGCCGTTTCTCTGCAAGATCCTCTATGGTTCGGCGGGCGGCACTCCGAGTCTCCCGATCGACGCGCGTTTTCAAATCGCGCCGGTCTGGGCGGCGGTGGCACTTACGGTAGTCGCTTGGGCCTGGCTGCGCTATACGCCGTCGGGGCTCTGGGTGGAATTCGCCGGCGAGAATCCGCAGGCGCTCGAGGCCGCGGGCGTACGGGTCAACCGAGTTCGATGGATGTCCGTCCTCATGAGCGGAGTGCTCGCGGGACTGGGCGGAGCCACGCTGTCGGTCTTTCTGGCTTCTTCGTTCACGCGCAACATGACTTCCGGGCGTGGCTTCATGGCGCTTGCGGCGCTGATTTTCGGCAAGTGGCGCCCTTTGCCGGCCGCACTGGCCTGCCTGCTTTTTGGCTTCGCCGATGCGATGCAGATCCGCCTGCAGGGGGTGGTGCTTTGGGGTTCGGATCCGGTGCCGGTCCAGTTTATTCAGATACTTCCGTATGCCGTCACTATTTTGGTGCTCGCGGGTCTGGTGGGGCAGTCCAGGGCGCCCCGGGCGCTTGGCTTGCCGTTCGAGCGTTCGTGACCTAAACTGTAGGGGTCCGTGCGGGAAGGAGCCCTCACTTATGATGAAAATGACTTTCGTGGTCCTGGTGGGTCTGGTCGGGTTGACGTCTCTTTTGAGCGCCCCGGCCGCGGAGGCCGCGGGCATCAACTTTGACCCGACGACGGTCAGCGGGCTGAGCGCCGGCAATGTCGCGGACATCATCCGGACGATGGCTAGCGGGGGCGATTACCGATCTTATTCGGGGGCCTCGTCCTCGGGCGTGACGGGCATCGACTTGGGCGTGGATCTCACCGGGATCTGGGCGCCGGCGTCGTTTCAGACCGCGATGGGGATCATCACGTCGACCGCGTCTACGCAAATCCCAGCGCTGTTGCCGTTTCCGCGCTTCAATGCGCGCAAGGGCCTGCCCTTCGGGCTCGAGATCGGCTTGAGCTTCATCCCGTCGGGATTGGTGCCCGGCTACAACATCCAGAGCTGGGGCGGCGAATTGAAGTGGAACTTCCTCAATAAGACCGTCGCGCCACTGGTCGCCTTCCGCGCTTCCGCCAATTACGGCTCGCTCTGGTTCATCGACACCCACGCGTTCAAGTTCGAGCTGGTGGGCTCCAAGAAATTCGGCCCGATCGAGCCTTACGTCAGCGCGGGCTGTCAGATCTGGAACGGAACGCTGAATCTCTCGTCGACGTTGCAGCAAGCCATGACGCTGGCCAATGTCTCGAACCAGGCCAGCGACTCCAACCTGGTCCTGGGCGGCGGCATCTCGATCAAGATGGTCCTTTTGAAGCTCGTGGCCGAGTACGATTACAACGCCACCGGTGCGGGCGTGCAGACGGTGGGTGGACGTGCGGTCTTCTCGTTCTGAATTGGATCCGGGGCGCGGCCGCTCGGGAGTCGCGCTGTTGCTCGTCACAGCGATGGCCGTGTGCCCGGGCTGCGCGCGCATCGAAAAGGTCGGGGGCGTCGAGGGCGCGATCCGCCTCGTGATGGAGGATCTCCGTGCGCTGGGGCGCGTGTTTATCGGCGAGCCCAGTCCGCGGGCCAAGCCGAGCGCGGCCGAAGCGGCGCGGCAGGCCAATGCGGAACTGCTGAACGAGCTTTTCCAAGTGGTGCTTTTACGCGCGCCGCTGAACGAGGCGGAGTTCGGCGTCTTTCTCGGAACGCTGAACCAGGGCGCGACGCTCGAGGGCGTATACAACGGCTTTACCCACTCGTCGATCTACCGCTCCCACGAGATGAGGTACGGTCCAGCGTCCGAGGCGGCGTTGCAGGCTTTTGCCCGCGAGATGGCCGAGCTGCAGCAGGACCTGCCGGCGCCGAGCCGCCTTGATCCGTCGATGGCGAAGCCGCTGGCGGAAATCGATACGCTCTCCGAAAGCGATGCGCACGCCGCGAATGGTCAGGCGGCGGTTTCGGCCGCTTTGCCTTCGGAGGTGATGCGGGTTTTTGAAGGGGCGAGCCTCTTCACCCTCAAGCGGGTCCTGGGCGACGAGACGCTCAAAGTCCTCAATCAGCAGCAGACCCGGGGCGGTTTGGCGCGCTGGTACGGCTCTTTCGCCGCCCGTCAGGCAGGCAAAGGAGTGGACTTCGGGCTCGCGCTCAGGAATAAAGCGGATGAGGCGTTTCATTCGGAGTGGGCGGAAGGGGTCATTAAGACCTCGCAACAGGACCGCCTCACCTGGGAAGTCCTGAACCGGATGCATCGGATCTTGAACCAGGCCGAGTGGGTGAGCCGCCGCGCAGAAAAAAACGGAGCCCCGAAATGAACGGACCTTTGATCATCACTTGCGCCATAACCGGCGCCGAAACCACCCGTGAACGGCAACCCGCCCTTCCGCTCACGCCGCGCGAACAGGCCGAAGCGGCGCGCGAGGCCGTCCAAGCCGGGGCTTCGATCATCCATCTGCACGTGCGCGAGGATGACGGCAAGCCGTCGCAGCGAGTGGGTCGTTTTAAGGAGTCGATCGACTCGATCCGCGCGGCCGCTCCCGGCGTGATCATCCAGATCTCCACCGGCGGCGCCGTGGGCGAGCCCATCGACAACCGGGCGCGTCCGCTCACTTTGCAGCCCGAAATGGCTTCGCTCAACATCGGCACGATGAACTTCGGCGATGAGGTGTTTTACAATCACCCCAAGGATGTCGTCGCGCTCGCCGAGCATATGAGGCTAAACGGCGTGATGCCCGAGCTTGAAGTTTACGAAGCGGGGATGCTCGAGACCGCGTTTCGCCTTCGAAAGCAGGGGGTGCTCGCCGATCCGATGCACGTGCAGTTCGTGCTCGGAGTGCCAGGCGGGATGTCGGGTGAGCCGCGCAATCTCGCGCACCTGGTCTCGTCGCTGGAGTCTCTCGCTTTTGGTACGGGGATGGAGATGCCGCACTGGGGTGTTGCGGGCATCGGACGCTATCAGCTTCCGTGCGCGGTGCAGGCGTTGGTGATGGGCGGGCATGTGCGCGTGGGCTTCGAGGATAACGTGTTTTATTCGAAGGGTGTGCTCGCCAAGTCCAATGCCGAGCTCGTCGCGCGCATCACCCGCATCGCGGGCGAAGTGGGGCGGGAGGTCGCGACGCCACCCGTGGCCCGAAAGATTCTCGGCTTGCCAGGTTGAAAATCGCGAAATCCTAGTTTGCCTTGATGTGATCGACCCTGCGAGGACTTGCTTCAAGCCGGTCGGTCTACTTCGCGGAGGCCGCCTGTGAGCTGTCGAGAGCTCTTTCGGGCGCGGATCCGGCCGATACTTGCATCGCACTCTTCTTGATGGAGTTGCTGTCATTGATATAGGTTTTTGCTTTTTCAAAAACCATCGGGCCAGCATAGGCCATGGCGCCGATGCCGGCGAGCGAAGCCCAGAACCTTCCTTCCAGCTTTTCCGCTCGTACGGCATCATTGATGCGCGATGTGAGATTCTTGGAGAGCTTGCGATAGGTATCGCGAGTAGTCTTCATGGAGTGGTAGGTCGGCTCCTCGTTGAGCGCGGGAATTGGATATCCATAGAGGAAAAAGTGAGTCACTTTTGTTTTGGCCATTTGATCCGCAAGCTCCTTCGCCATCCGTTCCGGCGTGCCCGAGAGCTCTATGGTACGATAATCGGCTGTTGAAAAGTGGACCCCGATCTCATTGATGGCTTGTTCCCCGGCTTTGGCAAACTTTGGCATCTCAGCTTCCGCACGTTGAGCGAGGAGATCGGCGTTCGATTGATGATTTCTCAGTTCGCTTACCTTCTCGAGTCTTTTTGAGCCTCTATAGAATGCGATGGAGGCTCCAACAAAGGCCGCTCCACTAAATTTCGCGTTTCTAATCTCGACGTCGCGCTCGGCCTTTTTCTGGGCCTCAACGTCTTCGTAGCTACCCGCCCAGGCCTGGGCCGGGTTGAGGGCGCCTGCCGCGAGCAGGGTGGCCAGCAGGGTCGTTTGGGCGATCTTGGTCTTCTGATTTTTAATAAGACATTTCATAGATCTCTCTCTTTCTTAAAATCTCTGATTCATTGCGCTCAACCCTGAAAGTGGGTCTACTTCGCGGAGGCCGCTTGGGAGCTGTCGGGAGCGCTTTCAGGCGCGGATCCGCTCGATACTTGCATCGCACTCCTCTTGACGGAGGTGCTGTCATTGATAAAGGCTTTTGCCTTTTCAAAGGCGATCGGACCGGCGTAAGCCGCCGCGCCGATGGCGGCGAGCGACCCCCAGAACTTATGTTCCAGTTTCTGGGCTTTAGCGGCATCACTGAGGCGCGATTTGAGATTCTTGGAGGCCAGGAGATGCGTGTCGTGAGCAGTCTTCAGGGACTGGTGGGTCGGCGCCTCGTTGAACGCGGGCACCGGAAGAGGGTAAATAAAAAAGTGCAATATCTTCTTCTCGGCCATTTGCCCGGTGAGCTCATTCGCGATTTGCTTTGGTGTGCCCGTGAGCTCTGTGACATGATAATCGGCTGTTTGAAAATGGACCCCGACCTGATCGGCGGCTTTTCCGCCTGCTTTGGGGGCCTTGGTCATATCGTCTTCCAATCGCTTGGCATCGTCTTCGATTTGCCGATTGTATTTTCTAAGTTCATCCATCTTTTGAACTCTTTTCGAGTCTCTATAGACCGCGATGGGAACTCCGACCGCGGCCGCTCCAATTATTGCGGAGTTTCTAAACTCGGTTGAGCCGTCATCGATCTCGGCGCTACCTGCCAAGGCCCGGGCAGGGCTGAGGGCGACAGTCGCGAGCAGGGTGGCCAGAACGGTCGTTTGGGCGATCTTGGTTTTTTTATTTTCAATAATATATTTCATAAATCTCTCTCTCTCTTAAAGTCTCTGATTCTTTTGCTCTTCTCTATTCTTGCCCGGTTAAGATGCAGGGGGTGGGCCAGCAGGAAATGCAAGTCACTCCACCGAGTTGAAAGGACACATCCCTCCGAAAGGGGTGTCTATTCTTTGGTCGATTGCGAGCTTCTCGGCAGCACTCCTTTTGAACTCTCGATCATCGTGACCGGATGCTGTTTGGGAGCTCCGTCTTGCGCGGATGTAAATGATTTGGACAGGATCGGAGCATTGGACTCGCGTTTACATGTCCCGGCGGGCGGCATGAGTCCTGCTTCTTGGCTGAGTTATTATGAAGATTAGAGCTCGGCGATTCTTGGCGGTTTCTCTTGGGGCTTTCGCGATCGCGTTTCCCGCGGTCAAGGCGGTGAAAGCGTTGGCCCTAGGCCCGGATGTCGTCGTCGAGGATGCGACGGCGCTGAG
>CAYXVB010000035.1:0-26060 GCA_964467785.1 uncultured Bacteriovoracaceae bacterium
GCGTCCCATCTCGGGAAACTCGAAGCGGCGGTGAGCGCACTCAGTCCGCTGGTCGGCAACTGTCCGCTCCAGCCTTCCAACCTCAAGCGTCTCGATCGCTGGAAGGGGCGCAATATCTATGACACCGAGGTGCTGACCCAGCTTCGCTCCAACCGGGCCGTCATTCAATCGACGCTTCAGCGCGCCGGACAGCTCAATGGTAAAGAGGATCCGCTGGCCGGAGCGGATTTCGAGGATGTCGTGGCGGTCGACACTCTGGCCCGCACGATCTATTCGGAGATGAACGGCTGCTTCGCCCAAGGTCTGCAGTTTCCGATGGCCGCGGCCAAAGTGGCCTTGAACCGGGCGCGTCTCGCGCAGCAGAGTCGGGCGTCGGCGCACTTCGTCTCCAGAAGCCGCGCGGTCGCGGACAAGCCTTTGCTCTCCCGGGTGCTGACCGCGCCTTTTCAGTTCTCCGTTTGGAACGAGCTTGGAGCCCGCAATCCCCGCGACAAGACCATCCTCATGTCGCTCTGCCCGACCAAGAACGAAGCCAGTCGCTCCAACTGGAAGGGGGCCCCGCCCTCACCGGCCGACACCTACGCCTGGGACATGGCGCTTAAGATCGCCACCGAGGCCGTGCTGTGTCCACAGGAGTTCGAGCGTAAGACGGCCGACGTCAAGCAGACCTATTACACCTCGGGCATGCCGTCCTACCAAAAGCGCAAAAAACCTGTGCCCGCGCCCTTGATCCTGGGGCGCCGGGTGGAGTCGCTTTCGTGCATGTATCTCTGGGAAGGTAAATAGAACACCGGGGGTCGTGTCGCCCTTCTTTGGATTGCGCGGGGGATTGAACGGGGCTTTGAGCGGGGTTTCTTTTGGTCAAAAAACCGTGCTACGATGAGCGCATCTCAGTCACAGATTAGCAGGGAGTTTCATCGTGAGTCGTCCGAAGCACTTGGGGCCGTCTCAAAGAGAGGCCGTCGCGGAAGCCTTGAGTTGGCGCTATTCCGTCAAGAAGTTCGATCCCGCGCGCAAGATCGCGCCCGAGGACTGGGAGCTGCTCAAAAAATCGCTGTTGCTCGCGCCCTCTTCTTACGGTTTGCAGCAGTGGAAGTTCATCGTGGTGGAAAACCCGGCCGTGCGCGAGCAGCTTAGGGCGGTTTCCTGGAAGCAGTCGCAGGTAACTGACGCGAGTCATTACGTGGTTCTGGCCTACCGTGAGGAGATCACCCGCGAATACGTGGACCGCCACATCCGACGGATCGCCCAAGTCCGGGGCGTGAGCGAGGAATCGCTCGCGGGATTCCGCAAGAACATGATTGCAAACCTCGTCGAAGGGGGACAAGGCCTGCAGATCGACGCCTGGTGCGCGCGCCAGGCCTATATCGCCATGGGATTTCTCGTGGAGACGGCGGCGCTGCTCGGAATCGATGCGTGCCCCATGGAAGGCCTCGAGCCTGAAAAGTATGACCGGATCCTCGGTCTCGAAGGCACGGGCTATCTCACGGCGGGCACGGTGGCGCTGGGGTATCGTCACGCGGAGGACTGGCTTCAGCACGCGAAAAAGGTGCGCTTCGAAGAGAGCGAGATCTTCGTTACGATCTGAGCGGATGGGGAATTCGGCCGGCCCTTAAAGGACCGTGTCCTGCCTGTAGTGCTCGTCGTCGAGCTTGGGGTAGTCCACCGTGAAGTGCAAACCTCGGCTCTCCCTGCGGAGCTGCGCGCACTGGACGATGAGGTCCGCCACCGTGAGCAGGTTGCGAAGCTCGATCAGGTCCTTGGTGGGGAGAAAGTCCCAGTAGTAGGCCGTGATCTCGGCCTGGAGGATCTCGATGCGGCGCTTCGCGCGCTCGAGCCTGCGGTTGGAGCGGACGATGCCGACGTAATTCCACATGAGCGAGCGGATTTCGAGCCAGTTGGCCGCGATGTCGATCTGCTCTTCGATCTGAACGGCTTGGCCCGTATCCCATTCCGGAAGATGAACGGGCTCTTCGGTGGGTTTGCCGTCCCGGCCGAGTACCCGTTTGTCGTAGAGGTCCTTGAGGTAGGGCATCGCGTGCTCGGACGCGCGGTGAGCGAAGACCACGGCCTCGAGCAGCGAGTTGCTGGCGAGGCGATTGGCGCCGTGGAGCCCTGTGCAGGCTACCTCGCCGATGGCATAGAGGCCCTCGATCGAAGTGCGCGCCTGATCGTCGACCTGGACGCCACCGCAGGTGTAGTGAGCGGCCGGCACCACTGGGATGGGTTGATGGCGCGGGTCGATCCCGTAGTGCAAGCAGGTTTCGAAGATATTCGGAAACTTCTTTGGAAACTCCTCGCCGATCCCCGAGCAGTCGAGCACGACGTGCTTGTCGCCGGAGCGTTTCATCTCGACGTCGATCGCGCGGGCGACGATGTCGCGGGGAGCGAGCGAGCCCTGCGGATGGTGTTTGGGCATGAACTCCTCGCCCGAGATGGTGCGCAACACGGCGCCCTCGCCACGCACGGCCTCGGAGATGAGGAAGGTGCGCGCGCTTGGATGATAGAGGCAGGTCGGATGAAACTGCATGAATTCGAGGTTGGATACGCGGGCGCCGGCGCGGTGGGCGATGGCGATGCCGTCGCCCGTGGCGGTGTCGGGGTTGGAGGTGTAAAGATAGACCTTGCCCGCGCCGCCTGTGGCGAGCACGGTGATGTCCGCGGGTTGGGTCATGACCCGGCCCGTGCGGCAATTGAGGAGATAGGCGCCAAGACAGCGCCCCGGCTTGCGCCAGCGTTTAAAGAGTTTGCCTTCGGTGATCAGGTCGATGGCGATCGTGTCCTCGAGGATGCGGATCTTGGGATGGGCCCGCGCCTGGGCAAGCAGCGCTTTTTCGATGGCAAGGCCTGTGAGATCCTCGGCGTGCAGAATGCGGCGCTTGCCATGGCCGCCCTCGCGGTGCAGGTCGTAGTCGGCTCCCGGAGTCAGAGACTCACGGGTAAACTCGACGCCCAGCTCGATCAGTTCGCGGACGCGCGCGGGACCTTCCTCCACGCAGATGCGGACGATGGCCTCATGGCAGAGTCCGGCCCCGGCCACTAGTGTGTCTTGAATGTGTTCGGCAAAGGTGTCTTGTTCCGACCAGACCGAGGCGATGCCGCCCTGGGCATACCGAGTTGATCCTTCAGCGGGGTCAGCCTTGGCGACCAGGGTGACTTCGACCGGAAAAGAGGCCCGGGCAAACTTCAAGGCGGCCGAAAGGCCTGCAATTCCGGTCCCAAGGACCAGGATTCGGGAGGGGGGATGGTTTTCTGACATGGTGGATCCGTCCTCTATGGTACCTTAATGGGGACGCCTAAGGGGAGGCGATATATCATGCACGATCACGAGAGTCACGGAAGGCTCGCAGGCGGTCAGGACCAGAGTCGTTGGCGGGGGCAGTGGGCCCGGCTGGGAATGGGCATTTTGGCGCTTTGCGCGCTCTGGTTGGGATACCAGCTTTGGACGGCGCATCAAGAGCAGCTCTCGTGGGCGCGATCCCAGGAAACCTCCTCGGTCGCCCGGAGCTTGCACAACCGGCTCCAGGAGCGGATCAATTCGTTTCGCAATCAGGCGCTGAGACTAGGGGATCTACAACGACAGAGTCGATTCAAAGAGCTTCCGGAGCAAGGGCCGCGGGGCCTGCTGTTCTGGGGAGAGTGGGGATTTCAGAATCGTGAGCTGAGCCTATGGGCCGAGAGCCCTGCGTTAGGAGAGGTCCAGCGGGACTGGATCCGCCAGCTACAGGCAAGGGTGCCGTGGGACGCGCTTCGTGAAGGGACCACCGCGACGAGCGCGATGATCCGGGGGGAGAGCGCTGAATGGCTCGCCTTTTTCTTCCGCAACGGAAACGCCCTGCACGGCCTCTTGCTGGATCCCGCGCAGGCCTTTGCCATCTCGCTCCAGGGTATGCAGCTTCTTACCGGGCCCTCGGCAGCTGAGCATGCCTGGCGCGCTTACGTGATCGCCGATGACGGTCGGGTGCTTTCGCACTCGCAGAGCGCGTTCAATGGCGCTGACTTCAGTGGTTCGGAAGTCTACCGCAAGGCGCTCGCCGGCGCCCTCCGTGGCGGACGCCCCGGTGGCGTGGGAAAATACCGCGGCGTGGACGATGTCGCGGTGACCGCCGCCTACTCGCGGATGGCGCCTTACGGCCTGGCCGTCGCGGTCGAACTCAACGAGTCGCAGCCAGTCGCCTCCGCGGCAGTAGCGCCGACAGTGCGCGCGATCCAAGGGCGGGCGGTGGGTCAGGTGCTCGTGGCCTTGCTCCTGGCGGCGGCCGGAGGCGCGGTGGTTTGGCTTCGCCGGCGACAAAGGCTGGATCGCCAGCGTGCCGCGGAAGCTGTCTACTTCGAGAATCAGCTCGAGCAGTTCGATCGGGATACGATCGAAGAAGCCCCTGCGGAGGAGGTGCCCGCGCCTCCCGTGCTCAACCCGGCGCTCGCCGGTGACACGCTCATGTTGAGCGAGATTCGGCCCGATGATCGAACCGTGCACCGGGCGGGGAGCGGACGCCAGCCGGCGTCAGCCGATGAGCAGATCGACTCCCAAATCGTGGAAAACGCGCTTTACCAGGAATTGCAGGCTGACCCCGGTCGCTCCCGCGAAGAGCAGAAGCGGAGGGTGGCCCTGGCCAAGCTCGAAGGCGAGCTGGTCGAGCTCGCCGAGTTCCTCGACGACGAGCAGATCGCCCGGATCTTTGTCGAGCGGGTGACATCGTTCATGAGTGGGCTCGTTGCCGCTCCCGCTCTTTATTTCCGCACACATCGCGAATCCGGCCAAGCGATCCTGGAGTCCGTCGAGGGACTGGATCCAATGGACGCTGACATCGTGGCCGGCGGTATGGCTTTTCCACTTGTGCCCGAGCTGGTCGGCCGGGCGCAGGGGACTGCTCTGCGGGGAAGCATTTTCCCGATGACGGACTACCCGCCTTTGGCTAATTTGTTGAGATTGCGTTTTGCCGGCGCGCCCTACCAGGCCTGGGCTATCCAGTGCACGGCCCGCGGCGCGCGCAACGGCGAAATTTACGGGGTGCTCGTCATCGTCGCCGATGGCGAGCGAATCCGAGGCGAATCCGAGGCGATCGCCCGGGTGATCCGCAGCACGGGGCAATATTACGATCATGCAGCAACGCTCAATACCAGGCAGTAAGAACACCGGAAGCAACTGGCTCAACAAGTACAAGGAACAGGAAGAGCGGGAAGAGCGCGGGGGGCGCGGAGACGGCTCCGAGCCGGGGGACAGGGTTCTTGGTGCATCGCGTCGCGCTGTGGCGAGCATGAGCGCCAAAGCGCTGGTGGGGAACTACCGGGCGATTCGCGATCAGGTGCCGGGCCAGGCCATGATCCCGATGATCAAGGCCAATGCCTACGGGCACGGGGCCTCCTGGGCGGCCCGAGTCTTGAGCGATGAAAAAGATCTTTACGCTTACGGAGTAGCCACGCTGCAAGAAGGCGCGGAGCTGCGCGAGGAGTGCGGGCAGGCGATCGCCCGCTTCCCGATTGTTGTCTTTTCGGGAGCCGCTCCGTGGACTGAGGCTAAAGGGGAGTACTGCGAGCGATATGGGCTCACGCCGGTCATCGGCACCGAGGCGGACTGGGCCGCGTTTGTCAGACAGGGCTGGCCGGGGCGAATTCCTTATCAGCTCAAGTTCAATACCGGAATGAACCGTCTCGGTTTGCCGGTCAGCGCTGCCACAGCCGTGGCCCGTCAGCTCCGCGCGTTCGAGGCCGAGGCCCGGCCCACTTTGGTCGTGACCCATCTGGCGATGGGGGAGAGCCCCGAAGCGCGTCTGACCCAGCAGCAGCTAGATCGCTTCGCCTCGCTCCGTTCGGAACTGGCCGAGGCGACTCCGGGGACGCTCTTCAGTCTGGCTGCGAGCACGGGGATCTGGAACGCCAAGCATTTCCGCCTCTCCGACCTGACTGACGTCGTGCGCCCCGGTATCTCCCTTTATGGTGTGCCGCCATGGGACGGCGCTCCCGCCCGTGGGATCACGCCGGTAATGACGCTTAAGGCCTCGGTCGCGACCGTGCTCAAGCTCAAGCCGGGCGAGCCTGTGGGTTATGGTGGGACCTTCGTGGTTCCGCAGCCGCCGCGCGAGCTCCAAACCCCCAAAGGCGCCGCTAAACCCTATAGCGTCGCCGTGGTCACGGCGGGTTACGCCGATGGCATCCTAAGAAGTCTCAGCAACCAGGGCCATGTTTGGATTAAAGGACGTGCCGAACGTGTCGTGGGCCGGGTGAGCATGGATCTTTCCGCGGTGAGCTGTCCGGCGGAGACCGAGCCCGGCGATTGGGTCGAGTTCATCGGACCGCGTGTAGATCCTTGGGCCCAGGCCAATGTCGCAGGCACCATTCCGTATGAGCTTTTGACTTCCGTGACGGCTCGGGTACACCGGATCTATGAGTAGAACGTCCTATGACGACAATCCGGCCGGAGTCCGCCTCTCGCAGGTTCATAAGAGCTTTCGCGGAGGGCGCGACCATATCCTCAAGGGGATCGACCTCGAGTTTCCGGCAGGAAAGCTCACCTATCTGCTCGGCCCATCGGGCACGGGCAAATCGGTCATCCTCAAGCACATTCTGGGACTATTAAAGCCGGATTCCGGCGAGGTCTGGGTCGCCGGCAAGAACATTTCCGCCTTGAAGGGCCGCGCCCTTGCCCGGCATCGGCTGAACTTCGGGATGCTCTTTCAGAACGCCGCGCTCTTTGACGACATGTCGATCTTCGACAATGTCGCTTTTCCGTTGCGCGAGCACACCGATTGGAACGAGGAGGAGATCTCCACCAAAGTCATCCGCGCGCTCACGATCCTGGGCATGACCACGGGCTTTGACAAGTTCCCCAACGAGCTTTCGGGCGGCATGCGCAAGCGGGTGGGCCTGGCCCGCGCCATCATCCGCGAGCCCCAGATCCTGCTTTATGACGAGCCGACCACGGGCCTCGATCCAGTTACCCGGACCACGGTGGACGATCTGATCGCCACGCTCAAAAAAGAACTCAAACTGACGTCCATCGTGATCAGCCACGATATCCCATCGGCGCTCCTTTTGGCCGATCAGATCGCCTTCATCTACCAGGGGCACATCGTGTTCTGGGGGACCCCGCAGGAGTTCCGCCACTGCAAGCACGAGGCGATCCAGGCGTTTTTGAATGCGGAACGTCGAACGGTCGAAGCCTTACAGAGCTTGTCGGCCAATCCGGGGTGATGGGATTCTTTAGTACTTTCCTTACTTGAAGGATCGGGTACAATTTCAGTCACGAGACGGTCATGACTGATCCGAATACTGAAAACTCAGGCGAACCGCAGACCGCTTCCATTGCCGCACCCGACCAATGGTTGGTGCGAACCCGCGACAACCGGATCCTAGGGCCGCTTTCGCGCGCCGAGATCTGTCAGTTGATCTTCACCCATCGATTGGGGATCGAGGACGAGGTCTGTCGCGCCAATTTTTACTGGTTTTATCTCCACGAGCACAAGGAACTCTCCGCGCAGTTAGGCATCCATCTGCCCCGGCAACCCCGGGACGACGACGATGAGGTCACCGAGACCGAGACCGCCGTCTCGGATGTCACTGCGGATGTCACGGCCGACGTGGCGCCCGGAAGCCCTGTCGGAATCACTGCTAGCGGCGGAGGCGTGGCCCCAGCCGGAACAGTCGATGCCGGAAGTCCAGTGCCGGCCCCGCACCGCGAGACGCAACCTGAGAAACGGGATCCTCATCTGGACGCGGAGGAGGAGTTTCGCCGGCAATTGGCCGCCGGAATCGAACGCACCTCTTTTCGCAAGACACTGGTGACGCTCCTGTTCCTGCTCTTTATCGGGCTACTGATCTGGATGTTCCGCCTGCTTCGGACCCACTAACCGCTTCGGCCCCGGTTGGGGAAGCCCGGTCTGGGATCCAGAAAGAGAATGTCCTGCAGAATGACGGGTGAAGTTGCCGGTCGAGCAGGCGGGGCGGCTTTTGTAGCTTTGGCGCTCTGCGTTGTTTTTCTGCCTCGACTCCGGACCTCGGGGAGCGGCGGCTGAGGAGGAGTCGACTCTTCGAGTTTGCGGTTGAGCTGCTCGAGGATCTGGCGTTTGCGATGATGGAGTTCGGATTTCCAGACGGGATGATCCACCTCGACCCAAAGGACCCCGTCGAGCACCTGAATCGGCCGGGTGTGCTTGGCGATCTGGGGACCCACGGCGGACGGCCAGCGGGCTAGGGCCTGGGCTTCCTCGATCCGCTGGGACAGGGCCGGGAATCTTTGTCGGACCCTGCGGAAAATGTCTGAAATGCCGTCAAACCCCATGAGGAGCTCCCATCTTTTGGGCATAGCATGGAGCGCCGGGGGGAGAAACCCGCTTGTGCGTTGGCTCGGGACTTCTCAAGGGGAACGGGATCAGGTAGGGTTTCCCGGCAATGAACCGGGTCATGAAGCCGAGAAATTCGAAAGGATCGAGCTTTTCCGCGGGGCTCTTTCGGCGCCTCGGCGTCGCGCTGGCCGTGCCGCTCGCATCGCTTCTCGCGCTCTCCGGATGTGGTTACCATTTTCAGCGTTCCGAGAGCCCGTTGCTTGAAAAGGAAGGGATTCGGCGCATCTACATCTCGCCGCTGGTCAATAACTCTTACAAGCCGGGCGCTGAAAACCTCGTTTACAATGTTCTTCTCAAAGCCCTGACCGTGAATCGCTACATCCGTCTCGTGGAGGATCCGTCGCTGGCCGATGCGACGCTTTCGGGCTCGGTCAGTCGCGCGGAATACGGCCCAAGCGCTTCGGCCGCCGCCAATTCGGTGTCGCCGCTCATCAGCAACGGCGCGTTCTACCAGAAAGTTTATATCGCCACCGAATACTCCGCGGGCCTGGACTGCACGTTCACGCTCACGCGCCGCAATCCGGGACGCGATCAGAGGGCGTTGGTCTGGTCTGGTAATTTCTCGCGAAGCAAGCCGTTCATCGCATCCAATCAGCTCGGCGCTTTCGGGACGACCTCCGCACTGATCAACGAGAGCGAGTTTGAGCGCGCGCTGGGCGATCTGGCGCAAAGCATGATGGGCGATCTGCGCGAGTCGATGCTTTCGCGCTTTTGAAGGGACAAACGACCATGCCGAAGCTTGAGCCGCGCCAGATCCAGAAGGAAATCGAACAGGGCCTGCTTTGGCCCGTCTACTGGATCCACGGTCCCGAGCGCATGAAGTCGCGCGAGCTGCTCAAGCGCATTCGTCGCGCGGCATTAGGTGCCGCCGGCGCGGCCAAGGGTGGCTCGGAGAGCGCGGAAAACCCGGAAAGTGAAGACAGGCTCGAGCTTTCGGGCCTCGCGCAGATGGCGGAGGAGCGCCTCGACGGCGTCGATGCGGATGCCGAGCGCATCTTGGAAGCCGCGCAAAGCCTGACGTTGGGCGGAGGCCTCCGCCTGATCATCGTCACGGACGCGCATCTGGTCAAAGAGCCGGACTCGCTGGCGGAGCTCCTGTCGCCACCCGGAGCCGCGGCAAGCGCGCCGGGCGTCGCCAAAGCCGCGCCGTTGCCGCGGGAAAAGCTTTCGTCCGTTTGCGTCTTCCTGGCCAAGGATCTCGATGGCCGGCGCAAATTTACCAAGACGTTGCTGGAGCGGGCGGCGGTTGTCGCGTGCGAGGAGGTGGCCGAGGCCGATCGCGAAGCCTGGATCCATTACCTCGCCAAGCGCAAGAGCTTGACGGTGCCCGCCGCGCTCGTCGTGCGCTGGTCCTCGCTCGACCCCTGGAGCCTGGACATCGTGGACAATGAGCTCGAGAAGTACTCCCTGCTTTCGACCTCAGGGACAAACCCTGGGGGCGCGGTGGATCCCTCTGATCTGCTCGAGCCGGGGGTGGACGCTCCCGGCCCTTACGGTCACGGCTCTGACGGCTTCGTCAACGCTTTCTTTCACCGGGACCTTCGCGAAGCGCTACGGCTCGCGGGCCCGATCTCGGCCCATACGGACGAGGCGCTGCCTTTGCTCGGGCTACTGGCGTGGAACGCGCGCCAATTGGCGCTGCAGCTTGGCGCCGACCCACGCGCGCCGAAGGCGAAGCTGAACCCGTATCTCGCCGAAAAGCTCGGGCGTTGGGGCGCGCGCTGGAAGTTGCGGGAAGTCGTCGAGTTGCAGAGTGCGCTCGCGGAGCTGGATTTTGGCACCAAACAGACTCCGCTTCATCCTCTAGGTCTTTGGAATTCCTTGGTTTCCCGGTTCTGTATTCATTCTTAATGAAGTCTTGATTCGCTTATTCAGGCTTCCTTGTGTAGAAGGTGCGCCGAACGGACCACTCACTGGCCGCTACACTGACATAAAGGAAGTATTTCGTATGAAGAAACTGATGATGATTCTTTCGCTCCTCTCCGCCACCACGGCTATGGCCCAGGTCGACGCCGGGGTGATCGCCGAAGCCCAAAACTACGTCGCCACCCAATGCGCCAATGTCTCCGCTGACGGCGCCTTTGTCCTTGAGTCCTCGAAATACGTGCCGGTCCGTTACGACCAGATGATGTTCGATGATCAATTCATCATGACTTACGGTTATCGCAGCGCTCACTCCGGCTCGATCCGTTCCGGACAACTCGAGCTCCAAGGCTACCGCGGTTACAACGAGTCGGTCATCCATTGGTACGTCACTCGGGACTCTCTCGGCGCTTGCCGCTGATCCCAGGTTCCAAAAAACTGATGCGCATGCCGGAGGATTCCTTGGAATCCTTCCGGCTTTCGCTTCAGACGCCCGCCGATCATCCCAAAAAAAATGAGTCGCCCGCCGCGGGGCGGAGAACTCATTGCACCTCCGGACTCACGGAGGAACTTACACATGCGGGATCCCCGATATCGCCCATTGTGGGTCGCAGGAGCGCTCGCGCTCGCGGGCGGCCTGGTCGTCACGCTTCCCTCGCCCTCGCAGTCGCAGACGATGGGAGCCAATACTTCGCTCGTCGCGGTGTCCAGCGTCGAGAATCAGCACATCCACTCGCTTGCCTTTCGTTCGGCGGACCTGGATGGGTTGATCGCACGTTTGAATTCCGACAGTGATACGATCCAGATCGAATCGAGCTCGTCTTGGAATGGGAGCGGCAACGGCACGAATCCGGGTGCGGGCCTGCAGCATTCCCACACGGTGCGTTTCAACAAACAGCAACTGACCACGCTGCGCGACACCGGCACCGTGACGGTGCAGTCGGAGGTCGCCTCAGGCCACCGCCACAACTTTGAGTTCATCAAGGAAAACGAATGCGCCGCGGTCGGCGTGCCAGTGGTGGTCGTCGGTCCTCCGGGACCTCCCGGCCCTCCGGGGCCGACGCAAACGGTCACCGTGACTCCGGAACCGAGCGTGAGTGTCAGTGTGAGTCCCAGTCCAAGTCCCAGCGTGAGTGTGAGTCCGAGCCCTAGCGTCAGCGTCAGCCCGAGTGAGACGCCAAGTCAGACGCCGAGCGAGACGCCCAGTGAGACTCCGACCACGGCGCCCAGCTCGAGTCCGCAGCCGACCTACACGATCCTTGGCACCAGCGCGCCGGAAGCGAATCCCACCGCGACCGGAGGAGTCGAGGCAGTAAGCTCCGGCGGAGCCTGATCCCGTCTTACGTCCCTCAATACACAAACGGCCCAGCACTCTGACGAGTGCCGGGCCGTTTCATGTTGGATCTCGGTCCGAAGAGTCGGACCTCGAGATTACTTGGAAGAAAGAGTGGTCGGGAGAGCCTTCTTCACGAAAGCCGTGAGACGGCTGACCTTGCGGGCGGCGCGGGTCTTGGGCATGGCGCCCTTGCTCGCAGCCTTGCTCAGGGCCTTAACGGCGGCTTTGTAGGCGGCCTGGGCCTTGGCGAGATCCTTAGTCTGGATCGCTTCGAGCGCGTTCTTCACCGCGGAACGGGTGGCAGAACGGACGATGGTGTTACGGGACTGACGGGCTTTGGCCTGCTTAGCGCGCTTGGCCGACTGACGTGTATTAGCCATGATGGCTTCCTTTCAATCACCGGCAGGTGAATTCTGAAATTGCCGGTTCGTCGGCTGAAATACAGAAAAACAGTCAGGAATTCAAGCCACATTCTATTTTTTATGTCTGACGGCGCGGAATTTGCTGATGGGCCTCGAGCGGTGCGTGAATGCGTGCCGATTCAACGACTCAAAGGGGGGCAACGAACCATGTCGAGATCATTGATGGGTTGGGAAGACGACGAAGAAACCTGCGCAGAGCCGATTTCGAGGGAGGGCGAGCGTGTCTCCAACCCTTTAGTCCTGAGTCGTCCTGTCCGGAGTGTATCCATGGTGCTGACTCAGCGCTGGATCGGTCGCGATGAGCGGCGCGCCCGGATTTTGGCAAAAAATGCTGGAATCAGTGAGGTTTCGCCGGGCTCTTCTGTAGGCGCGCAACGGTGCGTGCGACGCCCTCCTCGAGCGGGGTAAAAGACCGTGTAAAGCCCTCGCTGCGCAGGCGATCCATCCGCGCTTCCGTGAAGTATTGATATTTGTCGCGGATTTCCAGGGGCGTGTCGATGAACTCAATCTTCTCGGGTCGGTCTAGCGCCTGGAAAACTGCGCGCGTCAAGTCGAGGAACGTTCGTGCGTGACCCGTGCCAAGATTGTAAATTCCACGACGAATGGGTTTTTCCATGGCGAATTGCAATGCTTCGACCACGTCGTCGACCCAGATGAAATCGCGCTTTTGCTCGCCGTCGCCGACGCCGGATCTATGACTGCGGAAGAGCTTGACGCCTCCGGTCCGCTGGATCTGGTCGTAGGCGCCGACTACGACGCTAGCCTGTTTGCCTTTGTGGCGTTCTCCGAAGCCATAGACATTGAAGAACTTGAAACCGGACCAAGCCGGAGGCGTGCGTCCAGCCTTTTCCTCGGCCAGGGCCCAGAGGTCAAATTCAAGTTTGGAGCGACCGTAAAGATTGAGTGGTTGAAGTCGTGCCATGGACGTTTCATCGTCCGCATAGCCTTGCAGCCCTTCGCCATAGGTCGCCGCAGAGCTTGCATAGACAAAAGGGATTCCGGCATCGCGACAGAAGTTCCAGAGCATCTGCGAGTAGCGGACATTGATCCTTTGCAGATACTCCCAGTCGGTGGCCGTGGTGCTGGAGCAGGCGCCCAGGTGAACGACGGCATGCACCTGGCCCCGTAGGCGCGGGAGCTCCGACTCGAGGGCGTCCCGATCCAGTATTTCGCCGTAAGCCGCGGGCACATGCTCGGTCCGGGTGGCGAAGTGTTCTTTCTTGTCCACTCCGATGACCGTATGGCCGCGCGCCGCCGCGCCTTCAGCGAAACGCCAGCCGATAAAGCCGGCCGCGCCAGTAACCAAGATGGATTTGCATTGGATCGCGTGGTGACTGCTCATGATCGAACATTATCCCGGAACCGTTCAGGTTTTGAGCGAAAACGGGTTGAAGTCCGTGTCGTAGTCGTAGAAATCCTCGTGCTCGCGTTTTTTGAGGAAGCCGACCACTTTGTAGGTGATCGGGGTGTTGACCACTTCCCAGCCCACTTTGATGCAGTAATTGCTGAACATGACCGAAAGCACGAGCTCGTTTGGCCAGATGCCGTAAAAGGCGATCGGATAGAAGATGAGCGAATCGACGCCTTCGCCGACGAGGGTGGAGCCGATGGTGCGCATCCACAGATGTTTGCCCTTCGTCAGGATCTTCATTTTGGCCAGGGTGAACGAATTGGTGAATTCTCCGGCAAAATAGGCGATCAGCGAACCGATCACGATCCGCGGCGTGCCGCCGAAGACGCTCTCGTAAGCGGCCTGGCCGCTCCAGCCCTCGGCCGGTGGCAAGGCGAGGACGATCGTGCTCATGAAGGTCGCGAAAAGGATCGCGGTGAAGCCGGCCCAAACTACCTTGCGCGAGCGCGCATATCCGTACACTTCGGTAAGAATATCGCCGAAAATGTAACTGATCGGAAAGAAAAGCACCCCGGAGCCGAACTTGAACTCGCCGATCTGGGCGACTTTTGCCGCGCCGATGAGGTTCGAGCAAAGTAGGACGGTCACGAAGGCCGCCATCACGAGGTCGTAATAACGGTAGGTCCGCTTGGGGTGGTGCAGGTGGTCTTGGGTGGTCATGGACTCCACTTGTAGCGTGGGGTCCGGCGGGATTCCACCAAATTGCAGGTGCTCAATTCGGCTTGAATTCGCCTTCGCAGCCTTCTTGCTTGAACTCCTGGCGGCGCATCCCTTGAGCGCAGCCCTGGTTGAGCGCGGAGTTTTGGAGTCCTTCGCAGTACTCCTTTAAGCTTGCGAAGGTGTGCGAGCCGGTATTGCAGCCGTTGTACTCAAACTCGTACGTCTTGGACTGTGATTGTCCGCAGGCGCTGAGCGCCGAGGCGATTAAAAGACCCCAGGCGCCCCGGAGCACGGTATTTCCGAATGAATGACTCATGAGTTCCGTCGGTAGCAAAAGTCCGATGGTCTGTCCACGCCCGTTCGCTTGTTAGGACCCCATAATTGGATCACATCATTGGATCACATCATGGGGACTTCAAGGAGCTCAGTTTCTGCACCATGGTCGAGAGAGCTTTGATCTGGGCGCCTTCCCGGGTAGGGTAATTGCTCCCGGTATAGCCCCACCAGTCCCAGCAGCCAAAGGGGTTGCCGGCGCTGGTCGTCGCGCTGGGATAAAGCATCACGATCCGATTGGTCTCCGCCCATTCGTTGTATCCGGCGCTCGTGGCAAAAGTGTCCTGAGTGAACTCCGGACTCTGCCCGCAGCCGTGGAGGGCGACGTGCAAACGGCAGGGGGTCGTGCCGTTGTCTGCGCTTCGGCAGGAGTCGGGAATGTAAATCCACCCCTTGGTGCCCAAGACGCCCTTGGGGCTGTCCGCGACGAATTCGGTCTGATCAAACGGCAGGAGATTGGAAGTTTTGAAGGTTCCCCGGGGAGAAAGCGGGGCCTCTCCAGCGTAGAGGGTTGCCAGGATGGCGCCCGCGCCATCCCATCTGCAGCGATTGAGCCAAGGTTTGCCCTGTTGGTCGCACTGGATTCCGGTATCCAGTGTCGGAAAACCGTGGGCTACGGCGAGGTTCGTCTTGGTCTCGATGTTTTCCTCGGGGAGAAGCTCGGCGAAGTAGGCCTCGAGCTTTGCGGCGGCGGCGGGTTTGACGATCGTGTCGACCGTACCTTGGATGATGAAGATGCTACCGCGTGCACGGAGGGTTTCGAGAGGATCGATCTGCTTTTTTGCGGCGAAGTCGCGGGTCGCCGCCAAGAGCTCTGGCACCTGGACGATGTCGGGATTGCCCATGCAATCGCGTTGGGCGGTCTTGCCATCGCCTTTGGCGCAGTAGTAGGGGCCGCCGGCGACGGTCGCGGCGCCGCGGAAGATCGAGGAGCGCGCCACTAGTAGCTGCACGGCCATCATCGCGCCGGAGGAAATGCCGGAAACGGTCACGGACTGCGGATCGATCGGCAGGGCTTGCAGCTTGGCCGACGTGCCTGTCGGAACGCCGGTCGGCCAAGAAAAGGTGCGTGTCGCGTTGGCGATGGGAGCCGCGGATACCGCGGGCGAAGGCGCCTGCGAGGGCGCGGGAGAGGAACTGGCGTTGGGCGCCGCGTGGCCCGCTGAAGCGAGCAGCAAGGCGACGAGGCCCGTACTTTGGAATAGTCTCATGGGGGCTCCTGAGCGATTTGGCTGTTCGGGAGGAGGCTTACTACTGGGGAGACTTTTGCTTCAAGGCGAATTTTGCCATCTGCTGCACGGTTTCCCGAAGCGCATCGATCTGCCCGGGCTCCCGCAGGTCGCCCAAGCCGATTTCATGGATTGCCAGGCCTGAAAGGGGGACTCCGTAGCGTTGGAGAAAATAATGGGCGGCTAAAACGGCGGTACGCCGATTTCCGTCTTCGAAAAAATGGTCGAGCACGAGCCCCGCGTAGATGTCCACCGCGGCATCGATGGGAGATCCCGCTTCGGCGATTCCTGTCGCCCGGTGGAGCTTGTCGCGGGTGCCCGCCTTGGGATCCGCGATCAGCGAGTAGGTTTCGGTGCGGCCGCTCGGCAGCTGCAAAGTCACCGTTCCGGTTCGCCACACTTTG
The DNA here is from genome assembly GCA_964467785.1 of uncultured Bacteriovoracaceae bacterium. Lineage (GTDB taxonomy): Bacteria > Bdellovibrionota > UBA1018 > UBA1018 > UBA1018 > CAYXVB01. Next base: position 16,001 of record CAYXVB010000035.1, read on the forward strand.
TCCTGCTCATCTTCTTTGCGGCCGGTACAGATCGCGTTGAGGCGGGCCAGCTCGAACGTGGTCAGGAGAGCGCGGTGCACCGCGAGGCTTTCGGCCACTTCGAGGGCGCGTTCAAAGCGGGTGATCTCCAACTGCCGTTTCAGGGAGTCCGATGACATGTCCACAGAATGACTGACGAGCGACCGCGCGGTCAAGCGCGTGATTTCTGATTGTGTTACCCTGAAGGTCCTTAAGGACTTGAGGACGGGGACGGGGACGGGGACGGGGATGAGGACGGGTATGAGGACGAGCAGATGATGACCACGATGACCCATGACGACGACCGTGAGGGTTTGAGCTACTGCGCCGCAACGCGATTGGCTAGGAGTTTGGCCCGGAGCGGAAACCACGGATCCCACTGGCGCAGAGGGTCTCCTTTGGGGCAGGATCCCGGGCGGCCCGCGCGCGAGGAGGAAGGTGGCGATGGGGACGTTGCCCTATCGGAAGAGATCGAGGAAGGTCGGCCGCAACTCCGCCCGACGTCGAAGGAGCCGTCCAAATACGCTGTTGTGCTGCACAATGACGATTACACGACGATGGATTTCGTGGTCGAGGTTTTGCAGCGCTTCTTTAAGAAGACGGGGGACGAGGCGGTGCGGATCATGCTCAAGGTTCATCAAGATGGGCGCGGCGTCGCGGGGGTCTACAGTTACGAGATCGCCGAAACCAAGTCCGTCCAGGTCAATGACCACGCGCAAGCGCGTGGGTTCCCACTGAAAAGCACGGTGGAGGAGGCGACTTAATCATGATCGGACGCAAAGCAGAAGCCGTTCTAAATCGTGCCGTCCGCTACGCGGTCGAGCAGGAGCATGAGTACTTCACCCTGGAGCACGTCATGTGGAGCCTGCTCGCCGAAAGCGACATCTCCGAGCTGATCCGTGCGTGCGGCGGCAATCCTCGCGAGCTCAAGCAGGCGCTCGAGGCCTACATGCAGGTGGAGGTGCCTAAGGCGCAGGGGCGCCCAGATGCGCAGCCGCGCCCCGGCAAGGTCGACAACGACGAGGGCGAAGAGTCCTCCGAGTCCCCGGTGGATCATCCGGTCGCGACGGTCGGCATTCAGCGCCTGGTGCAGCGGGCGCTTTTTCATGTTCAATCCGCGGGCAAGGACGAGATCCAACCCTCTGACCTTTTGGTCGCCTTTTTTCAGTCCAAGGAATCCTATTCGCTGCATCTGCTGGCCAAGCAGGGGATCGAGCGCCTCGATGTACTCAACTTTCTCAGCCATGGGCTGCGCAAGGACGGCGGGAGCGCGGAGAACGGCGACTTTTCGGGCGGCTTTGGCGATGAGGTCCGCAAGCAGATGCGCGAAGGCGAGTCTCCGGACGGAGGAGCGAACGGCGCCGGAGGCGGCGCTGCGGGCGAGTCCAAGATCGATCCGCTGAAGGCGTTCACGCTCAATCTCAACGAGCGCGCGCGGATGGGCCGGATCGATCCGTTGATCGGGCGCGAATCCGAGCTGGAGCGGATGATTCAGACGCTTTGCCGGCGCCGCAAGAACAATCCCTTGCTTGTCGGCGAGGCGGGCGTGGGCAAGACGGCCCTGGCCGAGGGCCTGGCGCTTCGGATCGTCAACGAAGAGGTGCCGGATCTTCTGCATAACGCGGTGATTTACGCCTTGGATCTAGGCTCATTGATCGCGGGCACGAAGTTTCGCGGCGATTTCGAGCAGCGTTTGAAGCGCGTCCTCTCCTCTTTGCAGAAAAAAAAGGAGCAGGGCCTGCTTCCCATTCTTTTAATTGACGAGATCCACACCATCGTTGGCGCGGGCGCGGTGAGCGGCGGGGCGCTTGATGCGGCCAATCTTCTCAAGCCGGCGCTCGCTCAGGGCGATCTTCGCTGCATCGGCTCGACGACCTATCCCGAATACCGCAATGTCTTCGAAAAGGACCATGCGCTGGCGCGCCGATTCCAAAAGATCGACATCGCCGAGCCGGGAATCGAGGACGCGGTCCAGATCCTGACCGGGCTCAAGCCGAGGTTCGAGGAGCATCACGGGGTGCACTACACTCCCGAGGCGATCCGCGCCGCGGTGGAGCTCTCCGTCAAGCACCTGTCCGAGCGTTACCTTCCCGACAAGGCGATCGACGTGGTGGACGAAGCGGGGGCTCGCGCCCGCATCCTCAAGTCCAAGCTCCAGGCCGCGGCCGAGCAGCAGCCCGCCCGAGCTCACGATCAGCGGGAGCAACGCGAACAAAAGGATCAGCCGGCGCAGGCGTCCCCAGGTTCCCAGGGGTCCCAGGGGTCCGATGTCCCGACGACGATCACCGCCGAGCTGATCGAGGAGATGGTCGCGCAGATCGCGCGAATTCCGGCGCGGACCGTCAGCGTCAGCCAAAAAGATCGGTTGCGCAACCTGGAGCGTGACCTTCGCCTCTCCGTTTTTGGGCAGGATGCCGCGGTCGACGCGCTGGTGACGGCGATCCGGCTGGCTCGCTCGGGGCTCCGGAGCGGGGAGCGCCCGGTGGGGTCGTTCCTCTTCTGTGGACCGACGGGCGTAGGCAAGACGGAGCTTTCAAAGCAGCTCGCGCATTGCCTGGGCGTGCCGTTTCTCCGATTCGACATGAGCGAGTATTCCGAAAAGCATACGGTCTCTCGCCTCATCGGGGCCCCTCCTGGCTACGTGGGTTTCGATCAGGCGGGCCTGCTCACGGACGCGATCCTCAAAAATCCGCACTCGGTGGTACTGCTCGACGAGATCGAAAAAGCCCATCCCGAGATTTGGAACATCTTGCTCCAAGTGATGGACCACGGGACGTTGACGGATAACAATGGTCGGCGCGCGGACTTCCGCAATGCCGTGATCATCATGACCTCCAACGTCGGCTCGCGCGACATGGAGCGCCGGCCCCTGGGGATGGGCGATGTCTCGGCGCTCGGCAATGCCGGGGCGCAGAAGGCGCTCGAACAGACCTTCAGTCCTGAGTTTCGCAACCGGCTTGATGCGATTGTCTTCTTCAATCCGCTCTCTCCCGCGGTGGTCGCGCAAGTGGTGGGCAAGGTGCTCGTGGAGCTCGAGTCGCAGCTCCTCTCCAAGGGCGTGGAGGCCGAGTTCACAATCGAGGCGCGGGAGTGGTTGGCGCGCAAAGGTTATGACCGTCAGATGGGCGCGCGCCCGCTCTCCCGTTTGATCCAGGACAAGATCAAGAAGGCCTTGGCGGAAGAAATTCTCTTTGGTCGCCTAGAAAACGGGGGCGAAGTGAAGATCGGACTCGATGTCGCCCGGGACGAGCTGACCTTCGACATCCGTGCGCGCGCGCCGGATTCCCGCGAGGAGCGGGTCGTGGAAACCGTGCCGCACTAATGCCTTCGGAGTAGCCCTTGGGGCTTGCTTGCAAATCGGCCGAACTGCTTTAATATTAAGCTACGAATTCTCCATTGGAGGGAGTTGTCGTATGCGCAAAGTGATTCGGGCGATCGCGTTCTTGGTTACGTTGGCGGCGGGTTTCGATGCAGGGATGAGTGAGGCCCGGGCCGCTGCGGCCTATGCTCCCACCTCTTTCGAGATCGTTTATCAGCCGGTTTATTCCATGGCCACGGGCGGCCCGAGCGAGCAGCTGGCGGCGGGCGGCGGAGGTCTTCGTCTCGGATTCGAAATGGCACCGATGATCGGCTTCGAATTGGGGGGGTTTTTGGATCCGTATGCTTTTGGTGGCGTCCCGGGGCTGGGTGGCGGCTCGACTTACGCCGCGCGCGCGACGGCGGGATTTGCCCTGGCTCCGCACCCTTCTCTCCGGCTCACTTTGGGCGCGGATGCCAACTGGTTCTTCAATCCTCCGGCGGAGTTCATTCCCACCGGCGAGAAGGACTTTGGAATCGTGGGCGGCGCCCGAATACTGATCGGCGGACTGGCTAAATTCTTTGTGGGCGCCGAGTACCGGTATCCCCTGGCCGCGATTTTTACCTACAATGGAAATGCCGTGCGGAATACGGCAGTCCTGGGCACGATCGGTTTGCACTTCGGCGGGTTCTAATCGCCTCGAGTGGTCAACCTGCTCTTGCGGGTCGGAGTCCGGAGTCCATTGGGCTAATGGGACTTTTGAAAAGTCTCTTTGGCCCAAGAGCGGCGAGTGCGAACTCAAGACAGCGATCTCTTGAGCACGAGCTCTAAAAGAGCTGAAGTCCGCGTCCTTGAGTGGCTTCCAGCTTCGTCAGATAGTCGAGTTTAGGGATTTCGCGCGCGCCGAGCGCCTCCATATGTGGCGTGAGCATTTGGATGTCGATCCAATCCAAGCCGCGTTCCCGCAGGTGGCCCACGAGATGAAGGAGCGCAAGCTTGGAGGTGTCGCTTTCGCGATGGAACATGCTTTCGCCGGCAAAACATCCCGCGACGTTGACGCCGTAAATGCCGCCCACGAGAGCCTCGCCGCTCCAGACTTCGACCGAGTGAGCGATCCCCAGTCGGTGGAGAGTCAGGTAGGCTGTTTTTAGCTCCGGAGTGATCCAGGTGCCGTTTTGGCCGGGGCGGGGGACGCGGGAGCACTGAGTGATGACCCGTTCAAAGGCTTCGTCGATGGAATATCGGTAGCGACCGAGGCCGCGGCGGCGGGAGCGTTCGAGGGAGCGGGGAATGTGCAGTCGGTCGAACTCCAGGACTGCGCGCCTTTCGGGACAGAACCAGAGCAGCGGCGCGTTCTCCGACGGCCAGGGAAAGATTCCAAGGCTGTAGGCCAGGACGAGGGATTCGGGGTGAAGGTCGCCTCCAATCGCGATCAATCCGTCGGGCGAGGTGTCGACTTCCCTGGGGTTCGGAAATTGCGTGACAGGCATGCTGTTTCAGTTTAGAGATCGGGATCATAGGAGACAACGAGAATGAGTACCGCTCAAACCACCGCCACCACGACCGCTGCTGCCCGCAACGCGAAGAAGGCATCCCGCCGCGCCGGCAAGAAAAAGCTCGTGGCCAAGCTCCGCGCTGACAAGGAAACCGCCAAGACCTACTTTGGCTCCAAGGCCAAGCGCGCCGCGGACAAGAAGTCGGCTTATCGCAAGAAGAAGAGCCGCAAAAAGTAATTCTCGCTGACCTCTTCGCAGGGCGGCTGAATTCAAATTCCTTTAGATCCGGGGGTCTCGGACCGGCGCCGAAAGTGCGCTACTGGTTCGGTACTCCCGGATTTTCTTTGCGAAAGTCTGTTTTGCGTTTCATTCTTGGCTTATATGGCCAAGCTGAACCCTCTCAAGACGCTCAACAAGATCACACAAACCGTCACCGGCGCCGTGGCCGGTCTGGCCGAGCCCGTCGCGCAGGCGGTCCCCGAGCGGATGCGGGAAACTCTCAAGCTCCGGACCTTCGGCCTGCTTAAAATCCCCGTTCTTTTTTTTGTCGGACCCTCGGTCGAGGAAATTTCCGACGAGAAGATCGTGGTCAAGATCGGCTTGAATCGCCGGACTCAGAATCACGTGGGATCCATGTATTTTGGTGTACTCGCGGCCGGCGCAGATGCGGCCTGCGGCCTTCTGGCGATGCGCTTGATCGACGATCGCGCCGGCGGCAAAGTTTCTCTGATTTTCAAAGATTTCAACGCCGAGTTCCTTAAGCGGGCCGAGGGTGATGTTCATTTCGTCTGCACCGAGGGGGTTCAAATCCTCGAGGCCGTTCAGAAGGCGAAAGAGACCCGCGAGCGCCAAAACCTACCGGTCCAGGTGGTGGCTACAGTTCCTTCGTTGACAGGAGAGGAACCAGTCGCACGCTTTGTCTTGACGCTCTCCCTAAAAGCTCAGTAAAAACTCCTCTTTAGCGGCCCTGAGACTGACGGGCATGGGCAGACCACTTATTTAATTTAGTTCCTGATTAGAGTGGTTGCCTATTTAGTGCGGGTCGTCTATAACTCGCTCTGTTCGAGAAAGAGCCCGAGGAGGTTTACTTGGTGCAAGCCCGCAAGCGCAGCTCCATCTACAGTCAGGCACTGGCCCTATTGGCATTTCAGAGTTTGGCCGGCGCGGCTGATGCCGCGGAAGTTCCGGTTGCAGCGAGCGCGCAACAGGCACTTTCCCCGCCGCTCTTAGAAAATGCGGGTCGGTCACGCAGGATGGGTTTGCCGGGATTGGACGATGCGGAGCTTCCGGCCTTTGGTCGGGTGGCGGAACACGATCGGCGCACCGTGGGCTTTGAGTCCTCGTATTACTTTTACGATTCAGAAGCAAAAAAGAGCCAGGCGTTTTACCCGTCGATCGGCACACGCCTCAAGGGGGGACGCCAGTCGCAGTGGCTCGAAGGCGAGTGGAATGTCACCGCGCAGGTGATCGTCAATCCGAGGGCCGGTCAATTCACTGTGGAAATGCCGCAGGGCTACGTGGCCACTTCGCGACTGCTTGGGCCCGTGCAGCTCAGCCTGGGGCGCCGCCTGGAGCACTGGAATCATCTGGACGAAAAGTGGGGCATGGGGCTTTGGCAGCCGCGCTTCCGTTGGGATTACCTGCGTCCGGAGCCGGTCGCGTTCACAGGCGCGACCCTCAACGTGGCCGAAAAATACTTCCAGCTCGCCGCGATGGGCAGTCCGATCTTTGTGCCCGACCGTGGTGTGTCCATTGATGCCCAGAACGGCAGCATCAGGTCGTCGAGTCCCTGGTTCATCGCCCCACCGTCTCAGATCCTGGTGCTCAACAAGCCCACGCCCGTCAATTACGAGCTCGTCGTGCCGCCGATGTCGGAAATCATCCTGCGGCCTTCGTTGAGTATCCTGGCGCGCGTGGGGCAGGAAAACGAAGGTCCCTGGGCATCCGTCGCTTACGCCTATAAGCCGATGAACCAGCTATTGCTCGGCTATGACGGCAAGGACAAGCTTTCCGAGATCCGTAACGGCAGCGTGGTCAATGCGCAGGTTTACCCTCGCGTCCTCAATCACCATTTGACCTCGGTCGAGGCCGGTTGGAATGGGCAAGATTTCCGTAGCTGGGTCTCGAGCCTGCTCGAGCGTCCGGTGCGCGACAACACGCCCGCGAGCTGGACCACGCAAGAGGTGGCCGACGCGTTGTCGATGAGCGCGTCCGCGGAGTGGACTTTTGCCCGGCCGGCGGGCGCCTTCGGCGTGGCTTCGCGCCTGGACCTCTCGGTCATGAGAGTGGTGGGCGGCTACGCGGCCGATGGCGGGCCGTTCTCGACCGGTGCGGGTAGCGTCTTCGATGCGCGCTATCCTTTTCAGACCGCGGTGAGCCTAGGCGTGGAGAGCTCGCTCGCGCCTTTGGGCGGCATTGCCCGGCGCATTTCGGGCTCCTGGCGCTTGTTGCAAGATCTCGGCAACTCGGGCCAGATCATCTCGGCCGAGCTCCGGGTGCGTCCTTCGCCGGGGCTGATGGTGGCCATCGGCGCCGACGTGCTGGGCTCGGATGCGCCCGCGGGCAGCGGCGTGATGGGCCCGGATTTCATCAGTCGTTACCGCGCGAACGATCGCGTGCATGCGGGGGTTTCCTATGCGTTCTGAGCTCAAAGCACTCGCCGCGGCCGCGGCGCTGGCGATGGTTTCGGCTACGGGCTGCACGGCGCGCTTTGGCGAGCGGATGACTTCCGGCTCCTCGATGGGACTGGGCAACGACACCAAGTGCCTGTCCGGGGGCTCGCAGGTCATCGCGGAATATTATCAAGGGCAGTCCAATGACGAGAAAAAGATCTCGGGCCTCTGGGACTGCGCCTCGCGTTCGCTCAAGCTCTTTGCCGAGCGGACCGAAGGCAAGACCGCCGGAGTCTATACTCCGAAAGAGCTCAAGATCTTTCTTGAGGAGCACTTCCTCGACAAGTACGAGATCACGCCGGCGATGCTCCGCGAGCTGATGGCGCTCAAACGCACGCTCCTGGGCGGCGCTGACGACTCGCTGACCGTCGACGAGCTGCAAGCCGCGCGCAAGCTGATGGACATCCTGCGCGAGCAGAGCCTCAAGCTGCGCCCTTACCTGCCGCTGACTGTCGCCAACTACGCGCAGGCGGACGAAGCCAAGGTCGCCGGCGCGCGCGCCGCGATCGAAGGATTCGCCCACGAGATCTCGCGGGTGCTCACCGGTACTGGCGCGGACTACGAGTTCTCTCACATTGACACGCTGATGCGCGAATTCGAAGCCATGGCGCAGAGCTCGGGCACGCAGGACGCGTTCCATGCCGTGCGCGACTACTTGCCGATGCTCCAGCAGCTCAAGGCCGTGCTCATCTCGGGCGATTCCTCGCGCATCGCCAGTCGCGACTGGGACCCGATGCTGCATGCCGCGGCCCGGGGCTTTGGTCTTTATCTGCATACCCTGCAGTTGATGGGCAAGAACCCCTCGATCATCACGGGCGAAGGCCGCGATCAGATCCTAGGCGTGGTAAGCGAGGTACTCTCTTTTCTCGAGGATGCGATTGAGCGTCGTCCTGAAAAGGCGATTGCCATCCGTGAGTTCCAGGAGCTCGCCGCAAAGGCCGATGGCGGATTACTCCTCGTGGGCAAGAACCGGATCACAGGCGAGCATCTCGGCGAGTTCATGAAGCCGCTCTTCACGAAGCTTCTCGGACGCGAGGACACGCCGGGTCTGAATCGCCAGGGCGTCGCGCGCCTCCGCGAGATTCTGGGCCGGTGGGCCGATGGGCAGCGCTACATTGACCGCAGTTTCGAAGTGCTTTGCCTGCGCCCGTCGATGGGTTCGCCGCTGGTCCTGAGCCGCAGCCAATTACTCGGGCTGTCGATCGGTGACATCCTGGATGGCGACGAGGGGACTGTATCGGCCCGCACCTGGCAGGCCGCCGAGCGAGTCCGCAAGATCATCTCGAGCGTTCCGCCGATGTATCTGGCCGCCGAGAGTTCCCGCCCGACCGAGATCTGGCTGGGACCCGTGGCACCGTCCGCGAAGGACCCGGATTACTCCTACCGCGCATTGACGTACCTTTATCTCATGGACGTCGCTGCCGGCGTGTTCATTGAGGCTTATGCGGCCGCGCCTGCCGCGGGCGTCTCGGAAACTGAGTTCAAGGATTTCTTCAAGGACATCAAAAAGATCGCGGGAGACCTCAGGATCGTCGATCCCGATAACAACGTGTCCTTCCTTAAGCGCTTCGTCGAGTCCAACCTCTTTCTGTCGGTTTCCAATGGGAATGGCTACATGGATCGCGATGAGACGGCGTTGATGCTGAGTTACGCCGTTTCGGCCAAGGCCGCGGGCGGACGCGTTCATCAGTTGATTGCGGGAATCTGCAACCGTGACGAGGCTCGGCCACTGCCGGTGGATGTGTTCGGCAACGAAACGATCGAGGAAAATTGTTACCGGCGCGAGTTTTTTGCCCATCTGGATGAGGCGTGGGGCCGGCTGCCGGGCCTACTGAACTATTACAAGGGCTTGGGCGCGGCGGAGCGCGAGCGTTTTGAGGCAAACTTAAACGCCGCTGCGCGCAGTGCGCGCGGGCCCCGCTTCGTCACGCAAGACTCCGAGGGGTACCTCGGGCTTTCGCAATATCTTGAAGCGTTTTTTGCCCGTTTCGACCGCGACCACGACGGGACGATCGAAAAGTACGAAGCCATGCAGGATTACGAAGGCGATGCCTCGGCTTACAGCGTGTTCCATGACACCCTTAAGCAGGCGACTTGCAAGATCGGCAGCTGCGTGGAAAGCGAGTTCATCCTAAGGAACGTGTTCAGTTATCTGCTGGCCAACGGTGAAGCGCCAAAGGGCGCGGACATGGCGGGATGGATCCTGCGTCCACCTTTCTTGAAAAAGATTCGTGCCGATCGCGGTGATATTACCGCAGTCCTGGCCAATCTGAGCCGTGCCGTGGCGCCCAAGCCGGCGGAGACGCGCTGAGGAGCGGTCATCCGGCCGGAGCGCCGGGTGATCGGATGGATCATGAAGTCGATTCACAGGATCCTCGGAAGTCAGTTCGGTGCCGGAGTCGCGGGGTTACTCTTGCTGGCGGCTTCGAACGCGCTCGCGATGGGCAAGGGCCTTTCGAACCATCCGGGTGAGAGCCGCTGGGTCGAGGTCGGTCCGCGCCGAGTGCTATTGGCAGCGGGGATTCCCGAGGGCGCGCAGCTTCTTCTGCAGCGCGATTTCGCGGCGATCGAAAAAC
>CAYXVB010000036.1:0-11295 GCA_964467785.1 uncultured Bacteriovoracaceae bacterium
AAGCGCACCGCGGAGTCAGTGGTGTTGACGCCCTGACCGCCCTTGCCGCCGGCGCGATACACGTCGGTGCGGACGTCGGCGGGATTGATCACGACCTCGAAGTCGTCGTCGATCTCAGGAGTGACGAAGACGGAGGTGAACGAAGTGTGACGGCGCGCGTTCGAGTCGAACGGCGAGATCCGCACCAGGCGGTGGACACCGGCTTCGGACTTGAGGAGACCGTAGGCGTACGAACCCGAGATGGTGAGCGTGGCATTTTTGATGCCCGCCTCTTCGCCCGGGAGCGCGTCCATGAGATCGACCTTGAAGCCCTTGTCCTGGCCCCAGCGCTGGTACATGCGCAAAAGCATCTGCGCCCAATCCTGCGACTCAGTGCCGCCCGCGCCCGCGTTGATCGTGACGATCGCGTTCTTGGGGTCGGCCTCTTCAGAAAGCATTTTCTGGAATTCAGCCTTCTCGAACTGGTCGGCCAAGTTGGCGATCAGCTGGCTGACCTCGGCATAAGTGGAGTCGTCTCCCGCTTCCTGCGCCAGCTCATACAAGGTCAGCGCGTCGCTGTAGCCGCGATCGAGATCGGTGAACTGGTTGACTTCGGCTTCGAGACGCGACTTTTCCTGCGTCAGCGCGCGGGCTTTGCGGTTGTCTTGCCAAAACTCGGGCTGATTGGAAAGGTCGGAAAGCTCGGCGATGCGACGGGATTTGACCGGGAGGTCAAAGAGACCCCCGTAGGAAATCGAGCTTTTCCTTCATCGTCTGAAGGCGCTCGCGGATCTCATGGGGCTGAAGAACAGTCGCAGTGGTCGTACTCATGAATATGTCCTTACTCGTGACCTTTGATACTGGAGTTATTGCGTTCGATCAAGCCCGCAAACTTTTTACCGAAAGCCGCTTCGAGAAGCCGGTTTTCCCAGCGACGCTGCGTAGCGGCTTCCCGCGCCCCTCGCTCATGATCCAGTCCGAGCAGATGAAGCAGTCCGTGAGCCAGCAACACGTTGAGCTCGACTTCGGGCGCGTGCCCTTCGGCCTTGGCCTGGGCCTTGAGCGTCGGCAGGCAAATGACCAGCTCGCCGAGCATTCCCAGCTCCCGACGAAAAACCTCGGGCGCAGGAAAGCTGAGTACGTCGGTCGCGTAGTCTTTGCCCCGGTAAGCAGAATTGAGCTGCTTCATCGTGGGCGCGCCGACCAGCCGAAGTTGAATTTGCCAGGGGCGCTTTTTGGGTCCCAGCCTGCGAAGCCCGGTTTGGTTCTCTGCGGTCTCGAGCAGGCCAAAAAGACGCCGATCGGCCAACCGATCCCATTCAACCCGCGATCGGGTAGGTTTCTTTCTCAAAGGTATCCGCTTCCTTTTTGATGCACACCGCATCATTAAGCCAAGAGATCTCTCTAGCACCGATCTCAAAACTGCGCATCCCTTTCAGGAATGACGCATCGTGCATCAAAAAGGAAGCGGATACCTTTTGCGGATTTCCGGATACTTGCGGACCGCCTGTTCGATGAGCTCATTGACGGTGCCGGTGCTGCGCTTGAGGTCGATCGAAAGCTGGATCATGAGTTGAAACAGCTCGGCATCGTGCACATCCTGGGCGATCGCCTCCAGACCCAACTTGAGCGCCCGGTAATGATCCTTTTTTTCATCCCAGTAGCGAATCTCGGCCAAGCGAACCTCGAGTGACCCAAGAACCTCGGGCGGAGCTTTCTCGGCGAATTCGGCGAACTCCCCTTGATAGCCGGCGCCGATGAGCGCGCAAAGCACGCGCTTGACGATCAGAGGGTGCCACTTAGAAAGAGTGAGAGCGCGCTTGAACGCCCCGACCGCGTTTTCCTTATCGGACGCCTTGATGAACTGAAGCCCGCAAACCGCAAGTCCGGCGGCGATACTCCGAGCGATCTCCGTCGGCAGGAGTTCGACATCCTCGGTCAGCTCATAAAACCCGAGGATGTCAGTGAGCCGATTATTGCTAATGGAGACTCGAATGAAATCGGGCAGCCTGCGGAGCGGGAGCGGATGATAGTGCGCGACCCATTTACCGGTCTCATAGGCGCCCTTGATGTTGCCCAAGGCAAGATAAGTGTCAAAGAGCCCCATCAGCCCCTTGAAATAATGCGGATCGATCTTGAGCGAGCGATTGAAAGCCGCGAGCGCATTTTCGTATTGTCCCTGCCGATGCAGGACAACGCCGAGATAGGCGTGGGCTTGCACCGCGCTTGGATCGAGATTGGCCGCCTGCTCGAACATGTCACGCGCCGGCTCCAGCCGGCCTTCGGAGAGATGCCGAGCGCCTTCGCTCACCGCACGGTGATACTCGTTAGGATTGACGCGCTGCTCGACGACGTCAACGAATTGGTTCTTGAGTCCCTGGAAGGTGAACGGCCGGACCAGCAGCGAGTCCACCGGATCGTCGGCGGCGGAGGACACGAGCATGTTGGAATTCTTATTGAGGATGAGAATGAATGCACGCGGCTGCTGGAGCTCCAACGCTTCGTTGTGGACTTTGACGAGCTCAAGTCCCGGCTTGCCCGCGATCTCGAACTCCGCGAAGACGATCTGGGGATGGCTTTTGGCGATGGCGACGCGCGCCTCCTCCGAGGACGCGACAACCTCGATCTGGGCCCGTTTGACGCCGAAATGCGAGAGCATGCGCTGGATGCTCGTGCGGCTGCTCCCGGTGTCGGCGATGAGGATCTTGATTTTTTCGAGCGATTTACGAATTTCCTGTTCCCGCCGTTCCTCGGAGAACTTGGAGGGGCGCCCCGATTTGGCGGGGCTCTTGTGGGTTCCATCGGAAGCGGAAGGGGTTGAAGTCATAGTTCGCCTCAGCCTTTCCTGATCTGCACCTGGCTGCGGACCCGAACCTGAATGGCCTCGTAATCCGCGACAAAGCGATTCCACTCGCCCTCATCGAACTGCGTGAAGTTCACGGCGGCGATCTGCCAGACTTTGCCGTCGCCTTCGGACTGCGCGTTCTCGATGGAGGCCACGCGGCCGATGGCGACGAACGCGAAGAACGAGCCCTTCATGGCTTGCGGCGAGCGGGCGGCTTTGCCGGACTTAGCGCCTTTATTGGCGGGCTTGCCGCTCTTGCCGTGCTTGCCGGCCTCAAAGGGATTGAACGTGCGATGTTCGAGCCGCAATCGAAGCAAATGCCCCGAGGCCGCGACTCGCGCTGGAAGCTTTATCAACACGCCGGACTCCAGCAGCTCGAGGACCTCCAGACCGTCCCGCAGCGAGACCTTCGTCTTGGTCAGGGGATTGTCCACCTCGACCCAGAGCACGCGCTCGACGTAATCCTCGGGTTTGATCCAGGGCGCATCTGACGCGAGGTCGGTTTCGGATTTGCGGCGCATAGATTTCGCTATTTTAAAGAATGCGCAATCGACACGTCCAGAGGATAATCCGAATTCCATGCTCACCTCTCCAAGGCTGGTCTACGGCATCGACTTCGGCACCTCCAATTCCCTGCTCGGAGCGGCGGACCAGAATGGTCCGCGAGGCTTCGCGCCGCTCGACCCCTTCGCCCCCGATCCGGCGGTCATGCGAAGCCTGCTCTACTTTCCAAGCGCCAAGCAGGTTTTTTACGGCGTCCAAGCCATCCGCGAGTTGAGCGCACACGACCACGCCGGGCGGTTCATTCGTTCGATCAAAAGACAGCTCCCCAAGCGAAGCTTTGTCGGCACTTATGTCGACGACCGCCCCTTTAACCTGGAAGACCTAATTGGAATATTTCTTTCAGAATTAAGACGCCGAGCAAATGGGCACTTCCAGCAGGACGTGACCTCTGTGGTCCTGGGACGTCCCGCTCGCTTCGCGCCTGAGGAGTCGGATGACCGCTACGCCGAAGGGCGCCTGGAGCGCGCGGCACGGATCGCGGGCTTCAAGGACATCGAGTTTTTTCCGGAACCCGTGGCGGCGGCCTTTGGTTACGACCGTGCCTTGGTCTCGGACAACGGCGCCCACCACGGGCGCACGGAGATCGTGCTCGCGGCGGACTATGGCGGCGGAACCTCGGATTTCACGGTTTATCGACTCGGCACCCGGCGCTTCGAGCCTTCCGACGTGATCGCGATGGGCGGAGTCTCGGTCGCGGGCGACGCGCTGGATTCCGCGCTAATGCGCCACCGAATCTCGCCCTGGTTCGGCACGGGCGTGCAGTACAAAGTCCCCTTCGGCTCCAACGTGCTGACCATGCCGGTGCACCTGATGGAGCGCATCTGCCACCCGGCCGAGATCTCACTCTTACGCCGGCAGGACACGATGGAATTCTTCCGCAACGTCAAGCAATGGGCCCTGGGCGACGAGGACCGCGCGCGGATGGAGCGCCTCTTCACGCTGCTCAACGATCAGTTGGGCTTTCCTCTGTTCGAAAGGATTGAAGCCACCAAGCGCGGACTTTCGGGCGCGGCGCATGCGCCTTTCGACTTCGTCTACCCGGACATCGAAATCCACGAAAAGGTCAAGCGCGCGGACTTCGAATCCTATGCCGCAGATGCCTTTGAGGCGGTCACGGCCTCTTTGGACGACACTCTCGCTTCCGCCGGCCTTAAACCCTCGCAGGTCGACCGCGTCCTCTGCACGGGCGGCACCGCGAAGGTCCCGTGGATCCGCCAATCACTGATCGACCGATTCGGCGAAGCGAAGCTCCATGACCTCGACCCTTTCCGCGGCGTCGCCCACGGCCTCATGGAGCGCGCCCACGAGCTCTGTTAGGTATCCGCTTCCTTTTTGATGCACGCCGCGTCATAGAAGCTAAAGCTCAGGCCTTGATCTGCCTGCAGGGGACGGCCGCCACCGCGTGGGGTGACGCGGCGTGCATCAAAAAGGAAGCGGATACCTTTTATGGTAGGATGCTGGCATGAGCACCCCCACTCCCGTGTCACCGAGGTCGAAAGTCGAATCGCTGCTGAAATTGATTGAAACCGTCCATCGTCTACGCGCCCCGGGCGGATGCCCTTGGGACCGCAAGCAGACGCACCAGTCGCTTCGACAGTATCTCATCGAGGAAGCTTTCGAAGTCATCGATGTGCTCGACCAGATCGACAGCGCCGAGAAGCTCAAAAACGAGATCGTCAAGGGCGCGTTCCGCGAGGAACTCGGCGATCTGCTCATGCAGGTGCTCCTCCACAGCGAAATGACTCGCGAGGAGGGCGCCTTTGACATCTATGACGTAGCCGAGGGACTCAACGACAAGCTCATCCGCCGACACCCGCACGTGTTTGGCGACGTGAAAGCGGAGGACGCTGAGAGCGCGTTCCAGACTTGGGAAAAGCAAAAGGCCAAGGAAAAGGCATCAAAACCCGAGGCCAGCGTGCTCGACGGCGTGCCTAAGGGACTGCCCGGCCTGCAGCGCGCGGGCCGCGTGATCGAAAAGGTCACCAAAGTCGGGTTCCAATGGCCGGACATGGAAGGCCCGATCGCCAAGATCGACGAGGAGCTCGCCGAGTTCAAACAGGAACTTTACGCGCTCGAAAAGGCCGAGGACGAAGACGCGCCCCATGGCGAACGCGAAACCATCCGCCGGCGCCTGGGCGAAGAGCTCGGCGACCTTCTTTTCACGCTGTCCAACGTCGCTTATCTCATGGACGTCAACGCCGAAGACGCCCTTCGCGCGACGCTCCACCGGTTTGAATCGCGTTTCCGGCACGTGGAGCGCCGTCTCAAGGAGCAAGGCAAGCTGCCCGAGCAATCCACCCTCGAAGAGATGGACAAATACTGGGACGAAGCCAAGCGCCGCGAGAAGCTGGAGCTCAAGAAGTGAACGCCCGCGCGTTCAAGGTTTACGGCCTCACTGGCGGGATCGCTTCAGGCAAATCGACCGTGGCGCAACTCTTCACGGAGCTGGCCGGGATCCCCGTCGTGGATGCGGACCGGCTCACTCGTGCGCTCTCCGCGGAGGGCGGCGCCGCGCATCCCCTTTTGCTCAAGAGGTTCGGCACCGCAGACCGCGCGCGGCTGCGAGAGCTGGTTTTCAAGGACGCCGAGGCGCGCCGGGAGCTCGAAGCCATCCTCCACCCGCTCATCCGCACGGAAAGCGAGCGGCAACTGGCCGAGGCGGCGGCGCGAAGCTCCACGCGGACAGTGCTCTACGAAGCCGCGCTGCTCGTGGAAAGCGGCCGCCATCGAGATTTTGACGGCCTCATTGTCGTCCAAGCTCCGCTCGACATGCGCGTGCGCAGGCTAATGGCGCGCGACCAATCCGATGAGGAGGCCGCGCGAAGGATCATCGCCGCCCAGCTCTCCGACGAGGAACGCGCCAAGGCAGCCACGTATCTTATCCAGAACACCGGCGACTTGCAGGAGTTAAAGGCTCAGGTTCTGCTTCTGATTCCCCGCCTCTGATTCGTTTACAAAGCGATCCCCCACCCGTAAAATTTATCCATACAATCCACTCAAGGGGGAATTCGTGAGGAATAAAAAATCCACTCTCGCGCGCGCCGTGGCCGCCGCGGGGATATCGCTGCTGGCCACTGGTTGCCTGAACATCTACTCACCCGTCGACGCGCCGTCAGGCGACGCCCAGCTCCTTTCCGCGGCACGCGCCTGTTTTGACCGCGGCGACTATTCCTGCGCGCAGAGCAACTACCAGAAGCTCTCTTCGAGCTACTCCGACATCACCTCCAACGAACAAGCCATGGCGACCCTCGATCAGAACGGCGTCGGGATGAGCGCGTTCCTCACCTTTGTCGGAAACGGCGCCAATGGCCGCGGCCTGACCGCGATGGCCGAAAGCATCGCTCCCGGCTCAACGGCCAAGCGCTCGGCGATCTACGGCGCCCTGGTCCAGAGCGGTTTCAAGAACGGCACCACCGGCCGCACCCAACTACAATACTTCACCCAATTCATGACCGGCCTCGCGCTCGCGGCGGAGCTCCTGGCCGAGGGACAGGGCTCGAACTCGCAGCTGCTCAAGTCCCTCATCGTGAACACCCCCTCCAGCTGTACAACCTCCGGCTGCGCGTCCGGCTGCGCGCACACGAATTCGACGTTCGGCTCCACCACGATCACGGACATCGCGACGACCGAGCCTACGGGCGCGGTTTCGATCGATATGCTCTTCTGGGCCATCAAATACGCCTATAACGGCATCAATGGATTGGGCACCACCGGCGGAAGCTTCTCCTCGACCGGTTCGGATCTCAACGCGATCTTCGCAGTCGGTCAGCCCAGTCAGGCGGCTCTGGCAGACCAATGCTTCCGCGCGCAGCTCCTCAACTTCGGGATCGGCAGGTGATTCACATGAAAAAGCACATCGCATGGACGGCCTTCTCCCTCCTCGGCGCCACGCAGGCGCTGGCCCTCGACCAGATCATCCACCCCGCCGCCAGCGCCCGTTCCGCGGGCATGGGCGGAGTCTGGATGACCACCGGTCTTTACGATCAGAACTTCTTCGGCAATCCGGCCCGCGTCACCGCCAATCCGAGGACCCGGATCAGCTTGCTCGAGCCTTCGGGTGAGTTCAACTCCACGTTCCTCCCGAACATGTCCAACATCCTGAACAACACCACGCCCACCGGCCTGATGGGCGCGCTCGCGTCGTCCGCCGGACAAAACATCCACGCCCGCATCCAAACCACGATGCCGGGCGTATATTTCTCGGGCGGGGGCGACGATCCGAAGCTCTTCTTCGGCTTCGCGGTGCTCACCAGTACCCAGATCGACATCGACATGCGCCGCAGCTACAACATCTCCCCGCAGGTCATTTCCGACATCGGTCCAGCAGTGACGATCGGCCACAAGTTCCTCGAAAAGAACGCGCTGTCCATCGGCATGACCCCGCATATGACTTACCGCCTCAGCTCGAGCAGCGTCTACTCCGTGACCGACCTCATGAAGGGCACCTCCATCACGGATGGCGCGGGCATGGGCGGACACTTCGACATCGACCTGGGCGGAACTTATGATCTGCCGGTGGAATGGTTGGGAATGAAGTGGACCGCGGGCGCGGCGTTCAACAATCTGCTCGGCGGGAACTACTCGATGATCCCGTCGCCGGTATCGAGCATTGCGGCAACTCCGACCGGCCAGCCCCGCACCTTTGGCTTTGGCGCCTCGGCGAGCGTCAGCGAATGGCAGTTCCTCAAGAACATCGTGCTCGCCTTGGACGTGCAGGACATCGGCAACTCCGGCGGCGGCAGCGCGTTCCGCCTGATCCACCTTGGCGGCGAGGCCCATTACGGCGTCCTGGCGGCCCGGCTGGGGATCAACCAGGGATATCTTTCGGCCGGTATCGGCATCGACACCCGGGTCGTGCATTTAGACCTCGCCACCTACGGAGAGGAAATGACCCTCAACGCGGGCGGCATGGAAGACCGGCGCATCGCCTTTTCGCTAGGGCTCCATATCTAAATACGTCCGATTGACCTGACGAATCTCGCCATGACCCCCGGTTTCCCTGAGAAATCGGGGGTTTTTCATTTTCTCAAGGCGTCGTGCCCCGCTTTGAAGCCGGGTCGCACCTGACACAGCTGGACGTCCATGGTTAACCGCATTTAAACTGTCGAGGTATGCTGTACGTATGCGGTCGCGAATGCCAATCCAAATCCGGGCAGGACAGGCGAAGCTATTCGCTGCTCCTCAATGCGCTACTCTGCGGCGCGCTCGCGCTCTCGGGCTGCAGCATCAGGATCAGCCATCTTTCCAGCTTCGGGGCCGGCATCGGGGCCGGCGACGAAGCAACGACTTCTGGAGATCCATCGGGAGGTAGCTCTGGCAGCGCCTCGAGTGGAGCTTCGGGCGGCTGCACCCCGATCGCTATCGCGCCCGACGCCCCGAACGCGGTCCGTCTTCTGAGCGAACTGACCTCCAACAAACATGCTTCGCTCTCCTACTCTCCCGAAGTGACCATTACCTTCACGGGCAGTGACCATAGTGGGTGCGGACTTGCCGGATTCGAATACCAGATCGTCAACAACACGACGAGCGCCGTAGTGCGGGATTGGACGACGGCCGGTACGGGCAAAGTGTTTCAGGCTGCGGGCCTGACCCTAAGCGACGCGACTGACTACGTGATCAAAGTCCGGACCAAGGACAACGGCGGACAGACTTCCAGTTCGGTTTCGTCCGTCGCCTTCACTACGCAACAGATTCCCTTCCCGATCAGCACCACATTGCCTGACGTCGCGACGCTAGCGGATCAATCGCTCAACAGCACAACCGTCAACGCTGCCACCTATCCGCCGACGAGCCCCTATTCCGCCAAGAATCTAAACGTCTCCGGCACGCTCACCTATGACCCGGCCGGCGGAGCCGCGGCGCTGTACCTTCGTGCCGACAAGCTTGCGCTCACCACCGGCGCTTTGATCCACACCAATGGTCAGGATGGCGTGAACACCGGATCCAATGGAAATACCGGCGGCCTCGGCTGGGGCGGCGGCGGACCCGGCGGTGGCGCCTGCGGAGGTGGGGGCGGAGCGGGCGGCAGCGCAAACTCCCCGGGAGCCGCGGCCACCGGGGGCAGCGGCACGACGGCGGGAATTTCTGGAGCGGGGACCGCGCTCTCTTACGCGGCCGGATTTTCCCTTTGGGGCAACGGTGGCAATGGCGGCAGCTCCACCACTGCGGGTGGCACGGGTGGCAACGGCGGCGGGGGCGGAGGCGGCGCTGGCCATGGCTCCTGCGGCTCGGATGGTGGCGGCGCCGGGGGTGGAGGCGGAGGCTTGCTATTCATCCTCGCCAACGAAATCTCCGGCAAGGCGCGCGTGCGCTCCTTGGGAGGAAATGGCTCATCCACTTATACCGCAGCCAACGGCGGAGGTGGAGGCGGTGGCGTGATTTTCGTCATCGCCAAGAAGTACTCCGCGAATCTAGTCCCGCTCACCGACGGCGGGCTGGGAGGATCGGGCGCCAACAACGGCGCCTCGGGTAGCTCGCGCATTTACCAGCTCATGCCGGACAATAGCCTGATCGAACGCTCTTTCGGCGACTCCTGGGATGGCAGTGGCCCGGCACAACCTCCCTCGAGTCTCTACCTGGGCTTTCGCGGCAAGTCCGGCCCTTTCGACAACGCGCTCCTCGGCGAAGTCTCGAGTGCGGCCGATCTGACGATCAACGGAGGCACGATCGACTCGAGTCTCTACACTCGATCGCTCCCTTTGAGCGCCAACACGTTGACACTTTCCGGCACGATCACGACGACGGGGGCTGGCCCTTCGATCTTTCTCCGAGCCAAGAACGTGATCTTCTCGAGTGGGGCGATTCTCAGCGCCAACGGAACGAGCGGTGCGGCCTCAGCCGGATCAGCCGGTGGTAATGGCGGAGCCGGCGGCAATGGCGGCGGAGGCGGGGGCAGCGCCTGCGGCGGTGGCAATTACGGCGGCGGACGCATCTATTCAAACGGTGCAAATGGCACTGGAAGCTTCGGCCCTGGCACGGGAGGCGTGGGTTTCGCGGACATTTACTCACTTGGCTTCAATTTCGGAAACGGTGGCAACGGCGGCGGCGGGGCCGGCGCGTTCGGCCTTGGAACCAACGGCGCCGGCGGCGGCGGCCAGGGTGGGGACGGAACCTGTGGAAGCGAAGGCGGGGCCGGCGGTGGCGGCGGCGGCGGCTTGGTCGCCATCGTGGCCGAGAGCATCTCGGGCACGGGCACCATTCAAGCCAAAGGCGCCAACGGAACGGTTCCCTACAGCGGCATTTACAGCAGCGGCGGCGGTGGCGGCGTGATCTGGATCGCGACCAAGTCCTACACGGCTGGCAGTATTACGCCGGTGGTGACGGGCGGCACATCGGGCGCGGGCGGAACCGCGGGCAGCGCGGGAACCTCGGTCATTTACCAGATCAATGCCGACGGCACGCTCACGCTTCGTGATTTCGCTTCGAGCTGGTGAGGCGTCAGGCGCGCGGTTCCGCGGAAGTCTCGGCTTTGGCGTAGGGCGCTCCACCTTCCACCTTGAGGCGGTTGCCCGCGAGCGGAATCCCGGCTTCGGCGAACTTGCGGATGACCTTGGCGATCAACTCGGTCGCGATGCGGGCCTGCTGTCCGAAATCCTCGATCGAGTAGAAGATCTTGACCAGCACCCAGGAATCCGTCGTGTCAGTGATCAGGAAACGCGGCTCGGGTTCCGCCAGGATCTGCGGGAGCTCGTCGGCCGCCGAAAGCAGCAGCTCGCGCACTTGATCCAACGGGGCATCCAACGGAACGCGAAAAGCCAGCCCCCGGCGCACCGGACGATTGCGCTGCGAGTAATTGGTCACCTGGCTCTGCCCCATCAGCCGATGCGGGATCGTGATCATTTCGTCGAGGTAGCCCGTCAAAACGGTGGTGCGCCAAGTGATCTCGCTCACCTGCCCCACCCACTGAT
>CAYXVB010000036.1:11305-22926 GCA_964467785.1 uncultured Bacteriovoracaceae bacterium
GAGCCGCCCTGGATCTCGATCCAGTCGCCGATACCGAAGGGCGGATCGATCTGAAGGGCGATCCCCGAAAAGAGATTTCCCAGCGTGTCCTGCATTGCGAGGCCGAGCACGATCGACGCCACCGCTGAAGTCGCGAGGATGGGCGCCAGACGCACGCCAAAAACCTGGTTGAAGAGCCAGGTCCAGATCAGCAGTGAAAAAACCATCGTGAACAGGTTGACGATCAGGCGTGGCACGCCCGATTTCATGTTGCGCCAGAAAAGAAACTGGTAGACGGCGATCTTGGCGAGCTGGATCACCGCCATCGCGCCGGCGCCTAGCGCGAACAGCGCGAAATACGCGGGCAGCCTTTGCGCGAGCGAGGAAAGCGGAGGCTCGAAACGGGTTGCCTCCGACTCCACCACATGAAAAAGGACCGCCAATACCACCGAAGCCGCGTAACGGGTAAAAAGCCCCATGAAGCGCTGGCGCAGATTGGTGTGACGACGCTCGGAAAGACCTCGCAAGAAAAGTCGATAGCCGACCCACTCGGCGCAGGAAAGTAACCCGACGATCAAGTACAGCTCAACATCGATCAGGGGCCGGATCGCGGCGAGGGGAATCCAGTGGCTCAATGGAACGCTCACGAGGCAAAGACTTACTCAACAATCTCAGTCCTGTCATGACAAGATTCATGCAACCCCGGTGCATCGACAGGAAAGCGACGTGTCAGCGTTGACACACCGGTACGCCTAATTCTTGACTTGAATGATCTAATATTTTGACTCATACTTTAAGGCAGGGAAGAGGTTGTACGTTTATGTGGCAAGCATCCGGACCCCGATTGCGCTCCTCAAGAAAGAGCCGAAGCAAAGCCAGAATCCGCAATACATTCCATCTGCAGCGGGTGAGCGCGGAAATCCGGGTCACCCCGCGCCTCGGGGAGCGCGCCGAGACTTTCACCGCGCGGCTCGTTCTTAATGACTTCTCCCCTAAGGGCGTGGGCTTCTTTACACGCTCCCCCGTCGAGGTCGGCAGCAACCTGGCGATCACGCTGGAGCATCCCAAACGCATTTACATCAAGGCCCATGTCGTGTGGTGCCAGGAAGTGGAGAGCACGAATGCCGTGATCTCCGATCAGAACCATCGCTATCGCGTGGGCGTGAAATTCCTCTTCCAGAACGAAGAGGAGGAAAAGACGATCCATGAATTCAGCGATGAGATCCTGCGCGCGCTTGCGCCGTTCGCCGCCGCGGGACAAGCCGACGGCGAATCCGAACCCCAGGCGGCTTGAGCCTTTTGGCCGGCCTCAGCCAAAGAGCGTGACGAAGTCGTCCCAGTGATTGCGCAGCTTGGACTTGAGGCGCAGGATCGCCTGCGTGTGCAGCTGGCTCACGCGCGACTCGGTCACGTCGAGGACCTTGCCGATCTCCTTGAGGTTGAGATCCTCGTAGTAATAGAGAGAGAGCACGAGGCGCTGCTTTTCGGGCAATTCGCCGATCGCTTGGGCGATGAGCCTCTTGACCGAGACGACGTTGACCTCGCTGAAGGGCGTCGGAGCCTTGGAGCCGCCTTCGCTGTAGCCGTGCAGCGTGCGCTTGTCGGTCTTGGAGAAGTTGGAGATATCGTCGTAAGACAGGAGCGAAACCGAGCGGACCTGGTTGAGCAGGTCGTGGTACTCGTCCTTGGAGAGGCCGAGCTCCTGACAGACCTCGTCGTCGGTCGCGTGACGCCCCTTCTGCTGCTCGATCTTGGCGTAACACCGCTCGAGGACCTTGGCCTTTTCGCGGACGGAGCGCGGAACCCAGTCCTGCGCGCGCAACTCGTCGAGGATGGCGCCGCGGATGCGGAATTCGGCGTACGTCTTAAACTTGTTGTCGCGCGAGGCATCGTACTTCTCGATCGCGTCCATGAGGCCGATGACGCCCGAGCTGATCAGGTCATCGAGCTCGATGTTGGCCGGGAGACGCGCGGCGATCTTTTGGGCGATGTATTTAATCAGCGGCGCGTACTCGAGCACGAGCTTCTCGCGCGTCGAGTTATTGGGAGTGAAATCCTCTTTGACGAGCCTGTTGGTCTCGCCCTGCTCGCGCTCGAGCTCGGCGGCGATCTCCTTCTGGAGCTCGACCTCCTCGCGCGCGGCCTCGGCGGCGGCCTGCGCCTCCTCGGCGGCTGTCTCGAGGGTTTTGGCATCGGCCGCGGTCGCCTT
This sequence comes from uncultured Bacteriovoracaceae bacterium, assembly GCA_964467785.1. Lineage (GTDB taxonomy): Bacteria > Bdellovibrionota > UBA1018 > UBA1018 > UBA1018 > CAYXVB01. Next base: position 13,494 of record CAYXVB010000036.1, read on the forward strand.
CTTGCCCGTGAGCTTGGCAGCGGTGGCGCCGGCGCCTTTATGTCCGGTTCCATTGCGCGCGACGGCTTCGGCTCGGGATTTCGCCGCGGGCTTGGTTTCCTTGGTCTCCCGGGCGGCTTCCCGCGCCGCGGCCTTGTCGGCTTTTACGTCGACATCGGACTCGGGCTTAGCGGATTTGCCTTTGGAGCTCTCGCGCTGGTACTTCTGCATCCCTTGATTCAGCCTCATGCTCTCACCTCGCCCAGCAACGTCCTCCAGAACCTTGCTGAATTTCCTGGCGCCATGCGCGCCGGTTCTTCCGTAAACCGACTCAAGCCCGGCTCCTCGCCGGGACTTTGACCGGTATTGTGGCCCACATTCCTATGGACACCGGCCATGCCCCGTGCTTGCGGGCTAAGCCTCCGCGCGAGCCTCTCGAAAGAGGGTACCGCCGGCGACTCCAGATCCAAGTCTAACAGAATTTTTCGCTGTCGCACGGAACGGGAAATTTTTTCGTCACGCGGGACGCAGCCAAGGTATTCCAGTTCTATTCCGTCAATATAACGATGCGCGACCTCGTCGAGCCGGTGGAAAACCTGCTCCGCTTCCGCCTCGCCCGTCACTTGATTGACGATGATCTGCGGCCGCGTCACCAAACGCTGCCGGCGAAGCAGTTTGATGAGCCCATAGGCGTCGGTGATCGAGGTGGGCTCGGGCGTGACCACGACGACGCTCCGAAACGCCGGACTATGCAGCGAAAGCACCCGGGAGTGAATGCCGGCCCCGACATCGACCAGCACCACGTCCATCTCCCATGGGCAGCTTTCAAACAGGGAGATCGCGCGCTCACGCAGCTGCTCTTCCGCGAAGCGCACTTCCATCACGCCGCTTGCCGCGGGTACGATCCAGAGATTGGGCTCGACGCCTAGTACCGCCTCGGAGATGCGGGCTCGCCCATCCACGATGTCCTCCATCGTGGCAACCCAGTGCCCGCCCGAAGCGCCAGACTGTCCCGGCGCGCCGGCCCCCGGATTCAAGCCGAGTATGATGTCCAAGTTTGCGAGACCGAAATCCCCGTCCACCAGCAAGGTCCGGATACCCGCGCGCGCGAGGGCGGTCCCGATATTGGCCACGAGACAGCTCTTTCCCACTCCGCCTTTGCCGCTCGCGACGGTGATCACGACCGGCCCGCGCATCCCGCCCGGCACGGTCTGCGCCGGCACGGGCTCCCTGATCTGTCCACGTGAGCTGGAGGAAAGCCGGTCCTGCATCATCCTTCGAAGCGTGTCCGCCTGGTCGTTCATAACTGCGCCTTCACTCAGATCTCAAGAATGAGCGCGGCCACCCGCTCGCGCGACGCTTCTTCGATGTCCTCCGGGACGCGTTGCCCCGTGGTGAAATACAGCAGCGGCAGTTTGGACCGAAGCGAGACATTGAGGAGCGCGCCGTGGCTCATCGCCTCGTCGAGCTTGGAGAAAATCAGGCCCTCGGGCTTGAACAGACCGAAACGGCTGGTCATGTCGTACAGCTCCGCATCGCGCGTGGTCGCCGACAGCACAAGCTGGGTGCGCAGGCCCGGTAGCGCTTTGAGGATCTCCTTCATCTCGTCGAGGGACTTGGGATCCTTTTGCGAACGCCCAGTGGTGTCAACGATCACCAAGTCGAGGGACTGGAAATCCTGCATCGCGAGCCGGAGATCATCCAACGTCGAAGCGGACCGAAACGGGACGTTGAGGATCTTGGCGTAGGTGGCCAACTGATCGAAGGCCGCGACTTTGTAACTGTCGAGATTGATCAGGCCAACCTTGAGATTGCGATGAAGGATCGCGTCGGAGGCGATCTTAGCCACGGTCGTAGTCTTGCCGACGCCGGTGGGACCGACGAGTGCGATCACGGCCGGCCCCTGCCCCTCCTGCTTGGGCAGGACGCTCGAGAGCGCGGAATGCACATCGGTGGCCCGCATGATCTCGACCGCGAGCTGGTCAAGGACCAGCTCGGGATTGGTCGCGCCGTCGCGCAGCTCAAAGGCCGCGTTCTTGATCAACTTCACGGCCAGGCGCTTTTCCACGCCGCCGATTACCAGCTGATCAAATGCGTCCTGCAGCGCGGGAGTCTCAAGCGGTGTCGCGCCCATGAGCGCCTGGGCTCCCGTGGCGGGTGCGGCGTCGTCCTGGACGGACTTCATCTCCTCGATCATCCGCTTGAGATGGCGCAGCTCCTCCTCGACCGACATGCCGGTGTGGGTTGGAAGGCGACCCGTCGCGCCCGCGGCCGCGCGCGCCCCGGAAACGGGGGTCGGCCGATCCTGCAGTTCGCTCTCGTCGTCCTGCACGTCGATGTAGCGGAATCCAGGCGGCCGGCGATTGGAGCCCGTCGTCACAGAGGTGCCCACGGCGCTCCCCGCGCCCAATGGCGCCGAATTTCTTGAGGCAGGCGCGGCGGCACTGGCCTGCGCCCGGTTCTGGGTTTGAGCGCCACGCGTCGCCGCGACGGCGCCGGTTCCGCCTCGCGCAGCGCTTGCGCTCCCTCGGGAGACAGCCTTGTCGATGAACTCCGCCTGCCGCGCGGCCGGCATCTTGCGCAACGCCTCGCGCTCCTTTTGCGGCACGCGGCTCTCGGCCACGCCCTTCTTCTGCAACGAACGATCGGACACGGCGGCAGTCACTTCGACCGACTCCTTGGACATTAGCCCGAAGCCGCGCTTGTTCTTCTTGGTCTGGAGAATAATCGCCTCGGGGCCAAGCTCCCTCTTGATCGTGTCGAGTGCTTCCTGGATGGTCGGGGCTTCGAACTTCTTAACTTGCATAGCTCAACCTCACGGTACTGAACGCCTTGACGTTCACGTTTGGGGTGATTTCGTTGTGCGACAGCACGATCACGTTCGGAATGAAACGATCGACCAGACTCTTAAGGTGCTGCCGGATCAGCGGCGAACACAGCACGACCGCCTGGCTCGCCTGGTTGGAAAGCTCCACGGCCTCCCGGTTCAGCTCGGCCACGAACCGGCGGACGAATTCAGGATCGAGCGAAAGCTGCTGTCCCTGATCCGTTTGGATGATGCCGCCCGCGATGGTCTCCTCGATCGTGCGGTCCAGCGTGAGCAGCTGCAGCTCCCCATCGGGGCCCACCAGCTTGCGCGTGATGGTGCGAGCCAGAGCCGCGCGGACATGCTCGGTGAGCACGGCCGGATCCTTCTGCTGGGGCGCGGCGTCGGCCAGCGCTTCCAGGATCGTGCGCAGATCGCGGATCGACACGCCTTCCTTGAGCAGATTTCTGAGCACCTTGAGGACCGAACCGAGCGGAAGCTGATTGGGGATGAGCTCCTCCACCACCTTGGGGGCGGACTGCTTGAGCGTGTCGAGGAGCCCTTGGAGCTCCTGCCGGCCGATGAGCTCCTGCGCGTTCTGGCGGACCAGCTCGGTGAGATGGGTCGCGATGACCGTCGAGAGATCCACCACGGTGTATCCCGCGAAGGTGGCCTCCTCCTTTTGTCGCGCCGAGATCCACAGCGCATCGAGTCCGAAGGCGGGCTCCTTGGTCGGCACCCCGGCGATCCGCTCGGACACGTTGCCCGGGTCCATGGCCAGCAAATGCCCGACCATGAGCGAGCCCGACCCGATCTGCACGCCCTTGAGCAGTACCTGGTAATCGCCCGGCTTGAGCTCGAGGTTGTCGCGGATGCGCAGCGGCGGCACGATGATCCCGAGGTCGAGCGCGAACTGCTTGCGGATGTTGGTGATCCGCTCGAGCAGGTCCCCGTTCTGATCGGCGTCCACAATGCTGATCAGGCCGTACCCCACTTCGAGCTCGAGCAGGTCCACGCCCAGGAGGTTTTCGAGCTTCTCGGAGGAGGGTTTGAGCTTTTCCTTTTCGAGCGCCTCGACTTTGGCGGCTTCCGCCAACTTCTCCTTGCGCATCAAGTGCCGCGCGGTATAGCCGAGCCCGACCGCCAGAATCAGGAACGGAATATGTGGAAGCCCTGGCACCAGGGCCATGAAAAACATGATGCCCGCGGTGGCCGCGATGGCCTTGGGCTTCATCAGGAGCTGCTTGGTGAACTCCTGGCTGTAGTTGGTGCTCGTCGCGGTGCGGGTGACGATGATGCCGGCCGCGGTGGAGACGATCAGCGCCGGAATCTGGGATACAAGGCCGTCCCCGATCGTGAGCAGGGTGAAGACCTGCGCGGCGTCGGCGATGTCCATTCCCTTTTGCAGGGTGCCGATGATGATCCCGCCGATCAGATTGACGAAGACGATCATGATGCCCGCGATCGCGTCACCGCGGACGAACTTGCTCGAACCGTCCATGGCGCCGTAGAAGTCGGCTTCGCGGGCGATCTCGGAGCGGCGGCGACGAGCCTCCTCCTCGTTGATGAGGCCGGCGTTGAGATCCGCGTCGATTGCCATCTGTTTGCCAGGCATGGCGTCCAAAGTGAAGCGCGCGCTGACTTCAGCCACGCGGCCGGCGCCCTTGGTGATGACGATGAAGTTGATGACCACCAAGATGATGAACACAACAATGCCGACGGCGTAGTTCCCTCCGACCACGAACTCGCCAAAAGACCGGATGACCTCGCCGGCGGCCGCGGTCCCTTGCTCCGCGCCTCGAAGCAGGATGACGCGGGTGGTGGCCACATTGAGCGAGAGCCGGAGCAGCGTCGTGATCAACAGCATCGAGGGAAAGATGCTGAAGTCGAGGGCGCGCGTGGCGTAAACCGCCGTCAAGAGCAGCACCACCGAAAGCGCGATCGCGAGCGACAGGAAGAGGTCGATCAGGAACGGCGGCATGGGGATGATCATGACCGCCAGGATCCCCATCAGTCCCAGCGCGAGCGCCAGGTCCGAATTCTTGGAGAGCTTTTCCAGGAAACCCTTCATCGTTCACCTCTCCATCCACTCGCGTTCATGTGAAATCCTTTCGCTTGAGGCGGTAAACGTGAGCCAGGACCTCCGCGACGGCCTGATACAGCGCGCGCGGGATCGACTGATTCACCTTGACCGTCTTGAACAGGGTGCGGGCCAGCGGCACGTTCTCGACGAGCGGCACGCCGGCCTCGGTGGCGATCTGCTTGATCTTCTGCGCGATGAGGTCCGCGCCCTTGGCGACCACCCGCGGGGCGGCCATCGTCGAGCGATCATACTGCAGGGCGATCGCAATATGGGTCGGGTTGGTGACGATCACGTCGGCCTTCTTGACCGCCGCCATCATGCGCTTGCGGGACATCTCGCGCTGGATCGACCGGATGCGTGCCTTGATCTGCGGATCCCCTTCGCGCTCCTTATGCTCTTGCTTGGCTTCCTGTTTGGTCATGCGCAGCTTTTGCTGGTAATCCCAGCGCTGCACGCCGAAATCGATCGCGGCAAAGACCGTCAGCACGCCAATCAGGGCCAGGAACACCGCCTTGCCCACCTGCCCGTAGGCGCCGAACAAGCTCTCGGCTTCGACGTCGAGCCATTTCGGGGATTGGAGGATCTGCGTCTTGAACAAGCCGTAGCATACGGCCAGCACCGCCACGAGCTTGACGAGGATCCGGACTGCCTCGACCGCCTGCTTCTTGGAGAGGATGCGCTTCCACCCCTCGAGCGGATTGATCTTGTTCAGGTCCGGAGTCAGCGGATCAGTGCTGAAGATGCTCCCGATCTGGGCAAAGCTGGAAAATCCGCCCATCACGAAACCGGCGAGACCCACGGGCAACCCGATGAACGCGAGAATGCCCAGCGCCTTGACGAGGTAACCATGGAGGACGTGGTTGCCGGAGAGATCCACGCGCGCCGAGAGATCCGTGCGGAAGACCTCGCGCATGAACTCCGCCAGCTGCTTACCCATCGAAGGCGAAAGCGCGTACATCGTCGCGCCGGTCGCAAGCAACGCGACCAGGCCGGAAACCTCCCGGCTCTGCGCGACCATACCCTTCCGCCGGTATTCCTCGAGGCGGTACGGGGATACTTCTTCTGTCAGGTCTTCCCTGGACCTGTCTTCACCGCCCTCGGCCATTCACCCTACCTGCCTTTCGCGATCGCCTGCAAAAGGCCGTTCATCGACTCCGGGATGCCCGCGAGGACATTGGAGACGGCTCCCTGGAACTCAGGGAGACTGAGGAACATCACCGCGAGCCCGACCAGTCCGCTCACCGCGGCGGACAACACGAGCACGTTGAGCTGCGGAAGCGCTTTGGCGAGCACGCCGAAAGCCACGTTGATCCCGAACAGCACCACCGCGACCGGAGCCGCGATCTGGATTCCGAATCGAAAGATCTGCGAAGTCAGCGCGATCATCTTTTGCGCGGCAAACGACGTGCTCCCGGCGGCGGAAAGGACGCTCTGCCCGTCGGCCCCGGCCCCGCCCAGGCCCACGATGTTATAGCTTTGGATGCCGGCCGCGAGCATGAAGTGGTGGCCATCGAGCGCCAGGAACAGGAGCATCGCCAGCGTCATCTGGACTTCGGCGACTACCTGGGTCTGAGATTCCTGGCGATGGTCATAAGTGCTGGCCATGGCAAAACCCATGAAAGTGCCCACCATGTTGCCGCCGAAGCTGACCGCGTCGAAAGCCAGCTTGGCCACGAAGCCGAGAGCCAGCGCGAGCAGCGCCTCAATGGCGATCGTGGAGACGATCCCCGCGGGCGTAGCCCCCCAGATCAGGGCGTCCGCCGGATTGATCCGGCCCCGGGCGACCAAGGCCGGGAACAGGCAGATGGAAAGCGCCAGCGAAAGGAGGATCTTGACCGGCATCGGGATCACCTTGTCGCCAAAAAAAGGCAGGACCGAGATCAGCACGGAGTACCGCACCAGGACCGCGAAGAAGGTCAGAATCTCGGCTTGGTCGAAGTTGAACAGCGACATCCTTACGCTCTCACCATTCCATCACCATCATGCTCAGCGAACGAGTTCGCCCGCTCCCCCGATCACCTCGACCGCGTAATGCTGCATCACCTCGAGCATCCAGGGGGCCATCACCATCAGGACCAGGACCACCGCGACCATCTTGGGGATGAACGTCAGGGTGGACTCGTTGATCTGGGTGATCGCCTGGAAAACGCTCACCAGCAGACCAACCGCCATCGCCGCCAACAACATGGGTCCGGCAAGATAGATGATCGTCTTGATCGCCTCGGCCCCGATGTTCATGACTATTTCTTCAGTCATAATTCCCCTCTCACCCGAAACTCTTGACCAGACTGCCCACGACGAGCTCCCACCCGTCCACCAGCACGAACAGCAACAGCTTGAACGGAAGCGAGATCACCGCCGGCGGCAACATCATCATGCCCATCGCCATGAGGACGCTCGACACCACCATGTCGAGCACCAGAAACGGCAGGTAGAGCATGAAGCCGATCTGGAACGCGGTCTTCAGCTCGCTGATCACGAACGAGGGCACGAGCACGTAGGTCGGGACCTCGGCGCGGTTCTTGGGCTTGGCTTCTTTGGACAGCGAGAGAAAAAGCTCCAAGTCCTTTTCGCGCACTTGGGAGAACATGAACTCGCGGATCGGCGCTTCGGCGCGCTCATAGGCGGTCTTCTGGTCGATCTTCTCGTTGAGGAAGGGATCGATCGCGTTGTTGGACACGGCCTTGATGGTCGGCGCCATCACGAAGAAAGTCAGGAAGAGCGCGAGGCCAACGATGAGCTGGTTGGGCGGCGTGTTTTGCGTGCCGAGCGCCTGGCGCAGAAAACCCAGCACCACCACGATCCGGGTAAACGAGGTCATCATGATGAGGATCGCAGGCGCCAGCGAAAGCACCGTCAGCGTCATGATGATACGAAGCACGGAGACGAGCTCCTGGGGCTTCTGCTGTCCGGTGGGGAACGATAGGCTCAACGACGGAAGAGAGATTCCGGAAGTACCCGGCACGTAGGAGGCGCCGGAGGCGTCGGCCAGGGCGGTGCCCGGCAAAAGCGCTAACGCCGCGAGGCCGAGCGCCAGCGCGACGAAGCCGCAGGCCGAGTGGCGATCCAGTCCGGCTCTGAGGACGCTCCGAGTCATAGCTGCTTCATCCCCTCAATGCGGCTCTTGATCTGAGCGCGCACGTTGGCGCTCGTGGCCTGTCCCTGCGGACCGGGGGCTCCCGCGAAACCGCCCAGGCTCGGCCCCGAATTCTGGCCGGCATTCAGGTAATCCCGGGAGGCCGGGCTCAGCGGCCGCGAAACCTTGGGACCGACGACCGACTGGGCCGACGGACTGTTTACCGTGCCGAGCGGTGCCGGTGAGCTGATCGAGGGGCCCGGAGCCGCGGCGCCAATCCTCGGCTTGGTCGCCTCATTTCGAAGCAGATCTGCGAAAACCGCTGGGCCAGCGGCTGTTGCGCCAAGGCCGCCGCGCTGCGGGGTGCTGCGCGTGACGGACTGCGCGGCGGCGAGCGATGCAGCGGCGGAAGTCTTGGAAGCCGTTCCCTTGACCGCGTGCTTGGAAAGCACGCCAAGCTCCTCGAGATCCTCAAGGGACTCCAAACCGGCGCCGGCCTCGCCCTCGCCCACCTGTGTGATGAGATTGATGGCGTCGGCGGTGATGCCAAGGACGAGGACCTGCTCCATCACCCGCACGACCGCGATACTGTTTTTTGGCCCAAGGTGCTGGGTGGATAGCACTTCAATCATCCGCGGCTTGGCGCCGATGCCGCTGATGCGGCCCAGCCCGCTGCGGGCAAAGCGCGAAAGAACGCCCGCGACGCCGCGAGCAGGCTTACCGCCGGAGACCGCCGCCTCGATGGCGCCGTGTTGTTTGAGATTCATGATCCTGCGAAACGCGAGGGCAATCAGTCCGAACAGGGCCAGCACGCCGCCTAGCTTGACGAAAAGTCCGGTGAAACTCGGCAATGGGCGCGCGGATCCGAGACCGCTTCCCTGGCCTTGGGCCTTGATCTTGCCCTCTTCTTTTCGGTCCTTCTCTGAACGGGCGGACTTCTCGCCCTTCTCGCCCTTCTCGGACTTTTCGCTTTTCTCGGCGCGCTCGGCTTCCTTCTCGCCCTTGCGCTCGTTCGAAGCGGGCTTCTCGGCCGCAGCCATGGGGGCCGTCCCGGACATCACGCGCTCGAGCAGCGCCTTCTCTTCGGCTTCCAGCTTCTTATCGGAGGCCTTGCCCGGCGCTCCTTCGGCAACGCGAGCGACGGCTTCGGCATGCGCGGGCTTTTCGGGCGCCGCCGCCGCGACGCTAATCGAATCCGAGGCCGGGTTTTTAGCCCCTTCGAGCGCTAGCGTGATCACTTTTCCGCCCGGGGCCGTGGTGACGATCTTAAACCGATCCTTGTACTCCTCGGCCTTGCCCCGGACCGAGATCCGGCACCGCACCAGGCGCGGCGCGTACTGGTAGGCGAAAACCTTGGTCAAGTCGCCCCCATTGATCGACGAGATCTTAGCCGGATAGACCGCGACATCCGTCATGCTGATCTGGATGATGTCGTTGAAGTACTCGGTTTTGAGCTGGCCTTTGCTGATCTTCCCGTCGAAGAGCAGAT
>CAYXVB010000036.1:22936-23757 GCA_964467785.1 uncultured Bacteriovoracaceae bacterium
GTTGGATACCTGGACCTGCTTGAGGGTGGTGAGAGCCAGCGCGGGATCGGCGCCTGCCATGGCTGCGATCGCTGCGATCCCGAGGGCTTGAATCAGCTGAATTCCCTTATTCGACATGTCGGCCTTCCTTGGCTTCAATCTATTTCAAGGACACCGCCCCGCTTCCCTGCGGAGCGAACGACGCAAGCTTAGCGCGTCACTTCAACTGCTCGATCCGCTCCACCGGCGAGATGATGTCGGTGAGACGGACGCCGAACTTCTCGTTGACGACGACAACCTCGCCACGCGCGATGAGCTTGTCGTTGACCAGCACCTCGAGCGGCTCGCCGGCGAATTTTGAAAGCTCCACTACCGATCCCTGCGCGAGCCGCAGGATCTCGCGGATCGCCATCTTGGAGCGGCCCAGTTCGACGGTGACCTTAAGCGGGATATCCAGGATGAAGTCCAGGGACTGCACCGCCGGAGCGGCCTTGGGCGCGCTCTGTCCCCCGCCCATCGGCCCGCCTGGAGCTCCCATGCCCGCCCCACCGGCGCCCGGCGCCTCCGCCTGCGACCCGGCCGCGGCCAGCGCCGCTCCGAAGTCGCCCATGTTCATCTCGCCTAGGGGTGATGCCGTTTGTTCGCTCATGATCTATCCACTCCTTCAGTCAATCGTTCAGACCGTGTCCGGGTCGATATAGCGGGTCACCTGCACGGCTCGATTGCCGCGCGAGACGCCAAAAAAGCATTTGAATTTGGGCACGCCTTCCACCAACAGCTCGAGCTCCCCATCGGCATCCTGCGAGAGCGGGATGATGTCGCCGATATTGAGATTGACCAGG
>CAYXVB010000036.1:23767-26046 GCA_964467785.1 uncultured Bacteriovoracaceae bacterium
TGATCGCCGCGGCGCCCAGGTTGACCTGCACATTGGCCTGCGCGCCGCGCAGGTGCTCCTCGAGCTTGATGAGCCATTCCTTGTCGCCGCGATCCGACTCGGTCTGAAACGAGGAGGACAGCTTGTTCTTGATGGGCTCGATCGTGGAATACGGAATCACCAGCGCGATCGTGCCGCTCGCGTTCTCGAGCTCGACCTCGAAGGTCGTGGAGATGATGACGTCGGAAGGCGGAACGACCCCGACGAACTGAGGGTTGACCTCGGTACGCACGTAGCTGATGTCCGTCTTGTGGACCGGAGCCCAGGCCTCTTCGAGATCCTTGATCGCGAGGTCCATCACCTTTTGCATGATGGACAGCTCGATACGCGTGAACTCCTTGCCTTCGATCTTGGTGAAAGGCCGGTCCGTTCCCCCGAAGAAGCTATCCACCAGCGCGTAGGCGAGCTTGGACTCGAACACCAAAAGCGCCGGGCCGCGCAGCGACTCAAAACGCATGATGCACATGCAGCTGGGGATCGGCAAGGTGTTCACGAACTCGCCGAACTTGAGCAGGTCGGTCGAGATGATCGAGATCGCCGCGATCTTTCGCAGCGAATTCGAAAGCGACATGCGGTAAAGGCGGATGAAGCGCTCGTAGATGATGTCGAGCGTCGGCATGCGACCGCGGATGACGCGGTCCTGATTAGTCAGGTCGTAGGGAGTGACCTCGACATCGGGCGCGTTCTCGACGCTGCCGAACGCGTCAGTCCCGCCGCCCGCGTCGGCGACGGCTCCGGCAATCGCGCTTCCGGCGGACGCGCTTGCGCCCGTGTCGACCCCGCCGTCACTGACGGCGCTCAACAGGGCGTCGACTTCGGCCTGGGTCAAAACCTGGTTCATTCCCGGCCTCCGATGGATTTTTTCAGCGTCGCTTTCATAGCCTTCCTAGCCTCTAGCCTCGCTCATTCGATCAGTTTTTCGGACCGTCTCTCAACCACTCAGCGCGAAGTTCGTGAAGAACACCCCTTCCACCTTGTTGGTCATGAATTTGTTGAACGCGTCCTTGAGCTCGTCCTTGAGGAAGTCGCGCTGATCGGAAGTGGCCAGGTCGCTCGGGCGCTTGCTGTTGAGCACGTCGATGACGGTGTTGCGGACCTGAGGCTCCTTGGCCTTGAACTCGGCTTCGGCGTCATCCGACTTGACTTGCACGACGATGTTGACGCGCACGAACTTCGGAGTCGCGCTGCCGGGAGTAGTGAGATTCACCGTGAACTGATCTAGAGGGATCATCTTGCCATAGTCGGCGCTGCCCTTTTTCTTGTCGCCACCGCCATGACCGCCTTCAGCGGATTTCTCGCCGTGAGCGCCACCTTCCTTGCCGCCTTCGGCCTTCGCTCCCTGAGCGCCGCCATGCGCCTCGCCCGCGGCGATGTCCTCGACCTTCGGATGCGCGCTCTCTTTCTTGAACGACATGAAGAGGATCGCGACCATCCCGGCGACGACCAGGAGATTCACGAGTGTCAGAATGAGTACGAGCTTGTTGCCGCCGCCACCACTCGGCGCGGATTCCGGCGCGGCTTCTGTTTTGGATGCTTCGGACGACATGTGGATCGTGCTCCCCCAGTCCTTATTGTGCCGTAAGGCCGGTCGGGCGAGCAAGAACCGTTTTTCGGGGAGCCCGGCATGAATTGCGCGAAACCAGCGCAAAAATGCGGGGTTTCGTCATCGCGTTGACGACGAAACCCCGGAAGGCGTCAGCCCCTTGTCAAGACGCGCTCAAGGCGTCCCGCGATCATTAATTCCGCTTCAGACTCAGAACTTCCTGCATCATTTCGTCGGCCGTGCTGATGACCTTGCTGTTCGCTTGGAAGTTGCGCTGGGCGGTCATGAGGTTGATGAACTCGTTGGCGATGTCAGTGGTCGACGACTCGATCGTCTTGGCCGACACGCGTCCGCGTCCCCCGGTCTGCGGCGCGCCCACGGTGGCCTGGCCGGAGTTGCGCGACTCGCGGAAGCGGTTCTGGCCCATCTTGAACAGCCCTTCGGGATTCTCGAACTTCGCCAGCGCGAGCTGGGCGATGTTGATGTTCTCGCCATTGGTGTAGATCGCGGTCAGCATGCCGTCATCGTTGAACGAAAGGCCCGCCAGCGAGCCCGCGGTGTAACCGTCCTGGAGCGTCTTGTAAGCCTCGGACGAAGTGCCGAACTGAGTGACCGCGAGTCCCGTGCCGCCGCTCTTGATGTCGTCGCCGAAGTTGAACTTGATCTTCTGGTCCGGCAGCGCGCCTTTGTTGAAATT
>CAYXVB010000037.1:0-5680 GCA_964467785.1 uncultured Bacteriovoracaceae bacterium
TTCGCCAGGCAAGCTTGAGCCTGATGACCCAGATCATCAAACGAGACGGGATCGGCGCCGCCCTTTCCTACGGCAATTTGACTGCCCTGGACGACGACGGCAAACCATTTTGGACCCATCAACCCACCTGCGCTGTGGACTGCACGCGTAAGTTCACCCTCGTTGCCGGCAGCCGAAGCCTAATCGTGATCACCGCTGGGATGGGCACCCATCCCGCGGTGCCGATCGAACCCGCTCGCGCCTATGACGTCACCGATCCCGCGATCCCCGAACAATTGGGAACTCTTTCCTTCGTCAGTATCAACAAAGACGGCTACCTGGACGGACTTGCCCCGGGTTATTGGAAATCGGGCAACCTGCTCGCGCTTTATTCGGTTACCCCGTTAAACGCCTATGATGCGTCGGGAGCGATCAATCTGTCGATCCCTGCCCGCCCTATCGCCTACCTTGGCACCATCCAAGATTTGAGGCTCCAACAGGTGCTCCAGTCCGAGTTCGTGACGACTGATCCTTCGGGCAACCCGATTCCGGACGAGGACGTCTACTTGCGGCGCTTGACAGGAGCCGGGGGCGACGCGGTCTTCGCTCTTGCGCAGCCCGTTCAAGCGCTCATGTTCGAGCTGGTCTCACAACCTCAAGGTGGACTCAGTCTGCAGCGCAAGCTCTGGGACGCCTCCGGGGGAGGAGGATTCACCAAGGTGGACCTAACTCTGGAAGGCGTCCAGTCGGTAACGTTCAAGCGCCCGACCATCGCGCAGTCCAGCTTTTCGTTCGATATCAAGATGGCTTTGGTCAAGACGCAATGACCGCTGTACTCATGGGGGTATCAATGAATTCCCAAAACAGTTTCCCCGGATCCAAGACTCTCCGAAACGAATCACGTGTGTCTTGCGTTTCCATCTTTCTATTCTTCACCCTGACCGCGCACGCGGGGGAAATCACGACCGTCGCGCGCAATCCGATTGTCAATAACGTCATCTCCGGCTTCACGACGACGACTGCCGACAAGGAGATGACCACGCTCTTCAAGATCCAATGGCAGGCCACCTGTTTCGGCACGAATACTCGTTCTGTGGGAAGTCCGCTCTCTCCCAATGGCGACATAGAAATGCGGGTCCGCTTCAGGGGATCAACTGCAGTCTACGCGATCCGCTGCCCGGCGATGGTCACTAACCCTGTATTGGATGAGGTGACCTCAACTCCGATCCCGAATGGCACCTGCACCGTTAAGCGGGGAACGGTCGACGCCAACGGCAACTTCAACCCAATCGTGACACTCACGCCAGCGACTTCGATCGGCCATGAGATCGGCGCCGTGCTCCCGCTCCCGGCGATGCCCAACGTCCCGGTCGCAAGCGACGGAAGATACAATCTGGAGACCAAAACCACGCACCGGGTGGACTACATCCAGTTTCTCCAGCACTTGCCGGCGGTATCGCCCAACCTCCCCGGCGCCTATGCCCCGCGCGACAATGTTCTCCTGAGCTCGCATAGCACTTACGCGATGTCGCCCAAAGGAACCCTTCTGAGAGTCTGGTCCTCGTTCCCCGGCCAAGGTGGCACTATTCCGTACTATCTCTGGCGCCAGGCCGGCAACTCTGGGCTGCCTCCTGGGAGCTATTGCGGAAGCTATTACTCGCCACTGATGCTCTTTTTCGACGAGGCGCGCCCCAGTTTCACGGGATCGAGCTCATTTCCGCTGTCGCCGGGCAAGAAAATCTACTGGCCGGAACCGGGAGCGCCCGGTTACTTCCTCGCCCGGGTCGAAAAGCCGGGCGATACCTCGATCACGCGCGCCGACCAGCTTTTCGGCCAAGCCGAGGGGATCCAAAACGGCTTTGACTCGCTCAAGCGCCTGGACTCAAACGAAGACCGCAAGATTGACGCGAGCGATGCGGAATTTGATCGACTCGTCCTCTGGCAGGACCGCAACGGCGACGGCATCGCCACTCCGGACGAGGTCCGCTCCCTGGACGAAGCCGGGGTGATCTCGATCAACCTGAAATACCGGGACGCCGGGCTGTACAAGTTCGGCGGCCGAGCCCTAGTTCAAGTAGTCAGCGACTTCCGCTACAAAGACCCAAAGTCAGGCAAGGTCCGCAAAAGCGAAATCGCCGACATCTGTTTCAGCGTCACCGCCGAATCACTGTTCAAGCAGCGGCCTTGAACCGCGCCGCGGGTCGGGAGGTCGCAGCACGGGGCGCCGCGGGGCGCTCTGACGGCGCCTCGATCTCGCCGCTACTGCCGTTGAGATACTCGTTGAACTCCGCGACTGATGCCTTCAGCTCCTCCGAGCTTCCAAGCATGCTGCCCGCGATGCCTTCCGTTTGATTGGCGGCGGCCGCGTTCTGTTGGGTTGCGCTGTCGATCTCCTGCAGCGCCTTGGAGATCTCATCGACTCCTTTGGATTGCTCGCGCGAAGCGTTGGCAATCTCTGACATTGCGCGATGGGTGTCCTCGATGCCCGCGATGATCTGCTCGAGGGATTGCTTGCAGCGCTCCGTAGTCTCCACTCCGGCTCGGACCTTGTTACCCGATTCGCTGAGCAGCTGCCCCACCGTCCTGCTGGACTTCTCGATGATCTCATTCACCCTTTCGACACTCCGAGACAAGGCGGTCGAGATCTCTTTGGACGCGTTGCCGCTGAGATTCGCGAGCGATCCGACCTCTTCGGCCACGACCGCAAATCCCTTTCCGTGCTCGCCAGCCCGGGACGCCTCGACCGAGGCGTTGAAGGAGAGCAGGCGGGTTTGGAAAACGATATCGTTGATCACCTGGGTCTTTTTCTGCAAATCCAGAATCAGCGCCGAAATCTGGCGGATCTCCTCGTGGCTCTTCTCGACCTCGTCATGTACCGTCTGGTTGGAAGTTTCGATGGCCTGCATCGCCCGTTGAAGATCTGTCACCACTTTTCCGCTGTCATGCCCCACTTGCTGAAGACGGGAAGAAACCTTTTCTGAGTTCTCGGTATGTTCGAGATTCTTGAAGATGGTCGATTTAATTTCCTCGAGCGCGGAAACCGTCTCCTGCAATCCGGCCGCCTGCTCATTAGCCGCGCTCGCGAGCGATGACGAGGCGTCAGTGAGGTTGCGCGACTCGCTCTCCACCTGGTTCGAAGTGTTGGAGATCTGCGTTTCCAATCGCTGAAACGTCGCCGCGATCCTGTTGCTGAGCACCGTGATGACGATGATCATGACGAGTATGGCAAGCGCCGTGACACCGGCAAGTATGCTCCGCAGCCGTACCACATCAGCGAACGCTTCGTCCTTGTCGATGCTCGCCACGACAATCCAGTCAAATGCAGGCACGTGGCGATAAACGGCGAGTTTGTTGACGATCCCGCCCGGGGTCGGCCAGCGATACTCCACCACGCCGTTTCGAGTCTCGAGGATCCGCTTGAAAAACTCAAACCCGTCGGCATCCTTCTCGGCGGCCAAATTTTTGCCTTCGAGCGAGGGATGCATCATCAGGGTGCCTTTGCCGTCCAGGACATAGTAGTAGCCGTTCTCACGGATCTTGCGGCTCCGGAGCATGGCGCGTACTCCGGTTGAACCCGTTTCGGGAATTCCCAAAAAGAACGCGCCCACCACGCGACCGTCGATCTTCCAAGGCTCGTAAGCGCCGACAAAGGTCTTTCCAAGTATGTTGGTGAGTCCGAAGTAGTGCTCGCCCTTCTCGATCGCCGTGGCGATCGGAGAGTCAGAGGGGATAAAGGTATTTACCGCGCGGCTGCCATCCTCCCGGCGCACGGTGCTCGAGAGGCGCAGCAGACCCTCCGGGGTCTTAACGAGCAAGATCACCAATTCGCCGGTTGAAAAGCTGATTTCGTCGACCAAGCGGTCATCTTTAATCGGCTTGCCATCCACGAAGACCTGGGGAACTCGCATCATCACCTTGCTCCGGGTGACCTGATTCTCGCTCTGGATTTCGACGGTATTTGTCTTGGAAAGCGAGAGCCGCGAGAAGAAGCGATCCTTCCAAACCCCACTCAGGGTTTTCTGTCTTTCGAGCTGGTCGGCGTAAGTGAACTGCAGCAGCTCCTCGACGGAGCGAGTCCCGGACTCGAGCGATTCGAGCGTCAAGGAACGCGCGATGCTCATGGCGAGGTGGGCGCTCAGCGTCGAAGCGACGCCAAGGCCAACCAGAGCCAAGGCGACGAAGGAGAACAACAACCGCTTCCGAAAGCTCCACTTCTTTTTCATGTCCCGCTCCTTGTGGTTTTTCCTCTTCCAATTCAGGTTGGATGAATTGTCAGAGGGACACTGCCTTTCCTCTATCGGCGGGAGCTTAGCGGCTCTTGACAGAAATCCGAATCAATCAGAAGCTGCCCGCTGGAAGGAGCCCGTCGCCCATGAGATTCTTGACCACCCTCGTCACGCTCTGCTTTTCCCTCTCTACTTTGGCGTCTACTTTGGCGTTTGCTGACGTAGCCTTTGAGCTGCGGCGCGCGGTGGAGACAGATAACGCCCGCGCTGTACAATCGTTGATCCAATCCGGCAAGGTCTCGGTCGATACCTGCCTCCTCTCGCCCGGGATGAAGCCTCCTGGCATGCCAATTCTCGGCCTCGCCGCCCGCGAAGGCAGCGTGAGAGTGGCGGAATATCTCGTCCGCGCCAAAGCGGATCTGAATCTGAAGAACAGCTACGACGAGACCCCCCTCATGTTGGCCGCGCTCTTCAATGACGCGGGTGGCACGGACGGAGATCCGACATTTCAGTACACGAAGCATGAAAAGATCGCGCGCCTGCTCCTGGATGCGGGCGCCGACCTGCAAAATCCCGGAAACTTCGATCCGCTCATCTATTCGACGTTCAATAGCCACATCCGCATCACCCGGGCCCTGCTGGATCGTGGCGCCCGGGTCAATTCGGATGCCGTCGACAGAAAGAGCCGCGTGCCGACCGCGCTGATGATCGCCTCGATGAATGGCGATCGAGCCAGCGTCCAGTTGCGTCTGGAGCGCGGCGCTGATCCGTGCATCCAAGATGGTTGGGGACATGACGCGGCCTATATGGCCAAGAAGTATGACCATCCGCACCTTTTGCCGCTGATCGAATGCAGATCGCGCTGACGTGATCCGCGCGAACTTATAGCCGCCTTCGGCCTTTGGTCTCCGCCGCGCGGGTGATTTGTTTGGGCGCCGCGATTCCCGCCTGCGGAGGCGGGGGCGTGCCCTCACTGACTTCGGGCACGAGATGAGTGGCCACAAACGCCAGCGTCAAGATGAGCAGGAGAAGAGTGAACACGGAGGTTTTGGGTGTGAGTTTCATAAAACTGAAGTGAAGGAGTTTTGATATTTTCTACCTTCATAATGGATTTACTCTCTGTCCTTGTCTATCGGCAGTGAGAGCCTTCTAGTTGACCTGACTCTCATACGCCTTGCCGCGCCGCGCATTCGTCCTTAACTTTTGCAATTGCAAAAAATAGGAACTGACAGACGGATGATTTAGGATTATACTAACCGCCATGCATCCTTGGCACGACGTTGAATTAGGCGAAGACTCCCCCCACTTGCTGAATGCCGTGATCGAAGTCCCGATGGGCTCGAAGCTCAAGTACGAGCTCGACAAGAAGAGCGGCCTCATCAAGGTGGATCGCGTGCTTTTCAGTAGCGTGCATTACCCGGCAAATTACGGATTTATTCCGAAAACGTACTGTGACGACCACGACCCGCTCGACA
>CAYXVB010000037.1:5690-20582 GCA_964467785.1 uncultured Bacteriovoracaceae bacterium
GAGCGCCTCGCCTCCGAGATCGAGGCCAAGGAGTCGAAGCTCGACATCCTCGTCCTCTGCCAGGAAGCAGCGGTTCCCCTTTCGCTCATGCAGGCCAAACCGATTGGCGTCATGAAAATGGTGGACCAAGGCGAGGCCGACGACAAGATCATTGCCGTCCACGCCAATGATCCCGAATACGACCATTACGACAACATCAATCAGCTTCCGCCTCATCGGCTGCGCGAAGTTCAGCGCTTCTTCGAGGACTACAAGACCCTCGAGCACAAAGCCGTCAAGGTGGAGCGCTTTCTAGGCAAAGAAGTCGCCATCCGGATCATCGAAGAGGCCCTCGATCTCTACAAGAAGAACGAGGAACGACTCCGCGCCGGCGCCCGTTGACTCTGAACGAGCAAAACCAACGGGCCGTATGGCCGCGCTAGTTCGAGAAGACCTTCACGAAATCCGTGCTCGTGAGGATTCCAATGAGCACGTCGTTTTCGTCCACGACCGGCAGGCAACCAAACTTGCGTCCGAGCATGGCATTGGCCGCGTCCTCGAGAAGGGTCTCCGGATGCGCGACGGTGACCTTTTTTCCCATGATGTCACCGATGCGGATATGGGCGTAAAGATCCGCCTCTTCGCGCGCGGTCAGGCCCGCCAGCTTCGAAACGGCGACCTTTAGAAAGTCCCGATGCGTCACCAGGCCGATCAGTTTCCCCTCGTCGTTGACGATGGGCACATGTCGGACCAGCTTGCCGCGCATGAGCTCCTGCAGATGCTCCAAAGTATTGTCCGTTCCCAGCGTGTAGACATCTGAAGTCATCAGGTCCCGGACCTTGAGCCCGACTCCCTCGGCCCTGCCCATCCGCGAAAGCCCGAAGCTCGCCCCTTCGTAATCACTCCCACGACTGACCAATTCATCATTCGGATTCATCAAACGTTCCATACCCCCCATCTCCTCTCCCTAATTTGTCAAAGCAGCCGACATGCCAAAACATTCCTTCAGGAAAACAACGACTTCACATTGTCCCTGTCAATTCGCTTGGCAGAATGCCCCGAAATTGACTCAAAATGACCCAGATGGATCTTTTGCAGCCGCAAAATGATTCGGTTTTCGCCGCTGATTTGGGCGGCGCATTCCATGCATTGCATTTTGACGCATTCCAGATAGAAGACACCTAGAAAGGTACAGTTACCCATGTCCTACACGAACAACAGCAAACTGACCCAAGCCATCGAGTCGATCCAGTCGGGCCACCGCGTCTTCGTTCACGGTGCCGCCGCCACTCCCCCCATCCTGGTGAATGAGCTGGTTCGCCAAGCGGACCGTCTCCGTGACGTGGAGATTCTGCACATTCACACTAGCGGCAATATCCCGTATGCGAATCCCGACTTCCGCAAGAGCTTCCGCACGGTGAACATGTTCTGCGGGGAGAACGTCCGCAAGTACCTCGATTACGACAACGTCGACTTTATGCCTTGCTTCCTCTCCGAAATTCCGCTGCTCTTCCGCAGCGGCGAGCGAGCCCCGGACGTGGCCCTGGTCACGGTCTCCCCGCCCGACAAGCATGGCTACTGCTCTCTGGGCACCAGCGTTGACGCAGCCCGCGCCGCGGTCGAGACGGCTAAGATCGTCATCGCCCAGGTCAACTCGCGAATGCCGCGCGTCCTTGGCGACGGTCTCGTTCATGTCAGTCAGATCACCCACATGATCGAAGCCGACACGGAGCTCCCCGAGCACAAGCCCAAGCCGCTCACCGAGCTCGAGCTCTCGATCGGTCGCCGCATCGCCAGCCTGATCGAAGACGGCTCCTGCCTTCAGATCGGAATCGGCGCCCTGCCGGACGCCGCCCTGGCCTCGCTCACGAACCACAAGCATCTCGGCCTCCACTCGGAAATGTGGTCGGACGGCTGCCTTGAACTGCTCCGCCGCGGCGTGATCGACAATTCCCAGAAGAAAGTCCACGCCGGCAAGAGCGTCTCGACCTTCGTCAACGGTACGCGCGCGCTTTATGACTACATCCATGACAATCCCTCCGTGATTCAGATCGAAGCGGACTACGTCAATCGCGGTTGGAACATCGCCCGTAATCCGAAGACGGTCGCGATCAACTCGGCGGTGGAGATCGACCTCACGGGCCAGGTCTGCGCCGACTCGGTCGGCCCGCGCATCATCTCGGGCGTAGGCGGACAAATGGACTTTATCCGTGGCGCGGCTCTTTCTCCGGGCGGTAAGCCGATCATCGCAGTCACATCGCGCTCGGCCAAGGGGAAGCCCAAGATCGTCCCGAAGCTCGCTGACTATGCCGGCGTGGTCACGACCCGTGCGCACATCCACTGGGTCGTCACCGAATACGGCGCAGTCAACCTCCATGGCAAGACGCTCTCCGAGCGTGCCAAGGCGCTCATCTCGCTCGCGCATCCAGATGACCGGGAGAGCCTCGAACGCGCCTGGCACGAGCGCGTGAAGCTGGCCCTCTCCCGCAGTCCAGCCCCCTAAGACCGGATTGCTGACTGTTCTGTAGCCAAATCAAAACCCCGTTGGACCTTCCCGCGGTCAACGGGGTTTTGTTTTAGCCAATGACGGAGCCCAAAACTTCCAAGCACCAGCCCCTCGAACGCCTGGAGGAGTAAGCCGCAAGGCTAGGCGACTTGAAATCTGACTATTCGGCGAATGTCGGTTTATGTCGGTTTATGTCGGTTTGCACATGATTTTCCGGGAAGTCCGGAATTCGGACAAACCCAACAAATCCCAACGTTCGCCGAAGTCCGTCCATTGCCGACCTCAAAACCGACATAAACCGACATTCGCCGATGAAGGGCCCGAAAAGTCGTCCAAACCCACCCCAAGCCCAGCGAGCCGCGTTTACTTGACGTTGACGAAAACCGCGTAGTCCGCGACGGTACCGTAACGGTCGTCATGGAGGACTTCGCTCATCGCCTGGTCGAGCGATAAGTCGCCGAAATTCTCGGCATTGAAGATGCGCACAGTCACCACGTTTGAACCGGGAGCGCGCGCCATGAGCCGCGCCACGGCCGCATCACGAAAATCAGTATGAAAGCTGCCCGCGATCATGAAGCGGCGAGACGATCTTGAGTCCTGAAGCAGATGATAGGCCATTACATCGTCAGTCAAACACTGCGCCTCGAAATAGCGGTGTATCTTTTCGGGCGTGGTGTGGCCACTCATCACTTCGGTAAAGCGATCCAAATAACCCTGGCTTCCCATCTCAAATCCGGGGGGAATCAGAGCCGGATCCAAGGCTTGGAGGCCGCCTTTGAGGATCGGTGCTTTTTCCGCATGGGAGAGATTGAGTCCAAGAAGTCGGGCGCCGCGGCTCCGCACCGCCTCGATGACTGGCGCATATGCGGCAGCCTGTTCGTAATGGGATTGGGTCAGGTCCAGGAACTGTTCCGAAGTGATCTTGCCGGCGAGCAAGTCGGAAAAAAGACCCTGATCTCGCTCGCGCTCGGAGTAATTCAGGAACTCCCAGCCCAGAGTGAAATCTGAGGGATCCTTTTGAAGTGCGCTCACATCCCGGATGATTTCTCCTTCGGCCACCTGGACCGCCGGAGTGTAGTGTTCTTCACCGATCACCACTGTGTCATAGCGGAAAAGGGTTTGCGCCAACTCCTCGCTGGAAAGCGACGCGCGAGTCGAGACGTCGACGATCCGAGTATCCGCCAGCGCGACGCCGGACCAAACCAGCATCAACAGCGATAACTTCGAAACCTTCGAAACTAGCGAAACGGAAGCGGGCAAGTTCATGCTTACCAGATATCGGGCCTTTACATGGCATGGCAAGGGCTTTTGAGTCCGTTGGTTTCCCTTGCCGCTTTACCCCTCCCATTTCATTATAGAAGGCATGAAATTCACGTCCGAACACCTTTTCAAAATCCTCGTCGGCCTGGATGCCCAGCTCAAGACCCCGTTAGAGCTGATACTGGTGGATCTGCCTTATCTTCAGCTGGTTTACACCCCGCCAGGCGAATCTGGAAACGCCACACCCGTCGACACGGATATGCTTCGGCGGGCCTATGACACCGCCGTGGCCAGAAGCGGAATTCGCATGCCCTTGACCTTGGCACAAGCTTCGGACTTTCCTTTTCTTTTTGAGAGCCGGCTCAGCGACTTTGCGACACAGGGATTGAAGCACCTCAAGCTTAAGCTCGCCAGCCGCCATGACGTCGTAGCTTGGCTCCTCCTTCGTCAAGACAAGCGCGCCATCGCGGACATCCAGAGCATGGGGCAAGCCTCCCACCTGAGCTTCGAGCCCCTTTTGGACTCCTTTTGCGCCGTGGATGCCAGTCATCGGAACATTCGGGCCGCTCGGGCCCAATTCCTCGCTTTGGTGGGGGAGCGCTTTGGCAAAACCTGCGAAACCCAGGCGAAAACCGCCCTACGGGAACGGCTCGGTTGACTTTCAACATATTCTAGCTAGTTTTTGCTTTAATATTAAATAGTTATAATAAAAACTCTATACTTGATTGTTTCACTCTAGTAATTTAGCCTGAAAGAGTTCATTAGGGGCTTCATTTCGGGGGCCTCCTCGCTTCACGGCGCGGAGGGAATTACACGTGATTGGGACTATCAGAAGCATTTTCACGACTTTCAGGACGGGCATAGCAGCGCATCCCGCGCTTGGCCTCTTGCTTCCCTTGGCCACGCTTCTTCAAGGCTGCAGCCAAATTTACTCGCTGACCACGACACTGGCTCCGGCAGCTTTCGAGGTAGTCTCACCGCCCACGACCTCCAGCCTTTCGCTCAATTCCGCGAGCCTTGCCCGAATGAGCAACCTGGATCTCGGCAAGCAACCGCTCGGCTCCAAATCCAAATACACCGTATACCTTCGTAACAAAGGCGACCTGCCGGGCGAGCTTCGGCACTTTGAAGTCCAGCCCGCCTCCGCTGCCGAGAACTTCGAAGTCTCCACTACCTGTAAGATTCTCCAAGGCAAGAGCGCCGAAGTCTGTCCTTTCCAAGTCAGCTTTGCGCCGACCGGCCTGGGCGACGTGAACGCTTCACTCGTGGTCACCTATGACGATGGCCAGGGCCAGCTGCTGCAAACACAGCTCCCGCTCAAGGGCGCGGCCAATAATCTCGCATTTCTCAAGTTCGATCCCGAGACGCTCGACCTCAAGACCGACACGATCGGCTACTCGGTGACCAGCACGCTCAAAGTCATCTACAACGGAGCGCATGTCCGGGGAGCCGCGACGGGCATCAAGCCCGCGATGGGCGTAGTGATTTCCGATCCCACCAACTCACAGTTCAGCGTGGACCCCGCGGGCACGACCTGCGGCTCGACGATCAACGCCGACTGCGTGATCAAAGTCATTTTCGCCGCTTCGTCGGTCGGACCCCAGACGGCAAGCCTGAACCTCTCTTACTTCAATGGCTCCGAGTCCCTCAAGATCGGGGCGTCGCTCCAAGGCACCGGCCTCGCGGCGGTGATCCTGGGAAGCCTATCGGGCGCGGCCAACACTTCGTTTGGTAATGTCGTCTACAATCCGGCCACGGCGCCCGTTCTCAATATCCCGGTCACGTTTAACGGCAGCGTCCCGGTCAATAACGTCAAGATCACCGGGCCCTCCGCGGGATCCGCCTTCACGCTCAACATGGACAAGGCCGTTTCGACCTGCCTGGCCTCAACGACCATCAACGGCAACTGCACGCTGTCGGTCACCTTCAATCCGACCGCGCGCAAAGCGTACACGGACCAGATTGGTTTTACCTACACGAGCAACAACCAGTCGCAGCCCGCAGTCACCCTGGGACTCTCCGGCAACGGGGTCAACCCGGCGCAGATCACCCTGTCGACAAACGCGCTCGCCTTCGGCTCCGTCCCGGCTTATCAACCGCAAAGCCGGAGCGTCACCCTCACCAACACGGGCGAGGCCGCCGTCTCGATGCTCTCCGCGCTCACCTCGAGCAATACCACCGACTTCAGCACGGCTCTCGGCGCGAGCTGCGCGTCTCTTGGCGGCGGAGCGACCTGCTCCCTGACCGTCAACTTCAAACCTTTGAGCGCGGCCGCGCTCAGGACCAACCTGAGCTTCACCTATTTTGACGGTCGCGCGACTCAAAAAGTTCAGCTCGCCGCCACCGGCACTGGCACGGCGCCCGCGGTGATGACTGGGGGCGGGACCATTGACTTTGGCAACGTGATGATCGGCAAGCCGATTTCAAGCTATACTTCGCGCTCCGCCACCTTGGGCTTCTTCGGCACGACCAAGATTTCCACCGCCGCTCAAATCGCCTCGAGCCCCGCCAACTTGAGTTCACCGTTTGAGTTCGAAGGCGGCAACGGTTTCCCGGGCTCGAGCGGCACCTGTAAACCGGTGCTCGACCCGTCGGTGACCAACGCCTGCAATTTCGTCCTCAAACTCACCACCACAACCGCCGGCCTAGTCGCAAACTCCGCCGTCACGCAGGCTTTCCAAGTCAACTATGCGGGTGATGGCAACAACGGAACGGGCTCGCTCGAGTTCACGGCCAAGATGACTCCGCGCGTGCCACCGACCCTGAGCTTCACGGCCACGCCGTCGAACTTCGGAACTCTCGCGGCCAAAGACGCGCTGTCGCAGACCTTCACGATCAAGAACAACTCCCCCTACTTCTCGACGGCCGGCTTCTCGGCTACCGTGAGCGGGGATTCCGCCTTCACGATCGTGGGCAATAGCTGCGGCACAGGCCTCGCCGCCGGTGCCAGTTGCAATATCGCGATCCAGTTCAAGCCCGTGGCGGCGCAAGCCTACAGCGCCACGCTCAATGTGGCCTACAACGACCAGATCGCCGCGCAGTCGATCTCGGCCCCGCTCAACGGCAATGGCTCGGCTAATGTCCGCGTCGCCGTCAACGGCTCCTCAACGGTCGACTTCGGCACGGTCTTCCTCGGCGACACCATCGCGCCACGGACCGTTGCGCTCAAGGTTTATGGCCTTGAAACCTGGACGCCCACCTTCAGCGTGAGCGCCCCGTTTGCGATCGACGCGAGCGCCTGCGGCGCCCCCGCCGACTGCACGCTCACCGTCAGCTACAATCCGCTTGCGGCCGGTACTTCCAACTCGACAGTCACCGTGAGCTACAGCCCCGCGGTGAATCCGGCCGCCAACACCTTCAATCTGTCGCTCAGGGGCGTCGCTCAGAGCCGCAGCGCGAGCCTCACAGTCTCGCCTCTGAACTACAAGAAAACCCTGACCGGCACCAGCCTGGAACAGATCCTCACCATCACCAACTCCGGCTCGGGCTCAGCGCAAAATCCCGCCATTTCCCTCCCTGCGGGCGCGTTCACCGTCGTCAATGACGGCGGGCTGACCCAGGCCTGCACCTCAGGCACGACTCTCGCCTCGGGCCAGTCCTGCCGGATCAAAGTTCGCTTTGCTCCGCTCCAGGTGGGCGCCGCCACGGCGACGCTCTCGATCGGCTACACGAACGTGAACCTCGGTGCCGCGGCCACTGCCACGGCGACACTGACCGGCACGGGCACCGCTCCGATAGCCGTTTACGCCGGCGCCTTCAACACCTGCATCATCAACGAGCTCCAGCAAGCCACCTGCTGGGGCAGCAACACCTACGGCCAGACCGGCACGGGCAGCACCAACGCGCTCAGCAAAACGCCGCAACAACTCGGCAAGATCAATCTCGGCGCGCAAGCGGTCGTGAGGAAGCTTGCCGTCGGTGCGCATCACGTCTGCGCTCTGGTCAAGACACCCTCGCGCGAAGGCCTGGTCACTTGCTGGGGCGAAAACATGAACGGGCGCCTCGGAACCGGCTCCGCCAGCCCCGCGATCCTCACACAGCCCACTCTAGATGGCACTGGTTATCCCGTCGCGGTGAACTTCGGCAACGATCCCTCCACCTCGGCTCCTTACGAAGCCGTGGACCTGAGCGCTGGCTTCGAGCATACGTGCGCGATCCTGGCCGACGGCAAAGTCAAATGCTGGGGCGGTAACTCGAGTGGACAGCTCGGCATCGGCTCGACCTCAATGATCGGCGCCGCGTCCTCTGACATGGGAGCATCCCTTGCCGCGGTCGACCTCAAGGGCGTAGCGGCGGTCTCGATCTCCGCGGGCGCGGGCCACACCTGCGCGGCCCTCGCGGACGGCTCGGCCAAGTGCTGGGGAGACAACTTCTATGGGCAGTTGGGCACGGCCACGAGCGTGTCCTCGATCGGCGGAGCCGCGGGTGAAATGGCCGCGCTCAAGGCGATCTCGCTCGGAAACGGCGTGAGCGCCCAGAGCGTTCACGCTTCGGCTGGCGCTTACAGTTGCGTCGTGCTCGGTAACGGCGGCCTCAAGTGCTTTGGCAAAACGGCATACAACGAAAACACGGCCCAAGCGTTCTTTGGCGTGCTCGGCACTTGCTGGGCGCGGGCCAACTACAACGCCGCGGCCGTCCCGTGCTGGATGAACTCACAGCTCCCGCCCACGGGCGCGCTGGGCTACTTCGCCAGCGATATGGGGGATTCGCTCCCGGCCGTCTCGCTCGGCGGAGCGACGGTCTCGCAGTTCGCGGCGGGCGACCACTTCGGCTGCGCCCTGCTTTCTGATAAATCGGTTCGCTGCTGGGGCGCCAACGATCGCGGACAACTCGGCAATGGCGGCACCTCCAATCTGGGTGCTGGCCAGAACGATTTGGGCGCCGCGCTCCAAAGCTCCGTCACCGGAGCCCACTCGGTCGCGGCCGGCGCGGAGCACGCCTGCGCGGTGTTCGACAACAACACCGTAAAATGCTGGGGCGGTTCCACCGAGAATGCCACGAGCCTCAAATCCTATGGTGTGACCGGCGATGTGACTTCGCCTGCGACCGCTCCCGTGGTTTACGACGGAACGCTGTGAATCGGCCCGTGTCCGACCTCAATCAGCAGATGACTTCAATCATCGCTTAAGCTATTGATCCGCGTGGAAATCCACCCCCACTCTGTAATAAAGGGATCAATCGATGATTCGCACGATCATTCTGTTCGGGCTGTCCGGGCTGTCCGTACTCGGCCTTCTCGCGTCCGCTCCGGGCGCCTTCGCGACAGAACTTCTCTCCACGCGTTGGAGCGGCCGTAACGCCCCGACAATCTTGAACGAAGCTTACGAAAGCCAATTCGACCGCCTCCCCGTTGCCGGCAAATTGAAAAAAACTCCCTGGGCCGGATGGTACTGGCCCAACCAGAAGGGCGGCATCACCATCCGCTGGAACTCTAGCGATCCGCAGTACTTCAGCTTCCATTCGCCGTCGCTCTCCGAGCTGCGCGCGATGAGCGCCGAAGAGATCGCCCAGCTCTCCCCTGCGGAGAAGTACGATATCTTCATGCAACGGTACAACTATCCCCTGACCCGTCGGGTACTGGGCAACACCTCCAAGTACGCCCCGGTCTGGCAAGGCATCTGCCACGGCGCTGCCCCCGCCTCGATCCACACGGACGAGCCGGCCCCGGTCACCTTGGTCAATGCGGACGGCATTCCGGTTCCCTTTGGCTCGGCCGACGTCAAGGGCCTGCTCAGCTATTACTACGCCTGGGACGCCAAGACGCCTACGCGCCAGGTCGGAAACCGCTGTAATCTCCCGTTTTATAGTCTCCCGTTCTTTCGCAAGACTCCGGACTGCGCCGACATCAATCCTGGCTCATTCCACATCATCCTGGCCAATCAGATCGGCCTTCTAGACCAAGCCTTCATCTCCGAACTCGAGCCGGGTCCCGAAGTCTGGAACCACGCCGTATTCGAATTCAAGAGCACGATCATCGACACCGAAGCTTCGATTCCCGACAGCGCGAGCGCCGGCACGGCCCGACGCCTACTCGTCGACACCCATATGGTGACCATGGACTCCGTGGATCCGACCTGGGAACCGATCGCCGGCACGCCCAAGGCCAAAACGCTACCGCGAGATTACCAGTATTGGCTCGATCTGGACTCCGCTGGCCGCATCATCGGGGGCGAGTGGAAAAGCTTCGGACATCCGGATTTCGTCTGGATCCAGGAGCGTGCCGAGTTCACCGGCGAATGGTCTGGACTCAAAGAAATTTACAAGCCGCTCCTCTAAATCCAGGGAATGCTGAGCATGGTGGCCGCTGAGGGTCACGGAAGCCCCTGCGAGCCCTTCAGTTGGGGCGCCTTCGTTACTTAGCCCGCGCCTTTCTCGGAGCACTCTCACCGAAAAGTTTTGTCCGCGGCTCCCTGACCGTGCCCAGGATCCAATCCCAAAGTGGGGAGCTAATGCCCATGTTCTTGGTCTCGTCCACGAAGTGATGGATCGCGTGGAACTCGTGCAGGTACTTGCCGTAACGGCTCGTTGGGCGCGCGTGATGCTCCCAATAATGGGTCCAGTCGTAAGCGAGATAGCCCAGCAGGATCCCCGCATAGGCTCCGAAGAAATAGGTCTTGCCGACCAGGAGCCAGGTCAAGAGCGCGACGATCGCGCCCAGTGGCCAGGCCACTGCGACGGGCATCACGAGGCGGCTCGGATCATTCGGAAACTCGTGGTGGTAACCATGCAGACCGAAGATCAACTTTTTGAGCCAAAGCGGTGAGGTCGCCTTGATCGGCCAATGAAAGAGATAATGGTGGATGACGTATTCCAGGACGGTCCAGGAAAAGAGGCCGGCGACCAGCAATCTGACCATTGTCGGGGTCTCAACGAACGAGAGCCCTTTGAGGATCAAAAGCGTCACGACCGGGATCACCCAGAGGCCCGGGACGATCCAATGGGCGCGAAGCGAGTATTCGATGAACGAGTTCTTGAATACACGGATGCCATTGGGCTTTTTCAAAGACTCCTTGGACGGAGCCGAAGGAATGCCGTTCCAATTATTAAAAGTGGTCAAGAGCTCGTCGGTGTAAGCGAACATAAAACTTCTCCCCTCGCTTGCTGCGGGTTGGTCGATCCAGCCCGAACATAATCCGAGCAGGAGTTCAAAAAAAGCGGAAAATGGATTGAATTCATGGGCCATTTTGACGCATTTAGCCCCGGATCCCGTAATTCCTTTATTTTTCCGCCAGCTTCAGATCACCGGCGATTTGCCGTCCAAAAAAGTCGTTCGCGGCTGCGCTAAGATGACCCTCATCCGAGGCCTTCACTAGACGACTTCTCTAGGACTGATCAATCCCATCGAGTGATTCAAGGGCTCCCCGCTTGCGCTTTCGATCGGCCTGACGGAAGATCCGGCCTTATGACAAATCTGTCGAAAAGCTCCCTTCAAGACGCGATCCCGCCGCTGCAGTCGGCGCTCGGCGGCGAGGCCGAGTGGATTTCCCTGCGCCAAGTGCGCGAGACCACCACGATACGCTCCGTGCGCGACGAGAAGCCCGAGGCCAACTCCCGCAGCTCCACCCGGGGCGTGATGATCGAGGTCATGCATCAGGGCCACGTCGGTTACGCGGCGTCACCGGGGACAGACCGGGGTTCGTTGGAATCGGGCGCGCGCGCCGCCCTGATTCAGGCTAAAGCCTCGGCCGCGTTGGGCGTCCACCGTTTCAATAAAACGCATCGGCCCGCCGCAAAGGGGCACTTCGAGAGTCCGGTCGTGCGTCCCCTCGGCTCCCGCGGCGCTGGCGAGCTCAATGAACTCCTCGTCCGCATCACCGCGCGACTCAACGTGTCCCCGAAAATCGTGCAACGCGAAGCCACGATCCGCGCGGTCGAGACGCTGATGGAATACGCGAGCTCCACGGGCTCGCACTGGACACAGGAGTTCTCGCTCATTTCCACCGACTTCCAAGCCACGGCCGAGGACGGCCCGATCGTCCAGACCCGCAGCGACAACGGCGGCCTTGCCCGCTCGCGCCAAGCCGGTCTCGAAGTGCTCGACTCGCCCGACCTCTGGGATCGGGTGGAAAAAGTTGGACACCAGGCGGTCGAGCTTCTGTCCGCTCCGGAGTGCCCGACCGAGACGACCTCGCTCGTGCTCATGCCCGACCAGATGATGCTTCAGATCCACGAAAGCATCGGGCACCCGCTCGAACTCGACCGCATCATCGGAGACGAGCGCAACTACGCCGGGTGGAGCTTCGTCAAGCCTTCGGACTTCGGCACGCTCCAATACGGATCCGAGCTGATGAACGTGACCTTCGATCCCACGGTCGAGGGCGAGTTCGCGAGCTACGCGTTCGACGACTCCGGTCATCCCGCCAGGCGCGAACTGCTTATTGAAAACGGCGTCCTCAAACGCGGTCTCGGCGGCGCCGAAAGCCAGCTCCGCTCCGGACTGAAAGGCGTCGCCAACACCCGCGCCTGCTCGTGGAACCGTCCGCCGATCGACCGAATGGCCAACCTCAACCTCGAGCCCGGGACCTCTTCCTTTGACTCCATCGTTTCGTCCATCGAACGAGGGGTATTGATGGAATCCAACCGCTCCTGGTCGATCGACGACTTCCGCAACAAATTCCAATTCGGCTGCGAGTACGGCAAGCTGATCGAGAACGGCCGAATCACCCGCACGGTCCGCAATCCCAATTACCGCGGCGTCACCGTCCCTTTCTGGCGCTCGCTCGCGCAAGTCGGCGATCGCGCCACCTGGGACATCTTTGGCACTCCGTTCTGCGGAAAAGGCGAACCCAACCAGGTCATCCGAGTCGGACATGCCTCACCCGTCTGCCACTTCAAGAACATCGAAGTTTTCGGAGGTGCCTCGTGAATTCCCACTCGTCCCCGATTTCGCGCGAGCTCTTTGACGGCCTTTCACGCGGCGCCCTTGCCACAAGACGAGCCGGCGAGCATTGGGTGCTCTCCCTCGTCGCAGAGAGCACGCAGTTCCTGCGCTTCAACAGTGCCAAGGTGCGCCAGAGCGGCATCGTCCGGGAAGCTGATCTCTCGATCAAACTCATTTTGGAAGATAACGCCGGTTCGAAAGGCTCAAAGGCCCTTCGCACTTGCGACGGCTCGATCACGCTCGAGGGCACTCCCGCGGAAATGGCGGCGGCGGTCGCCGCCGAGATGGCTCGCCTTCGGGAGGAAATCCTTTCTTTGCCCGTGGATCCCTACGCCACTCCACCCGCTTCTGCGGAGACAAGCCACAGCGTGCGCCGCGCTGAACTTCTCTCTCCCGAATATGCCGCTCAAACCCTTGCCGAAGGGATGAATGGCGCCGATCTGGCCGGTATCTATGCGGCCGGCACCATGACTCGCGCCACTACAAGCTCGACCGGCAGTAACCACTGGTTCGAAACCGACACCTTCTCCTTTGATTACTCACTCTATACTCCTGCGCAAAAGGCCCTCAAAAGCCTCCATGCCGGCCAAGATTGGGACAACGAAAGCTACGCCCTGAGAATGGCCCGCGACCGCGAACAGCTTCAGGCGCTCGAACGCGAGCCGCGCGCGGTACCTCGCGGCTCCTACCGTGTCTATCTCGCCCCGGCCGCGATGGCCGAGCTGATCGGTATGCTGGCGCACGGAACTTTCAGCGAGGCGGCGATCCGTCAGAACAAAAGCCCGCTCCGGCTCCTCCGCCTGAGCGAAGCCTCGCTCTCTCCCCTCCTTTCGCTGGCCGAGGACTTCTCCGGCGGAGAGGTCCCCCGCTTCAACGACGAAGGCGAGCTCGCGCCCGCCGTCCTCGATCTGGTCCGCGATGGCCAACTGGTCAACACACTGGTCTCTTCGCGTACCGCGGCGGAATACCGACTCCCCTCAAACGGTGCGGATGCGAACGAGGCGCTTCGCTCCCCTCGAGTGGCTCCCGGAACCCTCCAGGAAAACGAAATCCTTTCCCGCCTAGGAACAGGCCTCTACCTCTCCAACCTTCATTATCTGAACTGGAGCGATCTGTTCAAAGGCCGCATCACGGGCATGACGCGTTATGCTTGTTTCTGGGTCGAAGACGGCAAGATTGTCGCGCCAATCAAAGACCTGCGCTTTGATGACACGATCTTCCGTCTGCTCGGCTCCGAGCTCGAAGCCCTGACCGAGGCAACCTCGCTGATCCCGGATGTCGGCACCTATGAGTACCGCCAGCTCGGCGCCATGCGGGTCCCCGGAGCGCTGATCCGCGGCATCGAATTCACGCTCTGAGGCGGATTGACTTCCGCGTTTCCGGAAGCTAACTCAATAACGGATGAAGATGGGCTCAAATCAAAGGCGACACTCCGATTTCTTTGTGCTGAGCTCTATCCTTGGCGCCGCTCTGATGCCGTTCCCCGCGCAAGCGATCGGAACTGCTGATCAGGGTTTTCTGCCGATAGCCATTGAGACTAAGCTCCAGGCGCAATGGGATCGTTACGCCAACGCGCGCGCCACTTTGCTGCGACAAGCACCCGCACCGATCACGCGGGAGACCTGGGAGGCCCTGCTGAGCCCTCCTCCC
Source organism: uncultured Bacteriovoracaceae bacterium (assembly GCA_964467785.1). Classification (GTDB taxonomy): domain Bacteria; phylum Bdellovibrionota; class UBA1018; order UBA1018; family UBA1018; genus CAYXVB01. Next base: position 19,967 of record CAYXVB010000037.1, read on the forward strand.
AGCGAAGCCCTCTCGGACCAGGAGCTTGCAGAACTTCGCCGCTCGCAGAGCGTGAGGATCCGCTCGGCCCGCATTCAAGCGCGCCTGGCCAACCCCATCGATCTCGACCAATATCGCAAACCGCAGGCGGCCGAGTCCTTCTGCGCGGGAATGCCCAAAGGCGGAATGCTCCATATCCATCCCTCCGGCACACTCAAACGCGACACAATCGATCGCTCCCTTGACCGCGACAATCCAGAGGTGGATTCTCAGGCCCTCTTGGACGACACGGATGGCGGTCTTTACGCCGAGGAAGCCAGCTGGCTCAAGGGCCTCAAGGTCAAGGCCCCCTTTCTCACCCTCTCCGCCGAAGCCCGTGAACGTTTGACGCAGTTCATGTTCCTGCCGCCGGGCACTCATCCTTTCACCCGATTCGACGCGGCGTTCACCTTTCTCTCACTCGCGGTAAAAACCGAAACCGCCTACAATGCGATGCTGGACGACTTCGCAGCCCGCGCAGCATCTCAGGGCGTCATCTACGCCGAGCTCACGACAGGCGGCATCCGGGCAGAAAAGCTTCCCTTGCTCGAGGAGGCCGCGCGCCGGATCGAAAGGAACTCCGGGGTCACGCTGCGCT
>CAYXVB010000037.1:20592-25629 GCA_964467785.1 uncultured Bacteriovoracaceae bacterium
GAGTCGCTCGCGCACGCGCTCGACGCCCTGCCGTCCGGGGTCACGCTGCGCTTCAATCGCGCCTTCAGCCGCGTGGGCTCGCAAGAGGATCAACTCAAAGCTGCCCAAGCTCTGCTGACGCTCCGATCGCCGGTCGTCACCGGGATCGACTTGCTGGGTGACGAAACCAACATGCCAACGCTCGAAAAGGGACAGGCTGCGTATGCCACCGTGCTTCGGGCCGTGCGGGACGGCAAGAGCTCTCTGCATCGCACCATGCATGCGGGCGAACTGGGCGATCCGCGCAATCCCCGCGACGCCCTCATCTTGGGCGTCGAGCGCATCGGACATGGTGTCAAGCTCGCGGCCGACCCGATCGCGCTCGAATATGCCGCGCGCAACGGGATCGCCGTCGAGATCAATCTGATCTCTAACCTCCGTCTTCAGGCGATCGACGACCTGGACCAGCATCCGTTCCTCGACTATCTCCGACTCGGCCTACCCGTCAGCCTGAGCACGGACGACGAAGGGATTCTCGACACCGACATCAACACGGAGTGCGTGACCGCGATCACTCGCAGCGACATTTCCTATTCCGAGCTTAAGGCAATGGCCTTTAACTCGATCCGCACCTCGTTCGCCGATGCGGAAACCCGCCAGCGACTTGAAGCCCGTCTCACCGAGTTGTTCCGCGATTTCGAACGCAAGCATTCCGTCTCATCAAAAGCGCGTTGACAGCCGTCCGTCGGGCGTTACGAGGCCGGCCTCGGCAAGCGCGTCCAGCTCAGCGATTCCCTCGCCTATGATCCGTACCTGAGCTTCGCAGGGACGACTTCCGCGCAGTTTGTCAGTCAATTCAACATCGTTCCGTTGAGCTTCACGCTGTTCCTCTGATTTTCCTGGGCGGTACCGCCATCTCCAACCGCAATCACGAGTGCGGGAGCGCAAACCTCCCGCACTCGCTCAGTACACGTAAATCTAAGCTGCTTTTTCACGTTTCGATTCGATCAACTTGCCTTCCTTGATCGGGATCTGCTTTCCTGGAGCCAAGGCCGTCTTGGGAAGCGCGATCTGAAGAACGCCGTTTTCATAATGCGCCTCGACCTTGTCGGCGTCGACGTTCTGAGGAAGTGTAAAGGATCGCTGAAACGCACCGTAATAGCGCTCACGACTCACTTTGCCTTTACCCTCTCCCTTGGTTTCTTCCTTGCGCTCGCCCGATACCGTGAGCACGTTTTCATGCAAGTCGATCTTGACGTCGTCTTTCTTCATTCCTGGAAGGTCAAAAGTAAGAAGATAGCTCTTGTCGCTTTCCTCCACGTCACAAGCGACGCCATATTCCAGCTCTTCGCGTCGAGGCAAAAATCCGCGCGTGAACTGGGGCAGCGAAGAAAACATGGGCTCACCAAAAAAGTCATCGAACATCCGATTGATCTGGTGCTGCAGCCGAGTCATCTCACGAGCCGCACTAAAGGCACCCCGGTCACCGCGCCAAAGGTCTGGAAGATTTCTTGCCATGGACTGGTCTCCTTGGAATGAGGTTTGCCAAAGCCGCTGCCACCTCTTCCGTCCGAACGCAGGGATCGGGCGCTTCAAAGCGCATCGGACCTATGCGTCAATAAGCGAAATACGGCGCAACTGTGCTTTGACAAAATCAGTACGCAAGAGAGGTGCCCGACGTCCTTGCGTCATAGGACTGATCGCTCCATTCGATCGCCGATAAGATGTCCCGCTCAGGGACGGACCTGGAGCGTACGCTCGGGCGGTCGAGTCTGCACGCGCCCGCTGGAGGCACTTCAGATTTCAAGGACTTTTCGCATGATCTCGTCTTCCCATGGATCGATGATCGCGACAAAGCCGTAGTTGAGCGCATTCGCGGAACCGGCACTCGCATCCTGCGGAGATCGCTGTCGGCATTTTTCACGCAGCGTTTCCATATCAGCGCAAAAATCGGCGAAGCTTTCTTCCGTAAGCCTCCAGCCGTTTAACCAGAGCTTCCCCTGCAGCAATCTTTCCCTCGAAGCCCGTTGAGCGAGTGCCGCAATCTGCCTCGAAGAGAAGAGCCTCCCCAGAGGGCCATGATCATCCCACACCAACGTCCCGATCGCTCGGGTCTTCCACTCCCCGTTCCTTGAACGATAGATGAGGCCGATTCTCTCGAGCTCCTTGAGGTACCTTTGAACCGCCCTCGCAGTGATGCCTTGTTCCTTCTGGATCTGCTCGCGGCTCTTTCCTCTTCGGAAGTGCTCTTCAAAGAACGCATAATAGTGAGGACTGGACGAAAGGAACTTTTCCTGCGCCAGGGTAAACCGGAACGCCGGAGCCTCCTCGGGCTGGGCCGCCCCAACAAGCTCCCAAAAATCGACTTCGGCGATTTCCGAGATCCGGGCAAGCTGCTGAAGAGTGAGCGGAACCTTGCCGCTCATCCAACGCTTAACAGTCGGCACAGACACCCCGAGTCCCTCAGCTAACGTTGCATAGGGGATCTTAGCCGCCTTCAGGCGCTGCTTGGTGAGCCTCAAAATCCGGGCGATGGGTTCCAGCGATGTCATTCTGCGATCTTCCTGTGAGCTACCGGTATCATGAGATGATCCTAGATAGTATTTTTAAGTTTATGGAATCACTTAGTGATACCTGCCAAGCATGAAATTGAATCTCACGTTCCTGATCATCCCCTGCCTGCTTGCCTGCACCCCGGCAATCGCAGCCCCGTCCACGTCCAGGGTCACCATGGATCTCAAGCCGGCCCGAATACTCGGACTTTGGACTTTCGCTCAGAGCGCTTCCGACTGCGGACCGCGTCCCTCCACGGCTCTCAAAGGCCTATTCGGCTCAAGCAAACTTTCGAGGTCGACCGCGTTCAGATCAGCCCTTCAAAGGTTTTGCGAGATCCAAAAAAACACAGTTCAATCGGGGCTATCGCATTTCCGAGTTTCCCAACCAACGCTCCGAAATGGGCTGGGATATCGGCCAGCACTTCCTCTATCAGGCGGCAAAGTCGGACTCCCTCCAGGAACTGAAATCCCGAACCGCCCAGCTTCTTCCGCCAGCCATCCAGGAGGAGCTGTTCGGCATCCTGACTGATCTCGATCCCGTCTACTCCAGCCTGGTCTGGAAACCCAGTCAGGCGAAACTGACCCGATATTCAAAGAAGCTGAAACGGATCTGGAAGTCCGGAAGACTTTCAGCGGCTTTCAGTGACACCCTGCGATTTTACCGCTCCTCATGGAGCAGAGAGCCTCATTTCACGATCCATCTCGTCCCCATCCCGGCCGGGAGAGCGCCAACCACCGCGACCGTCATTCAAGATGCGGTGATCCTTGAAGCGCTCCTGAACGAGCGAGATCTCGCCGCAAGAGCGGGAGTCATCTTTCACGAAATGGCTCATGCTGCCTTTGAAGCGCAGGATCCCCACACCCAACATCAGCTGGATACGTGGTTTAAGGAATCGCCTTCCAGATTTGCGGGCCTGGCCTACAACCTCTTGAATGAAGGCCTTGCCACCGCCCTCGGCAATGGCTGGGCATTCCGCCTGATCACCGGTAAAGAAGACGATTCAGGATGGTATAGCGTCGACGAAATCGACCGAGGTGCGAAAGCCGCTACGACACTGGTCCGAGAGTACGTCAGCAACCGCAAGCCCATAGACCGATCGTTCGTGGAGAGGTGGATCGAGTCCTACACGAGGACTTTTCCAAACGCGTTTAACCGGACTGATATTCTGCTCCGTCAATCCATCCTGATCTCGGACGGAAAAAATATCTCTTCCGAGGATGCGAGAGCCGAATTCAAGAAATCGATTCGAGTCAATTCGCTCTACTGGGGAAGCCCCATTGCCGACAATGAAACCCTTAAGATGATCAGGGAGGCCCCAGGGAGCTCGGCACTGATCGTGGTGGCTTCTCCGGACCAACTGGACGAGATCCACCGCCTTGCCCAAGAGTTTCCGGGGTTAAAGCCGGGCATCGAATCCATCCAGAGCAGTCCGGAAAGCATCGGCGCTGCCTACACATCGGGCGAAAGAGCCTACGTTGTCTTGCGAACGAACGGCAAGTCTGATCTCAATGCCGCTTTTCGAGCTCTATCCAAGCTATCGGAGCTCAGGGACTCCGTGCAGATGATCCGTTTCTGAGGTCGCCTTTTCTGGACTTCGTCAGCCGAGGACAGTCATCGTAGGTTCGATCAGCGGTCGCGCCACGGCCGAATCCTCGATTGCGACAGCTCGACGCGCGTCAATAATTTGACCCGTTTAAATATGATAAATATAGAGTTAATCTAGAAAAACACGGCAATCCTAAAAACCTGTTCAATCGGAGACCGCAAATGAGCATCAAACGACTCAGTTTCAAATGGAAGCTGCTTTCGATCGTCAGCGGCGGAATCGTACTCGTCGGTGGAACTCTCGCTATCTCCATCCTGCTGATCGTGTCCCAGGTGAACGAACAGGTCTCCCGCTACACAAATGATGTCGACAACATGAATACGGTCGCCGAAATCTCGATCATCCTCAAGCAACAAGTCCAAGCCTGGAAGGACCTGCTCTTGCGTGGCTCGGATCCTTCCTCTTTCAAGAAGTACTCCGAGGAGGTGGACCGGGAAAGCGCGAAGATCGGCGAAACGGTTCAAAAGCTCATCTCCCGGCTTCCCGAGGAAGACCGGAAGCTCGCGTCCGATTTTCTCGAAGCGCAGGCCCGCCTCACGGAGGACTACCGAGGCGCGATGAAAGCGCATCTCCATCCAGGAAAATTCGACTACCCCTCGGCGGACAAGCAAGTAAAAGGCAAGGATCAAAAGACCCTGGACAGTTTGAAAGAGCTGAATCAACGGATCACCCATCGTCTGGAAGCGGATGCAACCGAGCTCATCTCGAGCATCCAGACGAACCGGAACCGGGCCTTCCTGATCTCCGCGGTCATCCTCACCGCCGTTCTCCTCTTCAGCGGCATCTGGATGGCGAGGATTTCGAGCCGCCTCAAGTCGATCGCCGACGAGATGTCTCGTTCCGGCTCGGACCTAGAGCGCGCATCGGCGTCGATCGCCCAGTCCACGCAGGACCTC
>CAYXVB010000038.1:0-245 GCA_964467785.1 uncultured Bacteriovoracaceae bacterium
GCCATTTCTTTTAATAGCGATTCATCACGTAGTTGACGGTCCGGATCTGATGCGGGCCGCGGCAAGAGTCGGGGGCGGACTCGTGCACGCCGATGACAAGCAGGTTTTCCGGGTTGAGGATGATCGACAGGGCCCCCTCTTCAAGCTCCAGGTTGGGCGCGATGATCCGAAGGGTGGCGGACTGGAATTCCGTGCAGTTTCGGCCGTCCGAACGCGGAAGGACGATGTTCATGACAGCGTCGATC
>CAYXVB010000038.1:255-25534 GCA_964467785.1 uncultured Bacteriovoracaceae bacterium
TCGATCCGCCCATTGCTTTGACTGACGAGGCGCGCAGGATAGCGATTGCTGATGAAATCCTGCCCCGTGAGCGTGAGCGCGGGAGAGGACTGAGACAGGTCGAGTGTGGCCGTCGCGATTTCGACGGATGCGGGCAAGGTGAGAGCCCGGGCTTCGGTGGAAGTGAAGACGACCGAGGCATGCGCGGCGGAGGCCAGGAAAAAGAACAATAATGCGGCGAAGGGCTTTTTCATTTTGAATACTCCTCATTTAAATTCATGGGTCGGCGTATCATGCGTGGGACGAATGGAGAATTAAGTTTGCGTCAGATTCACGTCCGCTTTCGCGTTTCCCCAGCCTGGTTGATGGTGATAGGATGGGGATCAATCTGGGGATACAAGGATGAAGCCCACTGACACAGGACGCGTGAATCACTGGCTGGAGATCGCCCGCTGGGCGGCATCAGGGGCAAATGCGCAGCCTTGGTGCGTCGATTTCGAAGAGTCCGGCTCCTCAGTCGCCATCCGGCTATCGATCGACCCCGAGTACAGGCCCCACCAGGCGATGTTGGATGTCAGAGGCGGTGCAGCGGTCATTGCGCTGGGTGCATTGGCCACCAATCTGGTCTCTTTGGCTGCGGCGGATGGTTTTGGTCTGGTTCGTCGCACGATCTCGGCTGGCGAATCCGAGGTTTCGAAGCCGGATTTCTGGAAAACTCACGTGCAGCTGGAGTTCGAAAAGGGCGCGGCCATCGGTAATCCGGTGTTTTCGCCCGAGACAATCCGTGCGCGTTGTACGGATCGGACCGCGTTTCGAGCCACGCCGATTCCTCAGGAGCTTGAGCAGTTCGTCGTATCCGCGCCCGCGCGTCATCCGGGGCTTCGTTATCATGAGTTCCGAGCAGGGGGGCAGAGGCGCCTGATCCCGGGTCTGGTCCGCATTGACACGATCCGCTGGGCGTCCTGGCCCTATTTTCGGAGCTTTCTCGAAGAAATCGGCTTTACAAGTCCCGAGCAGCATCCCGATCGGATTCCGGTTTCGCAGCTGGGCATCTCGCGCGTCGATCAACTCCTGTTGAAGACTCTCTCGCGTTGGCCCTGGCTGCATTTCCTGTTGCGTGCCGGGGGAGCCGTGATTTCCGCCAAGAAGGGGCTCTCTCATTTCGGTTCCCGCTGCGAGCGCATCGGCTTCCTCTCGGTGGGCAAGTTTGATTTCGAAGGCTTCTTCGAGATCGGTTCCTGTTTTCAGGAGATCTGGCTGGAGGCCAATCGCCAGGGCGTCGCATTTCAGCCGCTCGGGTCGCTGCTGCTTGCGCTGGGTTACTGGGAAAAAGAGCACCCCGAGGCATTTACCCGGTCCCAGGCCCGGGTGATCGAGGAAGTGACCGCCGAATTCCGGGAAAAATTCGGACTCGACCTTCGCGCACCGCTTCTGGGCTTCAGACTCGGCTATCCCACCCTGGGGACGGAGCGCTCTCCGCGCAAGCCGTTGCTCGGGCGCTGGCGCGCAGGGCTCTTGACTCGCAAAGCCGCCACCTGAAGAGGATACGACGTCGCTATTGCGGCGCGCCGCGCGCTCACGTACAAATGTCTGTACTCTATGAAAGCACTCGTTACGGGAGCCAGCGGATTCATCGGCAGCACTTTGGTGGAGCATTTGGGCAAGGCGGGCGTCGAGGTCTTCGCGCTCCTGCGCCGGACCTCGGATATTTCCAATCTGAGGGACGCCCAGTTCACGCGCGTCGAGGGTGATCTTTCCAACCGGGAGTCCCTGAATCGAGCGGTCGAAGGGATGGATTACGTCTTCCATCTCGCGGGAGCGACGATGGCCCCTTCGCGGGCGGAATTTTTTCGCCACAATGCCGAAGGCGCTCGCCTGCTTGCCGAAGCCGTCGCGAACGTGAATCCCGGCCTCAAGCGATTTGTCCATGTCTCGAGTCTCGCGGCGGCAGGTCCGGCCTCGGCCCTCGAGTCGCCCCGCGCCGAGCATGAGCCGAACCGACCGGTTTCGGACTACGGGGCGAGCAAGCTGCAAGGTGAGATCGAAGTGCTCGGTTACAAGGACCGCTTTCCGATCGCGATCGTGCGTCCGCCGATGGTCTATGGCCCCCGCGACAAAGGCGTTTACGTCGTGATCAAGACGGTTTCGCGCCGACTCGCTCCGGTGATGAAGGGCGCGACCCCTGACGGCGCCAAGTATTACAGCTCGGTGCACGTCAAGGATCTGGTACGGGGGATCATGCAGATCGGACTCGCTGACGCCGGTCGGATCTTGTCGGGCGAGATCTTTTACGTCAATTCCGATGATGTCCATACCTATGCGCAGCTGCTTGACGCGATGGCTGGAGGCCTCGGTGTCCGCGCCTACAAGCTGCCGGTTCCGCCCGGCGTGATCAAAGCCGCTGCTCACGGGCTTGACGCCCTTAGTAAGCTCACGAAGAAGTCCTATCCGCTCAATCCGGACAAGCTCAACGAGATCCTTCCGGACTTCTGGATCTCCACGAGCGAGAAGGCCCGCACGGTCGCGGGCTTCAAACCCGAGTTCGATCTCAAGACAGGGATGGCAGATGCGATTCGCTGGTACAAAAAAGAAGGCTGGCTCTGAGGCACGCTCAAACGCGGGAATCGCGACGGCGGTCGTCGTCGTCGCGCTGCTCGGCTTCGCTTCGGTCTCCTGCGACAGGGCGCAGAATCCGCTCGGTATCGAGCTGAAGATCGAGAAGCGCAAGCTCGACAACGGGCTCAAGGTGATCTTTGTCGAGGATCATTCGGTACCGGTCGTCAGTTATCAGACCTGGTACAAGGTGGGCTCCGTCGATGAGAAACCGGGCATCACCGGCATCTCGCATCTCTTTGAGCATCTCATGTTCAAGGGCACGCCCAAGTATGGCCCCAGGCGTTTTTTTCAAGAGCTCGAGGCCAAGGGTGCCGAGGTCAACGCCTACACCACGCGGGACTACACGGTCTATCACCAGTCCTTCATGCCCAGCCTCCTGGAGCGGGTGATCGATATGGAGTCCGATCGGATGAGCAACCTCACGCTCGACGAGGAGGTGCTCAAGAACGAGCGCCTGGTGGTGTTCGAGGAACGTCGGCTGCGCACCGACAATTCCGCCGAGGGCAGGATTCAGGAAGCCCTCTGGGGGCTGGCGTACCGTCGGCATCCTTACAACTGGCCGGTGATCGGCTGGCCGCAGGATCTGGCGACGATCACGCTCCCTCAAGTGGTTGAGTACTACAAGACCCATTATCAGCCCGCCAACGCGACGCTGGTCGTGACCGGCGATTTTGATCGCGATCGCACCTGGAACTGGATCAAGCAATATTATTCGCCGATCCCGGGCCGAAAGCCTCCGGGCCGAAAAGGCATCGAGCCGGAGCCGGAACAACGGGAGGAGCGTCGTCTTTCGCTTACCGACGAGGTGGCCTCTGAGCAGTTCGCGATGGCCTAGCACATCACCTCGGCGCACGACGAGGATTCCTACGCGATGGACGTGCTCGCCAACGTCCTCTTTGCCGGCACTTCCTCACGAGCCAATCAGCTGCTCGTCGAGCGGAAGAATGTCGCTCTGGGCGTCTCCGGTTCGTCCTATACGCCGGATTATGCCGGGCTGTTCATAATCACGGGCATGATGAAAAAGGGCGTCCCCGTCGAGGAGGCTGAAAAGCTCCTGGACCAGCTCATCCGCGAAGCGCAGGACACGCAGCTCGATCCGGAGGAAATCCGCGTCGCCGTCAAGCAGCTCACCGTGCAGGTGCTCGACAGCATTCGCACGCCTCACGGCCTGGGTATCCTGATCGGGACGGTCGACACCATCCTGGGAGATCCCGACGGCATGTATGACGACGTGAACAAGTACCTGAAGGTCACCGCGGCGGACGTACAGCGCGTGGCCCGCAAGTACCTGGTTCCGAACAATCGCACGGTGATCACGCTCTCCCCCAAGGTGGCCGGAGCCGCGGCCGGGACGCAGGGCCGGAAAGGCGCGGAATGATCATGAAGAAAAGGACGAGTCTGCTTTCGCTGGCGTTGGTCGGGCTGCTTCAGGCCGTCGCATCGCCTATGGTCGCTTTCGCGGTGCCCCTGCCTTCCGCTACAGCGTCTCCCGCGCCTCTCTCCGGCCCCGCCGGAATGTCGCAGCTCAAGGCGCCCGAGCTCGAGACCTTGCCCAACGGCCTCACAGTCGCGTGGTTCACCCGGAGCGCCTTGCCGATGGTGGACATCAGTCTGATCGTCAAGTCGGGATTTCGGGATGACCCGGTTGGCCGGACGGGCACGGCCGAAATGGTCTCGGCCCTGCTGGACCGCGGCGCCGGAGGAATGAGCGCCAAGGAGTTGGGGCGCGCCGTCGAGTCGCTCGGCGCGAGCCGGTTTTCGAGCGCGGATGACGATACTTTCAGTGTCGGACTGCACGGACTCGCCGAGGACGGACCTCGCTTGGCCGAGATCCTCGCAAAGATGACCCTGCAACCGGCCTTCGATGCGACTGAGATCGAGCGCGAGCGGGACCGGATGATCGATCATTGGAGCCATGTCTCCGATTACGCCGAGAGCCTGGCCGGCTTGGTCTTTTATCGCGCGATGCGCTCCGGCTCGAGTTATGGTCGCGGCAATTTCCTATCCATCGCGGAACTCCGTCGGATCGGTCGCGCGGACTTGATCGCCTATCACAAAGCCCATTTCGTTCCCGGCAACTCGCTGCTCCTGGTCGTGGGCAAGGTCGATCGGCCGCGGTTGAGGGCCGACCTGCTTACGTATTTTGGCGATCCCGCGAAGTGGAGCGGCGGCCTCCCTGGGCGAGACTGGAAAAACTACACGGATCCCAAGCTTCATCCCCGGAAAGGAGAGATCCTGGTCGTGCATCGTCCAGGCCTCGCGCAGGCGCAAGTGCGCCTGGGGCTCAAGGCGCCGCTCATTCAGTCTCCCGATCATTACCCGCTCATGGTGGCCAATGCCATGCTGGGCGAGTACTTCAACAGCCGCCTCAATTCCATCATCCGCGACAAGCTCGGTCTGACTTATTCGATTGGTAGCGGCTTCACCTTCAGCCGGGACTTCGCCAGCTTCACGATCGCGTCGAGCACGCGCAATGAGTCGGTGGGGCAGTTAGTTCGAAAGACGGTGGATGTGCTCCGGGAGCTTCGTCGCGGTCCCGTGCCGGTGGAGGAGACCCGCATGGCTCGAGATTATCTGCTCGGTCAGTTCACATTGGCGCACGCGACCCAGGGCGCTGTGGCCGCGCGCTGGCTGCGCACCCAATACTACGGTCTCGGTGATTCGTACCTCAATGGTTTCTCCGCCGAGGTCGCCAAGGTAAACTCGCCGGAGGTGATCGGGGCGCTCAACCGCCATCTCGATCCCGAGCGCCTGGTCATCGTCGTCGCGGGCGATGCTCCGGAGATCGAAAAGAGTCTCAAGGCCGCCAAGCTCGGTCCGGTGCGCCGGATCGGGGTCAAGGATCTGCTCTGAGTTGGGGGATCTGCTTTGTGAATGTCATTGGGAGAGGCCTTTCCCGAACGTGAGCAGATTGGCTTGCTCCTGCTGGATCCGAAACTGCTCGGCCGGGAATTGCTGGCTGATCGAGCTGACCGTTTCTTTCCACAGTTTTTCGGCCGCGCCAAAACGCGTTTTCGTTTCGTCATCGGACACCAGGTCCGCATTGGCCGGGATCCCGTAGGTACCGCGCGCGCTGATCAGGCGTTCTCGTCTCAGGTCGAGAAAGAGGGCGTTCAGCTGTAGGCGCTGGGAGAGGTGGACGTCCTTGAGCAGCGCTTCCGCGACTTTGTCGCTGAGCTCGCCGCGCATGAGTTGCAGGCGCCGGGAAGCGAGCAGAAAGAAATGTCCCGAAATGATCGATCGGTCTCTCGGGTTTGCCGTCACGACCTGCGCGTAGATCTCCGCCTCTCGTGAGGGGACGAGCGCGCTTTCCCAATCGGAGTAGCTCGTTTTCGGAAACTTGGGATACCGGCTGAGCGCGGCGAAGGCCGCCTCGAGCTTGGAGGCCGGAGGATCGAAACGGGATTCCGTTTCGGGACGGAGGAGGCCCGAAAGAGCCAAGGATTCAAACACGCCACGAGGCGTGACGGCTTGTTGGTTTTGAAGCGGATGCGCGGGACCGAACACCGACTGCAGAGTGTGCAGCGTTGCGGTCGCGCAGTTGTTGTCGAAGAAATAATATCGCCCGCCGTACTCCCAATAGATTTCGAGCAGGTGCTTGACGTAGAGCGCGCGTTCGGACTCCGTGAGCTGAAGGGGGTAGCTCGAGAGGACTCGGCTTTCGATGCGGCCGTATTCGTTCAGGATATCGCTGAGTCGGTAAGCCAGCAGTTCCATCGGATAGCGGCCAGTCAGGCCGTCCCAGGTGTCGTAGCGCTGCGTTTGGCTCGTGGCGCGGAAACCCAAGACGACATGGTATTTCTCGTCCTTGAGGCAGTCAGGACCCGGGACCGGGCGATGCGGGGCGCACTGGATGAGCCGTATCATCGAATGTCCCCAGCGGCTTGCGGCTTCTTTTCCCTCGCCGGCGAGAAGGTAATGGACCTGATAGATCCGCGAAGGATCGAGCTCCGTCCGCGCCAAAGTATTTTGCAGATAGATCGAGTTCCCTTTCCCGCATTCGCCCGCGTGCGGAGAGAGCCCGAAGTGCTCCGAAAGGAACTGGTAGAGGGCTGGGCGCCGGCATCCGTATCGGGGATCGAGCAGGAAATATTCCATATTGACCGCGAACGCTTCCTGGCGGTCCGAGCGCTCGTAGGCGTCCACGGTTCTTCGGGATGTGAGGTAAGTGAGGCTCAGGCCTTTGAACGGCTGATGATCGGAAATGAGTCCGCGAATGGCTTGGATCTCGCTGCAGGCGGAGGAGTTTGACTCCGCACCGATTCGGCATCTTTCCAGCTGAAAGGCCTCCGCTTCGTCGAGTGGACGGGTGAAGTCGTAAGCATGCGCCAGCTCGTGGATCAGGTACGCCATCGCGAATCGATAGACCGTGCCATGGCGGCACCCGAGATCGCGGGAAGCGGATTCGCCCTTTCGGATCTCGTCCAGGAGCGCTCGCTCGAGCACGAGCTCACCTCGATTTTTGTTCCAGGTGAAGATGTTGGCGTAAGCCATGAGCCGCTCTGGAGCGCCAGAGCCAGGCTCACTGGAGCAAAGGCTTGCCGGGTCGAACTGGTGTGAGAGCTTTTCGAAGCCAACTGTGACCGGCCTTCCGATCCTCCGCGTGAACTTGGGGGGGAGCACTCCGCTCACTCGTGCCAGAAAAGCCTGGGCGGCCTCGCGGTCCGCGGTTTCGAGCGCGCTCATCGTATTCGGGGCCAGCTCAAGCCGGAATTCAACGGCATGTGCCGCGGCGTTCAGGCTGAACAGAGTCATGAGACCTAAAGCGAGTCGCAGGATTTGGCGCATAAAGACCCCGATTTTCTTCGAAGCGAAATAAAGTCGAGTGATCGGGCCGCACCGGCTCAACTGGGCCGGTCCGGTCCGATCACTCGGAAGAGCCTTATTATTCCTGGGAGGTGATGAGTAGGACGGCGAGAGCCTCGTCGCTGAGGTCTCTTGCGGCATCGTTCCCGATGCTCTTGGCCATCTCGGCGCGCTTCTCCTCGAGCTTGGCGCGAAGCTCTTCCGAAGGAGCTTGTTTGCTTTGGATCATTACAACCGCCTGTTCGGCGATTTGCGAGTTTTCGACTTCAAAGCGCCCGATCTGGGTTCCGTTCCAGCCTGAGTAGGAGGCGGCCAGCGCGGAGGCGGAGGTCAGGGTTACGGTCACGAGGGCCAACATCGAGGTCCATTTGTTCTTGTTCATACGTTTTCCTTTCAAGCAGTCTTGCTGCGTGAGGAGGAAAATACTTGGACCCGGTCGAAAACACTCTTCCACAAGTCTTCCGTTCAGGAAGCCTTTGAGTTTCCAGCTCTTTTCTTGGAGTTGAAGCGAGGATTGATTTGATAGGCGCCGTAAGTGTTGATCAACAAGTCGGGCTTTTTGAAGAAGCCGCGGGCGCGGTGGATCAGTTTGTAGATGCGTCCGTCATGGGTCACCGGATCGTAGCTGAATCCCCAGAGCCTCTCGCAAAGCGTGGCCTTGTCGACTGGCGCGTCCGCTTGCAACAAAAGAGTCAAAAGGGCTTTGACATCGGCGTCGCGCACTTCTTCGATCGGTATTCCGCAGATCAATACCGCGGCGGAGGAAAGCAGGGATCGCGTGATCACTGCGGAGACTCCGTGCAATGCTTTCAAGGAGGTGATTTGCTTTTCCTGCGCCGGCGTCAATCCAAAAGCGCTTCCGAACAGCTCCCAGATCCGGATTTTCAATACCGGATCCTCGATACGGCAGGCCCGATTCCAGGCCATAGCGGACGACTCCGGCCTGAGTCCTGCCTGAATCAGCGGGAGATAGATATATAGACTTTCCCGTTTGCGCCCTTGTTTGAAGCGACGTCGGCGGATGTCGGCATGAATGAGTAGTTCCCGGGCCGACGTAAAGTCCTTGGCTGCAATGAGGCGCTCGATCCCGGTTCTTGCGCGGGAGAAGCTGAATTCGCCGCTTAGGCTAGCGCCAAGTTCGGCGCTCAGACCTTCGATCTGATCCTGGATCCTTTTTTGATAGGAAAAGTCGCGGCGAAGCTTCGCGATTCTCTCCGCTGAGGCAAAGAACTCCAGCGCGGCCTCGACATGGCCGAGGTCCCGCTGGACTAGGCCCAGGTGGAACAAATTGCGCAACTCACCCCGCTGGTAATCAAAACCCCGCGCCAACTCGTGCGCGAGTGTGAATCGAGCCTCCGCCTCGCGAAGTGCGCCATCGAAGAACGCGGTTAGCCCGAGCTGATAGGCCCTCAGATAAGTGCTGAATTCGTTTTCCGCCCAGGCAAGGGCGTCCCAGCGGGCGACCCATCGCTTTCGCAGTGTCAGATCGAATTGCACTTCGGTCGCGATGACGGCCCATTGGAGGGCAAATGCCTTGATCTCGAGGCTGCTGCCGTTTGCGCTCTCGTCGTCGATGATCCTGGCGGCTTCGGAATAGATCGTCTGCCAGTCGTCCGATTTCGCCGCCAAGATGAGCGCGCGGAGCTCCGGGATGGCGGAGATCGCGGGATCATCCCAGTTTTCGGCATCCATCGCGTTTTCAAGCGCAATCAGCGAGGAGATCATTCACTTGCCCCCAGCGGCGCGCCCGTCGTCGACCGGAATGCAGTCCGGACGCGAGGGAACTTTTTCTTGCGCAATCGCTTCGAGCGGGACCGGTGAAATGTCCGCCGATCCCAGGGCCGCGCTCGAAATGACTCGGACGCCGCCCGGCGACATCGCTCCGCGAGCGTTTTTTACCGGCGGTATCACGCATTCGACGATTCCGCCGATCTTCCATTTGGAGTCGCGATCGGAGGAGGTGTAGACGACTGATCCTGAACTGCGACCTGAAGTGTGATTCTGTTCGCCACCGTCCAGGTAGAAGCGATCCTCGGCCAGGCGGGTGATCGTTCCCTGGCTGACCTGCTCGGTGGCTTCGTGGCCCGTGGTTCCGTACTGGTAGGAAAAGAAACGGTCATTGAGCTCAATCTTGCTCTGGAGTTGGGGGAGGGCTCGGAGCTGGAATGTCGGTTCCATCGCGCCTCCGCAAGGCTCGCGCGGAGTAGCGAATTCCATGACCTGCCCCTCTTTGCCTTTAGGAACCAGCAGGATGGCATCGATCCGCTCGCCAGTCCCTTGCTGGTCGCGAAACTCGTAGGCGCGGTATTTATCCGGGTCGAGTCCAGAGTCGAGAAACGACTTTCGAATATCATTGAAATCGCGGTCCTGGAGCACGTGCCTTGACATGAGATAAATGCCGCTGCCTTGGAGCAACTCGGTGGCGCCGCCTGTCAGTACGCCGTTAGATGCGCGAAAAGCCAGCATCGATGGACGTTCCGGCGGTGTTATCGTTGCTTTTGCCTTGCCGGCATTCGCTTGAGTAGCCTGTGCGAGTTCCTGGATTGCGGCGAGCCGGCTCATGGCTTGAGCCAGATTTTTTGCGGCGGCTCCGGAGGAGAATGTTCCGTTGTCGGAGATATAAACTGAAGGAGCATCGCTTCCGGAAGGGGTGGGAACCTGGATGGTGCTATTGCTACTGAACCAGCCCGATGAGCGCTGATAGATGATCGCGCCATCCGCGTTGGCGTTAGGGCCGATCCCAATCGCCCCGAGAGCCGCGATAAATCTCCAGTAAGTGAGATGTCTCTTCTTACATGTCATGCATTGAGCAGAAGCAATCGCCATTCCAGAAGGGAGTCCCCGGAGATGGGTGTTCCTGCTCAGAAAAATCGCGATGTGTCCGCGCGGACACACGAAAAGCTTTGGACAGTTGCCAACTTTCTCCTGATTTAG
Organism: uncultured Bacteriovoracaceae bacterium; assembly: GCA_964467785.1. Classification (GTDB taxonomy): domain Bacteria; phylum Bdellovibrionota; class UBA1018; order UBA1018; family UBA1018; genus CAYXVB01. The sequence goes on from CAYXVB010000038.1 coordinate 10,591, forward strand.
GCGTGGACGTTGGATTCGACCTGAGGCGCCGCCTGAATTCTGCCACTCGAGCACTGGCCCTCGAAGTAGCCTCCAGGCTCGACCCGGAACGAGGCCGAGCGGACGTTGCCGATGACCCGACCCGTGCGCGAGATGGTGAGGCGTCCCGCGGTGCGGATATCGCCGCGGACAAAGCCATCGATCACGAGCTCGTCGGCCTGGATGTCGCCTTCGACAGAGGAGCTTTCCGCCAGAATGACGCGGCTTCCGGGCTTGGCGTGGAGTTCGCCGCGGATCAGGCCGTGGACGCGGCAGGAGCCGTCGAGTTCGATTTTGCCCTCGAAGCTGCAGCCTTCGCCGATCAAAGTGACAGCTGACTCAGTCCAAGTGTCGCTCATGGGGTGTCTCCTCCGGTGGAGCCCGGCGTTTCGCTTTGAGGTGCCGCCTCGGTTGCGGGTGCCGCGGCTCCGTCAGCTGGGTTGGCGGCCGCGCCATCGGGGGCAGCGGTTTTCCGGGGCCGGGGGGCGGACGTAGCGCCGCGCGCGGCACTAGCCGTGACCGGCAGAGTCTGATGCATGTAGAGTTTGCCGTCGGGGGTGAACACGAAGACCTCGAGCGAAGTCGGCATCGAGCCGTGCGCGCCGACGGAGAACTCGGCGTTGACCTCGCGGTAACGGCTTACCGAAAAGTACTCACCCTTGTCGGGGAGGATGAGCGAGCCTGCCGAGCCGGTGCCGAGGGCGCCCGCTGGATAAACATGGGCGGAGTCCGCGCCGCGGGCCAGGAGGACAAAGCGCCCCTGCTGAGAGCCCTGGTCATCGGCGATATACTGGAAGGCGAACTTGGCGCGCACGACGCGTCCAGAGATCGAGATCTTGGGTTGCGAAATATTGATCGGGCGGGAGTCGGGGGCGGGGATCGCTTGCGTGCCGCCGGGAAACAGGGTGAACGGCATTCCGGGGGGCTCGGCTGCGACGATTGCGCCGGGGGGGCTCACGGCCGGATGGCTGGCGGGCGCAGGGCTGGGGCCCTGGGCGACCGATGCGATCTGCTCCGGCAGGGGACTGGCCGTGGACCCGGGGGTGCCGTTTTTTGTCTCCAGCTTGGCGTGGGCGAGCTTCAGATCCTTGAGGTCACGTTCGAGCTCATGGACGCGCGAAGGGTCCGCGAGCTTGGCTTCGCGGTAAAATCTCAAAGCCAAGATGACGGATACCGCGGTCAGGAGCACCAGAGCGCCCGAAAGCCACCCGAGTTGCTTGATCCAACGCAGCGAAACCTGAAAGCTTCTTGAGGTATCGTTTTGCCGGAATACAACGACCGTCAAATTCTCGTCGCTATCCCTGGATGGGTTCTCGGAGTCGGATGGGCCATCGGGCCGATTGAGTGATGTCATTTCTTCGAAAACATTAGCGTTTCAAAAAATAGGTGTCAATTTGTGGGATAGACCGTCCGATCAGGAAATTGATGAAGATTCTCTGGTTGAGTCCTCATCTTGATTCCGAACACCCGCTCGCCAGGACCTTGGCGAGTCGAGGGGTGGCGCTTTTCGTCTGCCGCGACGCGGACGAGGCCTCCAGTCTCATGCTGGTGCACGGGCGCACCGTCGACCTCGCGATCGTCCATCGCGAGGGGTTGACGGGACCCGACGACGGCTTGGGCTGGATCGAAAAGATCAAGACGGACCCTGCGCAATCCGACCTGCCGATCCTCCTCACCGCTGATGGCTGGGGTGATTCTGATTTTGCCCAACATCAGGCCAGTCCTTACGGCTGTAATGCTTACCTGCGTTGGCCGGCTACGGAAGAGCAATTGTTGGGCGTGATCCAGTCGATCTTCCCGGGAGAAAACCTGTCTTCCGAAAGCACCAGCGTGCGGCCCGCGACCAGCATCTCGTCCGAGCCTACCGCCGGGATCAAATTGAGCAGTCTTGGCTCGAAGCCCTCGCCTCCGCCAGGTCCGCCTTCGATGGCACTTCCCTCATTGGAGCCACTGTCTGAGGCCGAGCCTTCGCTCGTCATGCAGCCGATCATGGAGGCCGGCCGCGCGCTTTCGCTTCCGGCTACGGATTCAGACGGTTTGACGCTTTCGTTTCAGCTCGACGCCCCGGAGTCAGAATTGGGGGCCATCGGCGTCCCGGCAGAGACCCCCGTGGCCGCCGAATCCGCTTTTGTCGGCACCAGCCTGGATCTCGCCGCGCTCACTTCCGCCGGGGGGACCGCGGTCAAGCTGACGCACAACGCCTATCCGGGCGAGGCCGCACCCGCAATTTCATCTGAGCCCGAGCCCGTGCTGGGTGACTTGCCGGGCCAGGGTACCGGCATCATTTGGACGACTCCGCAGACCCCGCCGGAATCTCTGGTGCCGGAGTCGCCGAGTCCGTCGCCGCTTGGGTCCCCTGATGCAGAAGCGCTCGCACTCGCAACCGCTCCAGTCGCGCCGCCGGATCCGGTCCAGGATCTCGCGGCTGATCCTGAGGTCGCCGCCGAGATGCCCTATCTCTTCAGCGGCACTGGCTCGGTCGGATCGAGACTGCAGGGATTCTCCGCGCAAGCCCCGGCCGCGCCCTTTGGCTTTGTCCAGGCCCTCGGTGACGCCGTCGTGCCGGGCGGTGCGGCACAGGCTCCCGATGTCGAAACTCTCAAAAAATATCTCCTGCTCCGCGAGCAGGATGTCGCGGTGCTCTCGGGACAACTTAAAGCCTCGCAGGATCAGGTAGCCGCGCTCGAGCAGCAGCTTCGTCTTGAGCATGGCCGCGCCACCGAGTTGACTCTCGCCATCGAGGAGCAGAAGCGCCGCATCGACGACTTCGATCGGGAAAAAGCCCGTTACGAAGAAAGCGCGGCAAACGAGGTCAATGACTGCCGCTTCCAGCTTAAGGCCAGGGGAGACAAGGTGCGCGCCCTCGAGTCTCAGGTCCGTGAGACGAGCTCCGAGATCGAGCGCCTCAAGGAGCGCGTGCGCGGCGACATCCGCAAGATTCGGGTCCGTGAAAAGGAGCTTGAGAATCGTCTCGAAATCCTGAAAAAGGATTCGGAGGCGCTGATCGTCGCCCGCGAGAACAAGATCGTGGAGCTCAAGCGCCGCATTGATCTCCTGGAATTCAACATGGACTTGCTGCAGGACCAGTTTTCGCGTGAAAAAGAGACCAGCGGTCGGCTCCGCGAGCGCCTCGCGCGCGCCGCCCAAGTGGTGCGCGTCGCGGGCGGGTTGCTGGATGCCCAGGCCGCCTCCGCTTTGTCCCAAGCGGTCGAAGGCGAAGCGACCCCCGTCGGAGAGGAGAGCTCGGAAGAGACCGGCAAGAAAGCCTCCTGACGAGCTGACAGATGCCACTATCCACGCTGACGACCCTCAACGGAAATCCCTACCGGATCCTGCTCGTGGAAGAGGATCCCAAGGAAGCGGAATTCTACTCGGAGCTCATCCGAGAGGTGGCTACCTGCCAGGTGGACGTGCTCTCGCGCATCGACAACTCGTTGGACTGGGTGGGGCGCTCAAATTATCAGCTGGTCGTCATTAACATGCCTAAGGCCGAGCCCTCCACCGAAGCGCAACCTCCCGCACGTCCCTCCCTCGAGGAGTCCTCGGGCGTGGCGGGCCTTGGAGGCCTGGGCGTCATGGAGCAGATCAAGCGCTTTAGCCCCGAGACGAGCGTGATCATCCTCTCGGATCGAGCTTCCGTGGAGCAGGCTGTCGCGGCAGTCCGCCTTGGCGCCGAGGATTATCTCAAGAAACCTTTCAGTCCCGAAGCCTTCCAGCTCGCCGTCAAGCGCGGCCTGGACCGAAAGACCGTTTTCGGCAACGACATGGGCGCGGCCTCTCTGCTCAGTCTGTTGAACAGCTGCCAGATGATTTCGGCCACGCTCGAGCAGGAAAAAATCTTCGGCGTGATCCGCAGCTATCTCGGCCGCGAGCTGCGCAGCCCATACTCGGCGATCTACACGCTCAATGGCAACGAGCCTGAGCGCCTCGAAGTGGAAGGACTCGCGATCGACGACGTGGGCGCTCCGCAGAAGGCGATGCTGGAGATCCTGGATATCGCGCTTCAAGCCGCCAACCCTCTCTCCGGCATGGCGGTCGCCAACGAGTGGTCCCGCTTCATTGATCGCGGCCAGCTCACCCCCGGCCTTTTCGTCTTTCGTTTCAAATGCGCGGGCAAGGTGGACTACTACGCGGTCTGCCTCTCGCCGGTCCGGCCGCAGTCGGTCGAGGCCTTTGAGAGCCGACTCAAGATCCTGCGCGCCCAGCTTGAGGTGACCGGCAAGAACATCGAGCAGTATCTCGGCGTCCAGCATCTGGTCTACGTCGACGACGCAACCGGCCTCTACAACACCCGGTACATGAACTATATCCTCGACCGCGAGATCGCGCAGGCCAAGGCGTCGAGCAAGTCTTTTGCCGTCCTGTTCATCGACGCCGACAAGTTCAAGCAGGTCAACGACGTCCACGGCCATTTGATCGGCACCAAACTGTTGAACGAGCTCGGCGAGCAGCTCAAGAACCTGACTCGCGAAAAAGACACGGTCTTCCGTTATGGCGGCGACGAGTTCGTGGCCGTGCTTTCGCCCTGTGACCTCACGACTGCGATGACGGTGGCCGAGCGCATCCGCTACAAGATCGAGCACCACGAGTTCCTCCACAGCGAGGGAAAGAACCTGCACTTCACGGTCACGATCGGCGTGGCCATGTTTCCGGAGCACGCCTCGTCCAAGCGCGAGATCGTCGAAGTCGCCGACCACGCCATGTTCTCCGCCAAGCGCAAGTCCCGCAATAGCGTCACGCTCGTGAGTACGCTCAAGGACGAAGGGGCCGCGGCTCCGGCCAAGCCGCCCCAACGGCAACCGGCTCCCGGCGCGGCGCCCGCGAAAGCGCAGGAATCTCCAGCGCCCTCGGGCAAGACAGAGGGAGTCAAGAAGTGAGCACCGAAGTCGCAGCACTCGCCACCGAGCGACCCCGCTTCCGACTCGTGGTGAGCGATTTTCATCTGGGCAAGGGCCGGTATTTCCGCGACGGCTCCCAGAACATCCTCGAGGATTTCGTCTACGATCGGGAGTTCGCCGACTTCCTCGCGCACTACCGTACCGGAGCCTACGCCGATGCCGACGTTGAGCTCGTACTTAACGGCGACATTCTCAATTTGCTCCAGATGGATACCTGGGGAGTGTTCACACATCTGGTCACCGAGCGCAGCATGGTCCGCGCGGTGGAAAGGATCGTCGCTGGACATCCTGAGTTTTTTTCCGCGCTCCGGCGCTGGACGGCCACGACCGGCCACACGGTGACTTACATCGTCGGCAACCACGACGCGGCGATGCTTTGGCCGGGGCCGCGCAAGATCTTCAGCGATTCGGTGGGAGCGCCCGTCCGTTTCTTCGACGAGTACTACCGGATCGATGGCATCCATATCGAACACGGTCAGCAGTACGAGCGCTTCGCTCGGATCGACATGGAGCGTCCATTCATCACCCGCGGGCTGCCCGAGCCGGTCCTCAACCTCCCCTGGGGCTCGCTCTTTGTCGCGGTCGTGCTGCCCATGATCAAGCAGGAGCGTCCGCATGTGGACAAGGTCCGGCCGTTCAATGCGTTTCTGCGCTGGGTGGCGATTCATGACCTGTTCTGGGGCATCAAGACGTTTTTCAAGGCCACTAAGTTCGTCTTCGATACGGTGCTCTTCAAGTCGCGCTACCAGCTGCGCGAGGGAGTCGGCGCCACGCTGGGCCTTCTCAAGGAGATCACGCTTTATCCCAACTTCGATCGAATCGCGATTCGGATCCTCGAAGAGGGCGACGATGTCCACACGGTGATTTTCGGACATACTCATATCCTGCGTTATCGTCTCTGGCGCGAGGGCAAGCAGTACTTCAACGAGGGCACCTGGAACGAAACGACAAATCTTTTCCTGGACGACTACGGACGCCAGGTGCGGCTGACCTACGCATTTATCGAGTATCCGCACAGCGCGGCGGGGCATCGCCCGACCGTCCGCCTCAAGCAGTGGCACGGACAGTGGAGACCCGAGTCCGATATCCTGGTTTGATTCGATTCGATTCGATTCGATTCAGTTCAGTTCAATGATCTGAGGTTTCAGAGCGGATCTTCCCTTCTCCGTAGGTCATTCTCGCCGCGTATTGGTTATGGGTGCGGCAGTAGAGTCTAAGATTGTCGAGCTGGGTCGCGCCTCCGAGCGCGAGCGGCTGGATGTGATCGATCTCGAGGAAGCTCGTGCTTCCGCAGCTGCGCCCGGTCGACGGGTCGATGTAGGTACACCGGGAGCGATCGCGGCTCCAAACGGCGCGGCGAAGCGCGGCGGGGATGTGGCGATAGTGGCCCTTGGGCGGCGGGCCCGTCGGGCGGGAGCGGGCTTTCTTCATCAGCGGATCCGCCTGTCTGAGTCCCAGGTCTGAAAGCCAGTCGAAGAGCTTTTGGTAGCTGCGCGAAGGATCCCGGTGGCTGTTCAGGTCCTTGAGTTTGTCGAGCTTTCCCTTGAGAGGGGCGTTGGCGACAAAGCGGATCTCGGTCTCTTCGGGAGTGAGCGTGCGCTCGCGCTCCCGGGGGAGGGCGGAAGGGGAGAGGGTGGCGAGTAGCATTTCAGCCTCCTTCGCTGTTTTATTTTCGAGGGATGTGATCAGGGCGGCTTTTTCAGCGGAGGAAAAGGTCTTGTTCGCGAAGCGCGCTTCCGACTGGATGAAGCTTTGCGCCGAAGTCAGGTGACTTAGGTTGAGCTGTCCGCTGGCGAGTTTTTCCCTGATTTCCGGGACGTCGTCGATCAGCTTCATCGCCGAGATCCGTCGATAGGCCGCGGACTCCGCGTATCCGAGCTCTTTTACGCAGAACTCAAACAGCGATCGGTATCCCTTGGCGGCGAAGAGCCGCCTTCGATTCGCCTCACGCAGCAGCTCTAGAACCCGGACCTGGAGCAATCGCTCATCGCGAGCGGCGGTCTTGAGGCGCGAAAGAAGTTCTGGGGAGGAGAGTTTCTCGAGATTTTCCATGGACTCCGCGCATTGAAAACGACGTGCCGGGATATTCAGGATTTTGCGGGTGTTGAGATTCGAAGTTCGGATGTCGGTTCAGAGTTCGGACTGTGACGCAGTGTTTATTCGGAGAGAATAAACAGCGCGTCATTCCAGTCCTCGCTCGTCTTCTTCCTTGCAAAAAAATCTTCCGTCTTTTCGCACCCCGGCAACTTGACCCGAAGGGGCCCGCTCGATAACGTGGGTTCCCATGTCGGCCACACATGGAGCTTCCCCGCGAAAAGTCATTTCGGTCATTCCTGCTCGTTACGGATCGACCCGCCTTCCCGCAAAGCCCTTGGCCGATATCCATGGCAAACCCATGATCCAGTGGGTTTACGAACGGGCCGCCAAAGCGCGGGGCGTGGACCGCACGGTCGTCGCCACCGATGACGAGCGAATAGCTCAGGTCGTCCGCAAGTTCGGTGGCGAAGTGATCATCACTTCGAGCGAGATCAACAGCGGCACCGATCGCGTGGCTGCAGTGGCCGATCAGCTCCCCGGCGGCCCCCAAGATGTGTTCGTCAACGTGCAGGGGGACGAACCCCTCATCGTGGGGCCAGCCATCGAGGCCGCGGTCGAACTCGTCGCGTCCGGCCGTTTTCCCATGGGCACCGTCATGACGCCGCTCGTTTCACGAGCCGAGCTCCACGAGCGCTCCGTCGTCAAAGTCATCGCCGACGCCACCGGCCGCGCAATCTACTTTTCGCGGCTGCCGATCCCTTACGGACGCGGCCCCGAGCCGCAGCATCCTTTTGCCGAAGGCGCGTTCGTCTGCCGCCGCCATGTGGGCCTTTATACCTACACGCGCGAGACGCTCCTGCGCTTTCGCGCGATGCCGCAGTCCGAGCTCGAAAAGGCGGAAGTCCTCGAGCAGCTGCGCGCGCTCCAGGCCGGGATTCCCATCGGCATCTCGGAGGTGCGCTTTACCTCCATCGGAGTCGATACCCCCGAAGACCTCGAACAAGTTCGCAACTTCTTGAAAAACTGAAAGGCACACCCCAATGGCAAAGCAAAAAAAATACATTTTCGTGACGGGTGGCGTGCTGTCGTCGATTGGCAAGGGCATCGCGGCCGCTTCGATCGGCAACCTCATGGAAGCCCGGGGCATCAAAGTCAGCATGATCAAGATGGACCCGTACCTCAACGTCGATCCGGGGACCATGTCGCCGCTCCAGCATGGCGAAGTGTTCGTCCTCGATGACGGCGCCGAGACCGACCTCGATCTCGGTCACTATTCGCGCTTCGTGCAGAGCGCCCACTTTACCCGCAAAAACAGCTTCACCACTGGCCGCATTTACGACACCGTCATCCGCCGCGAGCGTGCCGGGGGTTACCTCGGCAAGACCGTGCAGGTCATTCCGCATATCACCGACGAGATCAAGCGCCACATCGAGGACGGCTCGGCGGACGCGGATCTGGTGATCGTCGAAGTCGGCGGCACCGTCGGCGACATCGAGAGCCTTCCGTTACTCGAGGCCATTCGACAGATGAAGGTCGAGTTCGGTCCCAAGAATGTCTGCTTCGTCCATCTCACCCTCGTGCCGTACATCGCGGCCGCGGGCGAGCTCAAGACCAAGCCCACTCAGCATTCCGTCAAGGAGCTTCGCGAGATCGGCATCCAGCCGGACATCCTGCTCTGCCGCTCCGACCGCAAGCTCCCGCAGGACGTCAAACAGAAGATCGGACTTTTTTGCAATCTGCCCGCTGACAATGTGTTCAGTTCCATCGACGTCCAGAGCATTTACGAAGTGCCGCTCTATTTCAACGAAGAGGGCGTGGACGAGAAGATTTCCGAGCAGCTCGGAATCTGGTCGGGCCGCCCTGATCTCTCCCGCTGGGAGAACATGGTGGAGAAGATCCGCCGCCCCAGGAGCGAAGTCACGATCGGCATCGTCGGCAAGTACATGGACTGGCGCGACAGCTACAAGTCGCTCAGCGAGGCGCTCGTCCACGGCGGCGTCGCCAATGACGCGCGCGTCAGGATGCTCTACATCGACTCCGAGGAGATCGAAAAAGGCAACAACCTCGAGCTGCTCCGCCAGGTCGACGCCATCCTCGTGCCGGGTGGTTTTGGCGAGCGCGGCATCGAGGGCAAGATCAAGGCGATCGAATTCGCGCGCACGGAAAAGGTGCCGTTCTTTGGCATCTGTCTCGGAATGCAGCTCGCGGTGATCGAGTACGCCCGCCATGTTTGCGGCATGTCCGACGCCAGCTCGGCTGAATTCCGGGATGGCGGCAAGTTCAACGTCATCGACATCATGGAGTCGCAGAAGTCCGTCACCGACAAAGGGGGCACGATGCGCCTCGGCGCGTACGCCTGCCAGGTTCTGACCCAGCGCGAGGGGCGCCCGACCCGCGCCTTCGCCGCCTATGGCCGCGAGAACATCTCCGAACGCCATCGCCACCGCTTCGAAGTAGCCAACGCGTTCCGTCCCCAGATCGAGGGCAAGGGGCTAGTGGTCTGCGGCAAGAACGTCAACAAGGACACGGGCACGGAGCTCGTCGAAATGGTCGAGATCTCCGATCATCCCTGGTTCCTCGGTTGCCAGTTCCATCCCGAGCTGCTCTCGCGGCCGCTGCATCCGCATCCGCTCTTTGCCGCATTCATCAAGGCGGCCAAAGAAAACGGTGGCGGCGGCCAACGCGCGCTCCAGGGAGGCAACTGAGATGACGAAGCCGATGACCTTGATCGCGGGCCCCTGCGTGATCGAGGACGAAGGTCTAGTCCACGAGATCGCCACCGAGCTGAAGCGCCAGCTTGCCGGGCTCCCGATCGAGCTCTATTTCAAGGCTTCGTTCGACAAAGCCAACCGGACTTCGATCGAAGGTTTTCGCGGCCCCGGCCTCGAACAGGGGCTCAAGATCCTTTCGCGCGTGCGCGAGGTGACCGGACTTCCGATCCTGACCGACGTGCACACGCCGGAGCAGGTGGCTCCCGTGGCCGAAGTGGTGGACTTTATCCAGATCCCAGCGTTTCTTTGCCGTCAGACGGATCTGGTGGTCGAGGCGGCCCGCGCGGCCGTCGCTCGGAAGCGCAAGCTCAACGTCAAGAAGGGCCAGTTCCTCGCGCCCTGGGACGCAAAGAATATCGTCGACAAGGTGCGCGCGGCTGGACTGACGGATCCGGAGGCGCTCCACCTCACTGAACGAGGCGCGTCCTTCGGCTACAACACGTTGGTGGTGGACATGATTTCGTTTCAGACGATGAAGCGATTCGGCGTGCCCACGATCTACGACGCTACCCACTCGATCCAGTCGCCCGGAGGCGGCGCCGGAGGCAAGTCCACTGGCGGCAAGCGCGAGTACCTCGAGTCGCTCGCGCGTGCTGCGATGGCTGCTGGCGCGGACGGGCTCTTCATGGAGTGCCACCCGCGTCCCGCCGAAGCCAAGAGCGACGGCCCCAACGCGTTCTATCTGGAGCACGTTGGGACTTTCGTCCGTCAGCTCCTGGAAATCCGCGCGCTGGTGGCTGGGATGCCTAAATTGCTGCCCGAAGCCCAAAGCTAAGCCTTGACGTGTTGACCATGCCCCAATTGCTGCGCCGCACGCCAAAAAGGAAGCGGATACCTTTTTGTGTGGTAAAGTCTCCCGCATGAGCACCACCGCAAGCAAGCTACTCGAAACCGCCGATATCCAGGCCCGACTGAAGAAGATCAAGCTCCTGATCCTCGACGTGGACGGCGTGATGACCGACGGACGGATCTTTTGGCTCGATGGGCACGGCTGGACCCGGCATTTTCATATCAAGGACGGCTACGGCCTCAAGGTTTTGATGAAGTGTGGAATCGACGTCGCCATCATCAGCGGCGGTGACTCCAAGGATGTGCGCACCCGCATGGAGTTTCTTAAGATCAAGCACGTGTTCCTCGGTGACGAGGACAAGATCAAGGCGTTCGAAAAGATCGTGGCCAGTACCAGCCTCGCGCCCGAGCAGATGGCGTTCATGGGGGACGACCTTTTCGATATTCCCGTCATTGAGCGGGTAGGTTTCAGTGCGACCGTTCCGCATGCCGTGGACCCCGTCAAGGCGCGCGTCCACTACATCACCGAGACGCCGGGCGGGTGGGGGGCCGTGCGCGAAGTCGCCGATGCCATCCGCAAGGCCCAAGGTTTGGGTCCTTATCTCAGCTGAACCGGCGAACCCACTCGAGACCAGGAGTTTTCGAATGTCCATCCAAGTCTGGGATCGCGCCCTCGGGCGCATGGTCGAAGAGAAAGTCTACGGCGACAAGTGGGTCCGCTGGCTTTATGAGACGCCGGCGGGAAACACGATTGCCGACGGCATCCTCTCGCGCAAATTGCCCAGCGTCCTTTACGGCGCTTGGCAGGCCTCGCCGTTGAGCCGCGGAAAAATCGTGCCTTTTATCCGAGATTACCAGATCCCGATGGAGCTGTTTGAGGCCGGGCCTTTCGCCAACTTCAATGAGTTCTTTATCCGAAAGTTCCGGCCCGGCGCGCGACACTTCGCCGATGCGCCGCAGAGGATGCCTGCATTTTGCGAAGCCCGATACCTCGCCTGGGATCAGATCCATCCCGATCAGGTTTTTCCCGTCAAAGGGACCTATCTTTCGCCCGAGGCGCTGCTCGGGGATGCGCAGGAGGCAAAAGCTTTCGACGGTGGTTCGCTCATGATCGCTCGGCTTTGTCCGGTGGATTACCATCGGTTTCATTTTCCGGACGACGGCAGAGTCCTCAAGTCTTGGCGCGTGGCCGGTCGCTACCAGTCCGTCAACCCGGCCGCCTTACGTTATCGCAATGACATCTTTGCCACCAATGAGCGGCAGGTCAGCATTCTGGAGACCCAAAACTTCGGAAAGATGGCTTACATCGAAGTCGGCGCGCTCTGCGTCGGTCGGATCGTCCAGAGTTTCCGGGGCACCGATTTCCGCCGGGGCCAAGAAAAGGGTTACTTCCTCTTTGGCGGGTCCACCGTGATCGTCCTGGGCCAGGCCGGAGCTTGGAAGCCTGACGCCGACTTATCCTCCCGCACGGCCCAAAAAATCGAAACCTTGGTTCGCCTCGGGGAGCCCATCGCGGCGGTCTCTTGATTTTTAATTGACGAACGTCAATAAAAAATGTTCCGCTCTTGAGGAAGCACATGACTCAAGGCGCATCTGGCTTTCAGACGACGGACTCGACTACGCCTCAAGCACCCATCCTGGTGATTGAAGACGACATGGATATCCGCGAGACTTGCAGGCAGGTCCTTGAGTGCGAGGGTTACTCCGTCGTGACCGCCGCTAATGGCGCTCAAGGCATCGAGATTCTGCGCACTCCGGTTTATCCTGCACTGATCCTGCTCGACTTAATGATGCCCGTGATGAATGGCTGGGAGTTTCTCAAGGCCCGCAGCGGCGATCCGGCGTTGCAAGCCATCCCGGTGGTCGTTGTGACCGCGGCTGGATTGGCGGCCGGCGAGCAGCCGGCTTCGGTGCAAGGCTTTCTTCGAAAACCACTTGAGCTCGAAGATCTCCTCGAAGCCGTCAAGAGCGCCGCTCGTCTCCGTTAGGCATTTCGTCCGGAGCTCACATTGGGGATTGAGCCGTTTTTCGGTTTCGAGCCGACCAGCTTCCGGAGCAGGGCGACTTTGAGGCGTTGCAGCGGATTGCGCCAGCCGAAAAACACGCGCCGGGTCTTGTAGGTATTCAGATAGGCGTCGTAATGGAGAGAAACCGGCGCGACCTTTACCTTGCCGCGGCCCAAGAGCAGCTTCAAGGCGGTGGCTCCGGCCACGCCGCCGCAAAGGTAGCCGCCGATCGGAGTCGATGAGACCTTCTGTTCGGCGAAGTTTACCCGGCTCCGGTCCACCGTGTAGTGCCGCTGGATCAGCGTGGGCGAAAGGCCCACAAGGAATCGGAACGCGTTCTCCTCGCGGGACAGCTCGGGCGAGATGCCGAAGTAATCCTGAAAGCTCATCGAATCGCGGGTGAAAACCAAGAGCGCCGCGCCCATGCCGATCGGCGCGACCGTGATCGCGGGGATCCCCAGTTTCTGGCAGCGGCCAAAGACGTGGTTTCGGATCTCCAGCGCGAAGAAATCCAGGCCGTCAAGGTACAGGTCGACGTCTTTGAGAAAGGCGTCCAGGTTCTCCGGGGTCACCCGTTCGGCGCTCGCCTCGACTTCGGCTTCCGGATTGATGTCCAGGATGCGATCCCGGAGCACCTCGACTTTCTTTTTGCCGATGGAGGAGAGACCCGAACCGTTCTGGCGATTGAAGTTCACGACGTCAAAGGTGTCTGGATCCGTGATGCGGAACTTGCGCACGCCCAGGCGGGCGAGGACCTCGCAGTAATGTCCGCCCACGCCGCCCACGCCCGCGATCGCGACCCGGCGATTGGCCAATGTGCTGGCCTCGTCTTCCGTGATCCATCCTAGGGTTCGGGAAAAGGCGACATTACTCGAAAAGCTCGTCATGGGCAGATTATCCCTGTCGCCCCAAGTTCAAGCCAGTGGAGCGGGGAGTCGCGACGAAAAAGGAACCGTCTGTTCCGATTCTGTATCCAGGTCCGCCGGATGGGCGATCTCGGCGACGCCGAAGTGATGGAGCAGCAAGACACGGACATCTTGTTGCGGACCGGAGTCGGCTGCGACCAAAGAGAGGATCTCCTGTTGCGCCCGAAGGAGGACTGCCGTCGTTTTGCGGGCTGTTTCGTCAGACATGGGGAGGACATGGCAGGTCATCATTGAGGTGCTTCCGTCCGAGTTGACGGTCCGCGCTTCGCTGCGCGTCCACGCTCGCTCGGTCCAAAACTTCGCTTTGGCGCCGCTCTGGGCGGGATGGAGCCATTGGCTGCGGATCGGGTCGAAAGTGACGCGGTACTTGCCGTCGTCCATGGCTTGCACCCGTTGAGTCCGGACCAGCTGGCTCCAGATCGACGCAAATCCTTTCAATTCGATGCCGAGTTTGCCGCAAAACCACTCCGGATCATGACGGGCTTGGGTTTTGTATTCCTCGATGCAGAGCAGGCTTTCGATCGCGCATGCGATCGGCTGATGGCTTTCATCGTGGATTTTGTGGTGCTCCTCGGCGAACTCCCGGAGCAAAGGGGTCGTAGGCAAGGGGCGGCCGGGAGAGTCCAAGCCCAGCAGCTTCACGACAAAACTGGTTTTAAGTGCCGGCTGTCGCTCCATGAACGCGAGCAGCAGTTCGAGGCTCGGATAGACTTCGCCGGAGAAAACCCTTTTGAGCACCGAGGCATGCGATGCGAATTTCCTACTCAGCTCGCGCAAGGAAAGATCGGCGAGAAAGTAACGGCGAAGATGCTGAGGAAAGCCGTGGCAGCTGTCGAACCTTTCGGTGGCGCCGAAAAAAAAGACCTCGCGCAGGGTCTCACCAAGAGGCGCCCGGAGCGCCTCGCAGAGATCACAGAACTCGTCCCAGCGCAGTTCCTTGCGACCTGATTTCCAGCGACGGACCTGGTCGAAGTCATAGCCCAGGATTTCGCTGACCTCGCGGGTGGATCGATCCCCGACAAACGTTTCTAGAAGTTCCTTCTTTAGTGCCACGTAATCCACTCTATTTTTATATTCAACCTGAGCCCGTCGCACAAGCGTCGGCCAGGCCGCCCGATCCTCCGAGGTCATGTCCTGGTTCAACAGGGCTATTGCGCCAACAGACATTTGACGCGGAGGGCAGTCGAGCCGAGCGGCAGGCGATCTTGGGATGACGGAGTAGGAGCCCCGGCGCCAGTTGTTCCGGGCCGGGGCAAGATTGGGCATTCTTTCGGGTCTGTTTACATCTGTCGCAGATTCACGCAGTCGATATCCGATTCCTCGATTGCCGACAGCAGGTGCACCCGGGCACGAACCGGAAGTTTGGTCCGGGGCGACAGCGTCAGGAAGGTATGGAACTCCGTGTCGTCGATCTCAATCATGCCGTTGAAGAACGGCGTGTAGATCGAGGTGCTGTCCTCGCCAAAGATCTCTTCGCCCGCGATCGAGCCGTCGAGCTT
>CAYXVB010000039.1:0-24906 GCA_964467785.1 uncultured Bacteriovoracaceae bacterium
GAGTCGAAATCTCCGACGAAGCCTGGCCGCTGCGCTCGGCGAGCTCGCCGACCTCGTCCGCCACGACCGCGAAAGATGAACCGGCGTTGCCCGCGCGCGCGGCTTCGATCGCGGCGTTGACCGCGAGCAGGCGGGTCTTCATGACGATCTCGTCGATGATTTTGGTCTGATTGCGGATGGCGCGGATAATCCCTTCGAGATCCTGGAGCGTCTTGCTGCTCTCGTAGATCTGACCGACGGATTCCATGACGGCCTCGACACTTTTTGCGCCCTTTTGCGCGCTTTCGCGCGAGCGCTGCGAGGCCTCCCCGGTGCGTAGCGCTTCTTCGTGATTGCGCGCCAACGTACGATCCATCACGGCCATCGACTCCCGGGAGCTTAGCAGCGAAGCCGAGGCTTCGGTCGAGGCGGCCGCGAGGTTCATGCTCATCTCGTCGAGTCGGCGGCTCGAAGCCACCAGATCCACGGACACATTGGCGAGCTGGGAAGAAACGCCTTGGATCGCGGACAGAGTGGTCTTTCTGAGCCAGATGCCGAGAAGAAAGGCTTCGGTGCCGGCAAGCACCGCCAGCGCGAAGGCGATCGAGATATTCGATGAGGCATTTTGCTTGAAATTCGACCGGGACGCCGCGGAGCGGTTGCTGGCTTGCTCAGCGAGCCTCTCGACCGCCTCTTCTCCGGGCGCGAGGGTCGCGCGCACGGTGGAATACGAACGTTCCGCCGCCGCCCCCTTCCGGATCATCTGCAGGAGCTGATGATGCGTCTCGCGTACCCGATCGAGCGAAGTCAGGGACTCAGGATCCGTGAACAGGGCATTGAAGTCCTGGATACTCTTTTCGAGCCGGACAAGCTCACGCTGCGCCTCGACGTCGCGTCCGCCGATAATTTCCAGGGCCGAAGCGTGGATCGACGACTCCATCTCCTGAAGCATCTGGAGCGCCGGAAGATCCCGCTCGATCAACGGCTCGATGGTCGAACCCAGCTTTTCCGTGCCGACGTAGGCGAACCCGAGATAAGTAATCGAGAGCAACAACGGAATCGCGACCATCGCCGAAAGGAGCCAGCGTAAGTTGGCCGGTACTTTCCGCCGGGCGGCGCGATCGAGCGCCTCGCCCGCCCCAAAAAGGATGCGAAGCCAGGAGGCGATGCGGTTTGTCGAGGACGCGAGAGACGCTTTCACGATGTCTCTCAATTAAACCGCAGAAATCGACGAGGCTCAACCTTCTCCGTTCCGAAGGGATTGGAGGATGCGCTGATAAACGAGGTAACGCGGCAAATATTTCACAGCGCATCCCGGCTCGTCAGCGTGTTGACAGCCATCGCGCTCGCAGCGGATTCCGCGAAACTCAGGGAAATACGAAGCCAGATCGTCGGGACCGACGATGCCTTCAAGCCCGAACTCGCGCACGCCAGGAGAGTCGATCCAGAGCGATCCCTCGGGACCGTCGAGCATCCGCGCGACAGTGGTCGTGTGCCGACCACGGCCGGTGGATTCGCTGATTTCCGCCACCTTGCCGATGTCATGTCCGGTCAGGCGCCGGAGGATCGAGGTCTTGCCCACGCCAGACTGTCCGCAAAAGAGCACGGTCTTACCGGTCAGCTCGTCTCTGAGCGCATCGACGCCGAAGCCGGTCTTGGAGCAGGTCTCGAAAACGGCATAACCCGCGTCGCGATAAACCGACCAGGGTCGCGCGGGATCGCCCACGAGATCCATCTTAGTGATGCAGATCAGCGGCGTAACGCCTCCGGCATGCGCTCCAACCAGAAACCGATCCAGCAACCCGGCCGAGAACTCGGGCTCACGCGTGGACACCACGACGACAGCCAGATCGAGGTTCGCGGCGATGACGTGGATTCGGCTTCCTTCTTCCCGTCCAGGCGCCGGACGGCACAAGCGGTTACGTCGTGCGCAGACTGCCTCGACTACGCCGGCATCGGGGCTGGAGCGGACCGCTTTGACACGATCACCCACGGTGACAAAAGTCCTTTCGCGCGTTTCCGATTGCCGTGTCACTCCCGCCCGTCTGAAACTGCAAAGCGCTTCTCCGCCCTCGTCCATCCGCACGCGACAGAGCTTAGGATGAACCTCGATCACCGTCGCGTTCGCTTCGGTGAGAGGCAGTTCTTCGCCCTTGGGAGCCGGCTTGCGGGCGCCGCGACCATGCGAAACGCGCGAGGATCTTTCCTCGTCGTCGAGCCAGTCGTCGGATCCACCGCGGAATTTTGGCGCCATCGTCCTTAATCTACTCGATTCGGCGGATTCGCACCAGTGTGGACTCATCGACGCGTTCCGGCTATAAAAGGGACACGAAAGGACCCTCCTTCATGTCCACCTCCGCCACTTCGTTTCCCAAAAGCCAGATTAAAGTCCTGCTCCTCGAGAACATCCATCCCCTGGCCAAGCAGATGTTTCAGACCGAAGGGTACCATGTCGAGACGATGGAAGGCGCCCTAACGCCCGAGCAGCTCAAGGAAAAGATCCGCGACGTCCACGTGCTCGGGATCCGCAGCAAGACCCAAGTCACGGAAGAAGCGCTCAAAGAGGCCAAGCGCCTGCTCACGCTCGGCTGCTTTTGCATCGGCACTAACCAGGTGGACCTCGAAGCAGCCAAGGCGCTCGGCATTCCGGTATTCAACGCTCCGTTCGGCAATACCCGCAGCGTCGCCGAGATGGTGCTCGCGGAAATTGTCTGCCTTTCGCGGCAGCTTGCCCAGCGTAGCCTGGAGATGCACTCCAAAGGATGGAAAAAAACTCACATCCACTGTCACGAAGTCCGCGGCAAAACCCTGGGCATCATCGGTTACGGTCACATCGGATCGCAGGTCTCCACGCTAGCTGAGGCCTTCGGCATGAAGGTCATCTTCTACGACATCATTTCCAAGCTGCCACTCGGTAACGCCCGCGGCTGCAACACCCTCAATGAGGTCCTTCGCGAAAGCGACTTCGTGACTCTTCACGTCCCGGCCACGCCGCAGACCGAAAACATGATCAGCACCGACCAGCTCGGCGCCATGAAAAAAGGCGCTCATCTCATCAATGCGAGCCGTGGCTCGGTCGTCGACATCTCAGCGCTCGCAGGAGCGCTCAAATCGGGCCATCTCAATGGCGCCGCGATCGACGTCTTTCCATGGGAACCGGAAAAGAACAACAACGACTTCTCGACCGAGCTCCAAGGCCTGTCCAACGTCATCCTCACTCCCCACATCGGAGGCGCGACCGAAGAAGCGCAGTCCAACATCGGCGAAGAAGTTCCGACATCACTCATTCGCTTCGTGAACAGCGGCTCGACGATCCGCTGCGTGAACTTCCCGCAGGTGGACCTCGCTCCGAGCAAGAACAGCCATCGCATCCTCAACGTCCACCGCAACGTTCCGGGCGTCCTGCGCGAGATCAACCGCATCGTGTCGGATCTCGGCGCCAACATCGCCGCCCAGACTTTGCACACTGACGGTGAGCTGGGCTACTTGATCCTGGACACGGACCGCGAGTTCTCGAACGACGTCAAAGCGGCGATCGAAGGGCTCAAAACCTCGATCAAGACCCGAATCCTTTACTGATGCATACGGACGAGGCTCCGAAACAGAGTCTTGCATCGTCCGAGTAAACCGTACTTTTCTGGATGAAGACACGAAAGGGATGGGGCCTTGCCATTGCAAAGCTTTCGGAGCTCCGGGTGCCCCTTCCAGTGTGGCAGATTCAAAAGCTCCTTATAAGTCTCGTCACGTTCGGGGAATCTCTCGACGAACTTCACTAGGGACTTCCACGCGAACTCTGAGCGGGGGTCCTTGAAGAAGTATTCAAGAATTTCCCAGATAATTCGGTCGTCGGACTGAAGCGCTGGATCCAGTAGTTCCAGATGCGATGGCAGGCCCCGCCACTTGATCAGTCGGATCCAGAATTCCTTTTCGGAATCTCCGAATCGCGCCCCCAGTGCGCGGATCAGCTCTACGTTTCCGCTCCACTTGGAGTTGAAGAGCTTGGCGAAGACTTCAAAGTCCAGATGTGGATCCGCTTGATTGATCATCTCGAGCGCCTTCTTCGCGACGCTTTCGCGCATCTCAGCCGAATCGATCGGACGTCCCAGGATAAAAGTTCCAGCGGTAGTCCCCCACCTCTGCCGCTCCGGCGCCATGAAAAGTTCAAACAACAGGGCATCCGGATCCGGCAAGTACTTCCGGGCGATCCGCTCGATCAGAAAGTCCGGCTTGCTTTTAGAGGACGCCTGATTGAGATCCCGCAGCAGAGCCACGACTTCTCTTTCTCGCTCCTCTGGAGTTCCAAAATTGTCGAGCAACCTATCGACATACTTCGCAGCGGTCCGATAGCTCGCATGATCCGGGTAGCTCATGTTTCGCAACGCCTGACGGAGCGCTCTGACGGAGTTTTTTCCCGGAGACTTGCTGAAAACCTCTTTTTCCAAATTGAAATAATATCCGTCAATTTCGTGGCTTTTGGCATTCTTGAGAAAATCGAGATACGCGATCAGGGTGTCCTCATCCAGCGGATACTCGGCTTCAATCAAGTGTCCATAGAGATCTTCGACAACCGCTCTATCTCCTTGCATGAGCTTCTTCAATTGGGGAGCCCAATCCTGGGACATATGTTTCCGAAAGACCTGATCGAACAGAATCGCTCGATACTCGCTCGCTCGCTCTTTATCGTATTGTGCGCTCGCTTTCGAAAGAGCGTTGATCCGGGTGATGAGCTCATCGATGAGCAGGGGGTCTCTGGATTGCGACACGACTTTCAATGCCAATTTGAAAGACATTTCGTAATAGTAATCTCCCGGAGGAAAGAGCCCTGATCGGCCGATGGCATATGCCTCGCGAGGATTTTCCCGAATAATTCGGTCCACCGCGCGATCGTCGTGCCAAGACTCCATCAACAGCTTTTCGACTGCGAGTTGCTTTTCGCCTGAGATCCTGACCTGTTCGGCCTCCGGCAGTCCTTGAAACGCTGGTTTTGAATAGACCAGTTCGAGTAGCCGGCGATCGTGAACTCCGTCGGCCCGGATCGCCGGATTAAACAACCCTTGGCTGTATTGGGCGCTTTTGGGCAGCCGCACCCATGCCTCGATCACGGGGATGTGATGCTGGAAATCCGGCAGCGCCGCTTCCACCGTCTTGCGGATCTCACGGTATTCCGAGTCACTCAGACTCTGCAATTTGGATTCCACGCGCCGCTTGAGCTTTTCCAGGATCGCCTTGTCCCCGACGTCGAGTCCCTCTCCCGCAAGGAGGAATCGAAAATACTCCACAGGGCCGAAATTCAGGCTCTCCGGGATGACCCGGATCGCATTCTTGTTTAGAATGAGGAGATGCCTTCCATTCTCTATTGATGCGAAGTCCGAGCCTTCGCGCGCGTTTGGATCCACCATGAATCGGATTGTCAGTCCCGTTCCGCGTGCGCCGGAGCGCCCCACCTGGGTATAAAAACCGTCACCATATACCGCCGCTTCGCCAATCAGGCCTTCACGCGATTGCAGGACATTCGGATCGCCGGTATGCGCGCGGGTGATGGATTCCCAGGACTGGAAACTATTGGTCTCATGGGCCACGACCAGAGGTTCGCCTGACCCGGCCCAACCATTCCGTCCGAAGACTTCGGCAGCGGTACGTCCCTTGGTGCCCAGCGGCTTACTCTCCAGAGGCGCCTTGTTCATCCACCAGGCAAGTGAGTCTAATTTGTCTGAATCGCCGCGAATGGCCATCAGTTTCTTTCTCAAGCCAAGTTCATTTAGGGTCCGTGCGGCATATTCGAGGTTCACGGCGTTCTGAAAGAGCTTCTTGCCATTCCGCTCGATCCAATCCGAGACGTAGGAGCCTAAATTGGCATTCGGATTGAACTCCGCGACCAGTTTACGGATCTGGGCGAGATCCTCGGGACGCAACTTGAGCTCGTATTGAAAGGCCTTGGTGAGATAGCGGATGACTGAGAGGATCGGAGGATTTCGACCCTCCCTGAATAGGCTGGTGGAGCCATGCTTGGCGGAATAATAGTAATGCAAGGCTCCTTCGCGAACATCTTTCAGGAAGTGGGGCTCCTTGGCGCTCCAATCCCTCAGGTCCCGGACGGCACCCTCACCCTTGGGCGGAAGCGTGAGTTCTATCATTCCTGTCGAGTTCGAATCGGTATGTTGATTGAGAAAATCTGGATTATTGAGAAGCGCCTGTTTGTCGCCCACGGACTGGCGGAGCAAACGAACTTCCCACGCGGACTTGGATCCCTGGAGATGCGGATAGGCTTCGGCCAACCTTTGCTGAAGCGCGGCGGCTTGTTGTGGAGTTCCGTCAATGACGATGTCGAGATCCTGGGTCGACCGATAGATATTGGTGTAGTCATAGTCGAACCGGTCCGGCTGATAGCGCCGATCCCCGCTCTCCCGCAGCAGATCCCATTTGACGTAATGGGCATATCCCGCGGCCGTGCCGCCGAACAACCAGGCCCGAAGCCCGAGCCTTTCAGCTTCTTCACGGATAAAGCGAAATTCCGAAACCTTCATCGAGCGCTCTGTGATGGCCGACTCGAGTTGTTGGAGGGCGGGTTGGGCGCTGGACTGCTCGACCTGCGCCGAGGCCGGGCAGTTGGATGGATACAGGACCAGGCCCCCGGGCATGCCCAGAAGCAGGGCGAAAACTAGCCTGTAACGGAGGAACGTCGATCTCATGAAGGCGCACCCATACAGAATTAAATCGGAGTTTTGCGCCCCGAACTTGACCGTATGGGGGACCGGGGGAGTCAACGCCTTGACGAAGGTCTGGCAACACTGATCCGCGCACTGCGGGATAAAGATTACGGCTCTCGACTTTCGAAAATGAAAAAGCCCGCTCCGGCGCTCAAGGTGCCGGGCGGGCTTTTCTCATTGTCTTAGTTCGATTCGGGCTGTCCTTGCATCATCCCCCTTGGATGCTTACATACTCTAGGGACCCTTCATCGCATTCAGTCAATCCACTTTCCTGCCGGTACAGCTCTGACAACTATGCAACTCGTCTAGGTTGGGCGTTGCTTCATCGGGCGGAATAGTTCCGGTGTGCCGAAGAGTGATGACGCCTTTTATTCTACGTGCTGAGCTGTTCGACCTTCTGTTTACCGGCGATCGGATCTTTCATGGACCACTCACCTCGGGGGACCGTGCTTGCCGGTTTCCTCGGCGAACCCTGCTCCATAAGCGAGTCGTCCCATGATCATCGCCATCGAAAGCTTGCGGACCATTTGCCGCCTCCTTTCTTTCGCTGACGCACTTACAGGTAAGAGCAACAGGCGTGCCGCCGGAAAAAGCCAATGCATTCGCGCATCCGGCGAAAAACCAGCGAAATTCGCGGGACGTTCTTGCTCACTCGATCCAGGATTGGCTCATCGCCGAGCAAAAGAGTGCTCCGTCGGAGAGCCCCGCACCGCAATCAGTCAAAAATCTTGCCCGGATTTAGGAGTCCGCGAGGGTCGAGGGTACGTTTGATTTCGCGGAGAATGGCGATCTCAGCGGGCGACTTGGAGTAGCCGAGCGCGGCCTTCTTAAGAAGGCCGATGCCGTGCTCCGCGGAAATGCTGCCTTGATGACGCTGCACGAGAGAGAAGAGATCTTTGTCCGCCTCTTTACAGATCGAAAGGAATTCTTCCTTGGGCATCACTTCGGGCTTCATCGTGTTGACGTGCAGATTGCCGTCACCGATATGCCCGAAAGTGTAGACCTCGAGGCCGCCATGTCGGCGTTTGAACATGGCGTCCATTTCGGCGATAAAACCTTCGAGCTCTCCCACCGGCACCGCGATGTCGTTCTTGTGCACGAAACCCGCGAGAAAAAGCGCTTCGGGCGTGCCCTCGCGGATCGCCCAGAACTCGCGCGCCTCGCGCGGCGACTGCGCCTGGGTGCCGTCTAGGACGATGCCCTTCTCAAAGAGGCCAGCCAGCCATTCTTCGATGGCAGCCTGCGCGCTCTCGGAAGCCGGGCGTTCGCATTCGAGCAACACGTAAGCGCCGCCTTCGCCCTGGAGCGGGGCTTTGCAACCCATCTTGCTGATCACGAGGTCCATGCAGTTGCGCGTCAGGCACTCATAGGCCATGAGCGTGAACGGCGCGCGACGCGCCTCGAGAAAGAGTTTGAACACGGCCGGGATGTCCTCGACCGCGAAAAAGAACGAGTCAAGATGTCCCGGCACCCGCGCGAGCTTGAGGGTTGCTTCGGTGATGATGCCGAGCGTCCCTTCGCTGCCAATGAATAGCTGACGGAGATCGAGACCGGTATTGTTCTTCTCGAGCGCTCCGTTGAGCTCCATCACTTCGCCACTCATGGTGACCACCTGGAGGCCAAGGACCCAGTTGCGGGTCATGCCATAGTGGATGACCTTGACGCCTCCGGCGTTGGTCGCGATGTTGCCGCCCACGTGACTCGAACCCTTAGAGGCAAAGTCGATTGGCCAAGTCAGGCCGAGCAGCTCGCAGTGTTTGTGCACGGCTTCGGTCACCGCCCCCGCCTGCACGCGCACGGTCTGCGCGAGCGGGTCGACGGGACCCATTTGGTTCATCCGCGCGAGGCTAAGGACGAGCTCGCCTTTGGCGGCGACGGCGCCGCCAGCAAGCCCGGTGCGCCCCCCCGAGGGCACTACCGCGATCTCGTTCGCCGAGCAAAGCCTGAGGAGACGAGAAACCTCATCCGTCGTCCGCGGAAAAGCGATCGCCGAAGGCGCCGGGGCAAATACCTTGGTCCAATCTTTACCGTAGGTCTGAAGATCATCCTCAGCCTGACTGAGGAAGTCTCGCGGGAAGGACTTCTGGATTTCGTCAAAGAAGGCGGCGGGCAAGGTGGCGGCACTCTTCATAAGTGAGGCGAGCGTAGCACAAACCTCTTTGAATTCACTGAGGAAATACCGATAGCTCACAATTGTTGACTGAATTAGTACGAATTGATATCCATCCGGCGCGTATGAAAAGACACGTCGTTTCAAAGGCTTCGTTTGTTGTCCTGACCAGCATCCTGGCCACCGCTTGCAAATCGCAGGTCCGGGAAATCGCCCTGGTCGCTCCGATGGGCACCACAGTGGAGTACCGTTTGGAACCCACGGGCCCAGGCGGCACGATTACCATCAACAAAGAACTGCGTAACGGAGTCGGTAAGGAAGTCGTGACCTTCCCGGATAAGACTGAGGCGGAGAGCGTCTCGATTGTCGCCGAGCACTCGCAAAAAGCGAGGCAAGGATCCCCGGATCTCAAAGCTGTCATCATGCCATCAAGCACGGAATCACAAAGCGGGTTCCGCCCCGCGGGCGTGAACACCTCGATCCGCCTGAAGAGCCGCGCCAAAGAGCCCAATGGATTCGTACAGGCCCGTTGCGAGAACCTGATCGAAGCCAAGGGCGCGGAAGGCCAGATCACCGTCAAGGTCGCCGCTCCACTCAGCCCGGGCGACTGCGACGACAAACAGCTGCGGATCGAAGATCCGCTCTGGGCCGGACGTGGACGCGGCGTCGACGAGCACATGAACTACTTCTCACCGGCGGACGACGACCGCTTGGGCGCGCAATTCGTGCGGGAATTTAACGCCAAAAACGCGAATCTACTGGTGCGCGACTCCGTGGCGCTTCCCTACCTGCAAAACCTCATGGACCGGATCGCCGCCACGAGCGACGCCCCCCACATTAAACCAAAAGTGCATCTCATCAACGCCGACGTGATCAACGCGTTCGCGCTTCCGGGCGGCTATGTCTATGTCTTTCGCGGCATCATGGAGCGCACTTCTAACGAAGCCGAGCTTGTCGGCATCCTTGGCCACGAATGGGCTCACGTGGCCGCCCGCCATGGAACCCGCAATATGACCCAGGCTCTCAACACGCAGATGGCGCTGTTCGGGATCCTGCTGGCCACCGACGTCGCGGCCAAGACGACGAATGACGAGCGCTCGCGCGCCAAGGCGGAACTCGTCGCGCAGATCACGCAAGTCGCCGCGGTCATCGGCGGCAACCTCATGCTGCTCGCGGGCAGCCGGGAAGTCGAAGCCGAAGCAGACACGCTCGGCGCCGAGTACGCCTATCGCGTGGGTTACGCCCCGGACGGGATTGGAACCTTCTTCAACGCGCTGGCCTCAAGTTCCGGAAACGTTTCGAACATCGAAGCAATTCTCTCGGACCATCCCGACCATCTCTCCCGCGTGTCCTCAAACGCCTCGAAGATTGACGCTTACTTTCCGTATGACGCCCTAAATCTCCCGCGCGAGACCGCCCCATTCGACCAGGTCCGCCGCTCGCTCGGCAATCTGCCCGGAATGCTGACAGGAAAGGCGGCCAACGACGTTCTCGGCCTGCAGTTCGTGGAGACCAACCGTGAGGTGGCGAAAAAAGAGATGTCGCGCTACCTTACGGGCCTGGCCGGCAATTGAAGCCGAAGCCAATGGCAGGAGACCAGTTGAGATGACCGCACTATTCTGGGCGCAGTTCTTCGGGGCATTGAACGACAATATCTTCAAGAACGCGCTGATCATCCTGATCACCTTCAAGGCGGCGACCGTGATGGGCGTGCCGGCGAGCCAGATGGCGGTGGTATGCGGCGGCGTGTTTATCCTCCCCTACTTCATCTTCTCGGCAACTTCGGGGCAGCTCGCCGACAAGTTCGAGAAATCGAGGATCATCCGGATCGTCCGCTTCATCGAGATCCCGCTGATGATCCTAGCCACGCTCGGGTTTCACTACCACCATTACGAGCTTCTGCTGATCGTACTGTTCGTGATCGGCACCCATTCGACGGTCTTCGGCCCGGTGA
Source organism: uncultured Bacteriovoracaceae bacterium (assembly GCA_964467785.1). Classification (GTDB taxonomy): domain Bacteria; phylum Bdellovibrionota; class UBA1018; order UBA1018; family UBA1018; genus CAYXVB01. The sequence continues at coordinate 10,751 of CAYXVB010000039.1, forward strand.
AGTACAGCATCATCCCGCAGATCGTCCCGCCCGAGCAGCTCATCAAGAGCAACGCTTTGGTGGGCGCGGGCACGTTCATCGCGATCCTCCTGGGCACGATCACGGGCGGCGTCCTGATTGCGGTCGAGCCGAACGGCCCCCTAATCGTGAGCGCGGTGCTGACGCTGGTGGCGATCGCCGGCTGGGTGGCGGCGCTTTACGTCCCGCGCACGCGGGCAGCCGCACCGGACCTCAAGGTGCAGCTCAACCCCTTCCCGCCCACGATGGCGATCATCCGCTTCACCCGCGCCAACCGCACGCTGATGCTGGCAGTACTCGGCATCTCCTGGTTCTGGTTCTTCGGCGCGGGATTCCTCTCGCTCTTCGCGCCGCTCTGCAAGGACGTCCTCAAAACCAACGAAGGGGTGGTCACGACCTTCCTCGCGACCTTCTCGATCGGAATCGCGACCGGCTCGATGCTTTGCGGTCGGCTCTCCAAAGGCCGAGTAGAGCTTGGGCTCGTGCCCTTCGGGTCGATCGGCATGACGATCTTTGTCCTCGACCTCGCCTGGAGCATCCATAAGTTCTCGCAGTCCATCCCCGCCCACGAAGGGCTGATGAACCTCGTCACTTTCGTCTCCGCTCCGGGCGGACTGCGCATCCTGGCGGACCTCCTGCTGGTATCGATCGCGGGCGGCTTCTACATCGTGCCCCTGATGACGCTGATCCAGGAGCGCTGCCCCGACGAGTATCGCTCGCGCATCGTCGCCTCGAACAACATCCTCAACGCGCTCTTCATGGTGAGCACCTCGGTCATGCTCGTGGCGCTGATGATCGCCGGGCTCTCGCTCGCGCAGATCTTCGCGGTGCTCGGGGTGCTGAACGCCCTCGTCGCGACCTACATTTACCTGGTGATGCCGGAGTTCTATCTCCGCTTCCTCTCCTGGCTGCTCGCCAACGCGATGTACCGGCTCAAGGTCCGGGGCGCCGAAAACATCCCCTCCGAGGGGGGCGCGGTCCTCGTCTGCAATCACGTGAGCTTCGTGGACTGGCTGATCATCTTCGGGGCGATCAAACGCCCGGTCCGCTTCGTCATGGACCACAGCTACGCTCCAGGCTGGATCGGCCGCTTCATGGTCAACTACGCGAAGGTGATTCCGATCGCCACGAGCAAGGAAGATCCAGAAAAACTTCGCCTTGCCATGGAACGCGTCGCGGAGGAGCTGCGCGACGGCAACGTCGTATGCATTTTCCCGGAAGGCGTGATCACGCGCTCAGGCGAGCTGGGCGACTTCAAGCGCGGTGTCGAACGGATCATCGCCACGACTCCAGTACCCGTGGTGCCGATGGCGCTGCAAGGGCTCTGGGGAAGTTTCTTCTCCCGCGCCAACGGTCCCGCGATGAGCAGCCGGCCCCGCCGTTTTTGGTCGCGGATCGCGCTGGCCATCGGTGAGCCGCAGGCCTCCCACGAAGTCACCGCCACGTCACTGCAAATCCGGGTGTCGGAGCTTCGCGGGGAGTGGAAATAGTGCCGCTTCCCCGTAGTTAGGACGGGGCGCTTTATATCGATGGTTGTCCGGCAGGTACTCGACTAATGTCCGGCTTTGTTCGGTTCTGGGCCATCGTCGGGGAGAAAAAGCGCGGTCCGTAGCCGGTGCAACGTGTCCGCTCTCGGTGAGATCGCGCCTTTTTCGATGCCACTCAACTGGGTCCGGCTAACTCGGGCCCTGCGGGCCAGTTCCATCTGAGTATAGCCTAGTTCCAGGCGGCGAATCCGAAGGCGAATTCCTACCTCTTGCGCTTGGATTGGAATATCTTCGCGATGCTTTTTCATCCAGCGATCGACTCTTGCATACTCTTCCGTGAAATTCGGAATTCCCTTTCCTCCATGCAGGATTGTGCCTTTATGGAAGTGTTCGAGCCACGGCCTCATGTGGCGCAAAAAGGAATTCACGATTACCCGGCGCTGCCGGGAACTCATGCGTTCGCTCACTTCTAATCGGCACTCTAGTTCGTGGCCGATCAGGTGAACTCGAGTGACCCGAATTTTCTCACGACGATTGGGCAAAATACGTCTTTTAATTTCAATCATGCCACGACTCAACGCAAGGTCCAGACCAGAGCAAGGCACTAACCGGGAGCAGAGAGCCGAACAAACCCGAACATTTGCCGAATTGCTCCCCAAAGGAGAGTCTATAAGGTCCCCACAGAACACCCGCGCCTTTGGCGAGCCTGCCGTCAGCGCTGGAACTCGAGTACGAAAACGTCCTTAAGTCCGGACGGTGAGACCGGAACCACGCCTTCGGAGTCGCGCACCCGCTTGACGGTGAGGCGCTGGCGGAATCCGCGGCGCTCCATCTCATCGGCAAAAGGCTGGATATAGGGGCGAGCGGGATCGGCGATGATCGCCCGACCGCCGGGGGCAAGAAACCGTTCGATCGTGTCGGCAACTAGGGTCGGCTGCTTGGCTTCGTATAAAATGTCGCTGCCCACGACCCAGGGAAACCGCCCGAGACCCGAGCTGAGGCCCTCGCCATGGGAGAGCTGCTGCCAATCCAGCTCGAGATAGCGCACATCGCCCGCGGCCAAGGCGTTCAGGGCAAGATTGCGCTCGAGAAACCCGGGTACCGCCGGATGACAGTCCGTGGCAATGACCTGGGCTCCCTTGATGGCCAGGAACAACGAAGGCACGGCGAGTCCGCAGCCGATCTCCAGCACGCGGGCGCCGGCAGAGGCGGGAATCGCCTCGGCGAGGTGCTCGGTCAAAGCGCGCGCCGAAGGCCAGACCACGCCGAAGTAAGGACAGAGGCGCTCGAGATCTCCTTCGCGCCCCTCCTTTTGAAGAAACTCGAAAAGATCGTCGATCGTGCGATCCAGGCTCGCCAGGCACGCGATCCGGAGATCCCGCCCTCCCAAATGCTCGTCCTGGATCTTGAGTTGGTATTCAAACGCCTCGTGGTTCATATATACTCGGGACCGTGGCTAACAAAAATAGCACACAATCGCCACCCCTGCTTGCCACCGCAGCAATCTGGATGGCCCTCGCGGCGTTATCGGCCGGTTGCTCGAGGTATTACGAATCCTCGCTGCCGGAATCGAGCGCGCTCGGAAATCCGCGCGGAATGCGGGTCGCCCGGGTCATTACCCATTACCATTCACCGTACTCCTGGGACGCCTGCGACAAGGCCGGCCTAGCCAACGGCGTGCCGGATCAGCGCTGTCTTGCCGACTTCAAAAAGGCGCTCTGCCAGAACCACATTGACTACGCCTTTGTCACGGATCACACCTCCAGCTTCGCGGATTACGAATTCTCCGATCTCCTGCTCAAGCAAGGCAACGACACCCTGGTCGGGTCGCCCGTCTACGCCAATCAGGTTTCGAGCTGCACCAACGGTTTCACGCCGGTCATCATGACCGGCCTGGAGTCCAAGCTGCTGACTCTCGGCCAGACTGCCCACAACGATACCAATATTGCCACGCGAAAGACCCTCTACGACACCGACCCTGCCACCGCGTCAATGGTCACGAGCCTCAAGGCCACCGGCGCGGTCGTGATGGTTCCACACACCGAGAGCTATGATCTTTCTCTCCTGACCTCCCTCGGAGTGGACGGCATCGAGATTTACAACATCCACGCCAACCTCGATCCCAAGTACCGCAAGCATTACCTCGGACTCGCGCCTTTCGACCACATTCCCAAAGTCCTGACTTATCTGCTCGATCCCTATGGTGACTTGAACCCGGATTACTCCTTCGTCCAGTTCCTCAGCGTGAGCTCCGTCTACGCGACGAAGTGGAATCAGATGATCGCGGCGGGCCAGACGCCCGCGGGCTGGGGCGGCACCGATTCGCACGAAAACGTGTTTCCGCAGACCGGCTCCGATGGCGAGCGCCTCGATTCGCACCGGCGACTCACCCGATTCATGTCCAATCACGTCCTGGTCAGCTCGCTCAGCGCCGCGAACATCAAGGACTCGCTCCGCTACGGCCGGGGCTGGATGGTTTTCGAGGGCTTTGGCACGCCGGTGGGAATGGACTTCTACGCCACCGCAACCAACGGAACCGTCATCAGTGTCGGCGCGCCGGGCGGATCGCTCTCCTCAGGGGGAGGTTCCGCGCGGATCACCGTCAAAGCCCCCTCACTCTACGCCAACCGCAACTATGGTGGCGACGCGCCGGTCATCCGGATCGAGCTCAGAGAGGTGGCAGGTGGGACCGACACGAAAGTAGCCGAAAGTACGGGATCGGATCTCACCTACACCGTCAGCTCGAGCGGCACCTATCGCGCGCAAGTCTACATCACGCCCAAGCACCTCAAACCCGTGCTCGGCCCGTTCGCTTCGCAGGCGGAGCAGGAATTTCCTTGGATCACCACCAACCATGTTTTTCTCACGCCGTGACCTCCTTCAAGCCGCGCGAGCGGCGCCGCCGCTGACTCTCATTACGGCCATTGTCGGCGCCGGGGCTTCGAATACCTTAGCGGCCGATGAGCCGGACAGCATGGCCGCGCTGATCGAGACTCGGAGCTGGATCTTCGAGCCCGAGTTCGCAGTGAATCTTCCGCAGCCACTGATCATCGGCGTCCGAGCGCATCGTCCCGGTGAAACGCAACTCAGTTGGTTCGCGGACGGTGGATATTTTTATTTTCCAATCGGTGGGGGGGGCGGCCGTTACTTCAACGCGTTCTCCTTGCAGGCGGGAGCGCGGTATTCCCCGAGAGAAGGGCTGCCCTATTTTGCAAGCGCGGCACTGGGGTACCGCTCTCTCGGAGTCACGCTCGACATGAGCAACTACACCATCGACGGAGTCGCGCCGGCCAATCAGGCCGCGGTCACCCTTTACACCCTCCACGCCCAGCTCGCGGTCGGGGCGGAATGGAAGATCTCCCGCCGACTCGCACTGGGCTTTGACTTGGGAGTTCAGATTCCGGTGCTCGGGTGGGGTGGAATGAATCTGATCAACACCGCCACGGGCGAAAACTCATCGAACTCCGCGACCCTGGCCGTCGACGGCTCCACCGCCATGGGCCGCTGGGCCCGGCTCATTCTACCCCAAGCCACTTTGATTCGATTGACCTGGCTCATGCCTTAAGCTAGGGAACTCCCTTAGTTCATTATGAAAAAACTCATCAAAGGGATCGTTGATTTCCGCGAAAAACGTCTGCCGGATTGGCGCGAGACTTTCGCGCGATTGGCACTGGGACAATCACCGGACTCGCTCTTCATCGGCTGCTCGGATAGTCGCGTGGTTCCAAACGTCTTCGCCTCGACTGAGCCGGGCGACCTCTTTGTCGTCCGTAACGTGGGCAATCTCATCCCGCCGTGCGGATCGCGCGGCGTCTCGGTGAGCGACGAGTCGGAGGCCGCGGCCATCGAGTTCGCGCTCTTAAACCTCAAAGTGTCCCATGTGATCGTCTGCGGTCACTCCGAGTGCGGCGCCATGCAAGCCATTTGCGGCGGCCGCGCCAAAGTCGATGCTCCGCACCTCCGGTCCTGGCTGCGGCACGGCCAGGCATCGATGGAATCCATCCGCAACGGCGCGCCAATGTGCCCCGAGCTCGCGACCCACAATCAGCTCTCGCAGTACAACGTGCTCCAGCAGCTCGAGCATCTCAAGACTTACCCGTTCATCCGCGAGCGCGTGGAATCGGGGCAGCTCCGCCTCTGGGGAATGTGGTTCGACATCCAAAACGCGGATGTTTATTTTTACGAGCAGACCGCCGGCAAATTCGTGCTCATCGACCGCGAGGAATGCGAACGGATCCTTTCGCGGATCTGACCGCGGATCGGACCGGCTTGCGGCTTTTTTTGCGGGCCGATTTAATGCCTGCCTTTTTTGCCGCTGCGTGTAGCAACTTTTCCAGCGCGATTCGCGCCTTGCGGGAATAGACAAAGCGGCGGCTCTTCAGCTGCTTGCGAAGTTCCAGCTGCATCTTCTTTTGCAGTCCCGCCGCGATCTCCCGAAGTTGCTCAAGATCTTCCAAGAGCGATAGGTCGTAACGGTCGCCCGGGATCGGCTCGAGGAAGATAATCTTCCATTTGGCCGGAAGAGGAATGAAATTGAGCGGAATCGGGACGCGCAGTCCCTTGATCCAGCGGTTGAGATTGATGTTGCCCAGGCTCAGATGCGTTTCCTCAGCGCCGATGATGATCGTCGGGACGATGGCTGAACGGGTCTCGATCGCCATCCGCAAAAACCCCGTATGGAAGCGCTGCAACTGGTAGCGCCTATAGGTCGGTTTGAAGTTTCCAGTCTCGCCCTCGGGAAAAATGATCAAAAGCTGATCGCGGGCGAGGATCTCGATGCCACTCTCGAGCCCGGCCTTTTTGAGCCCGTGGCTTTCAGAAATAGATTTGAGCGTGTCGGAGAAATCAAAGAAAGCCCGATGGGCCATGAGGCGCGCGCGACGCCGGGTCCGGCGCTTGATCACCGAAGTGAGGAGCACCGCGTCCGCGCCGGCGAAGCCGGAGTGATTGGGCAGGATCACAGCGCGCCCCTTGCGCGGGAGATTTTCGAGGCCTTCGACCTCAAGACGCAGATAATCCTTGAGCAGCTTGAGCCAGAACCGTCCGACTGACTTGAGCCTCGGCTCAGCCACCAACTCGACTAGCCCCAGTTTGGAGAGTTTGCCGTCACCCATGTCGCGGACTCAGAGCCCAGGAACCCAGCCCTTGAGGGCCTCGAGGAGCTCCTTCTTGTCGAAGGGTTTGACGAGCAAGCGGTAGGAATCAGGCGGCAGCAGGCTCACGGCTGCAACCAGGCTGCCCGTCATGAAGATGACTTGCGGCATCTTAGCGGGCTTGCTCTTTTGGATCTGGATAATCATCTCCTCGCCCGTCATCTCCGGCATCGTGTAGTCCGTGAGAATGAGGTCGAAGCCCCTGGAGAGCGCGGCGCTCAGCGCCTCATCGGCGCGAGTGAACGCTTCGATCTCGAGCGAGAGCCCCTGAAGAAGAGAGCGGACGACTTCCGACAAGGACTCCTCGTCGTCCACGATCATCATTCGTTTTTTTTGGGGGGCAGCGGTCATTTACTTGAAGTATAGTTCCCCTCCCATCGAAGCGAAAGCCCAATCCAAGGAATCGGCGAACGACTGGCACCGTGTCCTCGGGGACACGGATTGAAATGCTTGTAAAATCCCCGAGAACACGGGTGCCCGCGTGAAGCGATCAGGCGGCCTTCTGGCCTTCCTGATATTTGTTGAAGCGATCGGAACCCTCAAGTTTGACCAGCTTGTTGTATATTCCTAATAGCATAAATGTCGGCGCCCAAAGGCCGACGAAATTTCCGTATTCCTTTTTACGATAGAAGATCTCCAAGCCGGCCGACAGGACCATGCTCCCAATGGCGAGGGACAGGAAGCCCACGGAAGGAATTTTACCCGTCTGCTGCTCGATCTTTTGGGTCAATTGGCCTTCCTTCATGTCTGGATTGCGAGTGAGCAGATCTTTGCCGGCTTGAGTGATTTTGTTTTCCATGAATTTCTCCTATTGCCGGACCCCTTCGCAAGTGACGTGCCCCCGTGATAACGGAATGAGATGGAACTTCGACGCGACATCGCTATCGTGCTCCGCTCGATCCCTTTCGAGGATCGCCACCGTGTGGTGACAGCCCTCACCGAGAAGCACGGACAGATCTCCGCCATGGCCCGTAACGCCGTGCAATCGCGGCGGTTCGGCGGGGCGCTCGAGCCGTTCGCCGCGAGCGACTGGCACTTTGCGGTCAAGCCGGGCGCCGAGCTGCATCGGCTGGACGAGGCGCAGATTCGCCGTCCGTTTGAAGGACTACGCGCGAACTTCGAGCGTCTTTCGCTGGCCAGCGTCTTCAATGACCTCATGCTCCGGCTCGCCCCGCGCGACGAAGCGTGTCCGGACCTTTTCCGGCTTCATTCCAACGCGCTCGCTGTCTTGGAAGAGGCGCGCGCGATGCCCGACTCGAGCGCCGAGAGCACGTTCCTGCTGCAGCTCCTCAACGGCTACCTCACCAAGCTCCTGCAATGGACTGGCAGTCAGCCAAGGCTGCTGGAGTGCCTGGCTTGCCGGACCCGGCTGTCCGCGCTGGATCCAGCGCTCCCGCTGACCTGCGTGATCGCGGAGGCGGGCTGGGTCTGCGACGCCTGCCGTGCGCGCGACACCCGCCATGTGCGTGGCCACGCCCTGCACGCGCTGGACGCGGGATCATCCATTCCACGAGTCACTCCCGCGGCAATCGTCGACTTCCATTCCTGCCTCGATCGACCGATCCGCCAGATTCCGGAAGCCTGCATCGCCACGCGTGACGAGCACACGGAGCTATTCCGCTTTCTCGAAGGATTGATGATCTATCACCTGCCCGGGTTCGACCGAAGGCCGATGAAAGGCCTCCGATTCCTCGGGCTCGAGTCCAGTCTCAGTTCCGGCTGAGTATCCAGTCGGCGGCCTCCACTAGCGAATCGCAGACAAAGTCGGCCTCGCCCGCCTGGAGGGTTCGTTCATCCTGGGCGCCATTGCCAGTCCGGACCAGCAGCGCCCCCCGTACTCTCGCGTTTCGTCCGGCGCGCACATCCGACCTCTTGTCACCCACCATGAAGGACCGTGCGAGATCGATGTTGAAACGATGGGCACCGTCGAGCAGGAGCTTCGTCTTGGGCTTGCGACACCCGCAATCCTCGTCGGGATGATGAAAACAAAGCTCGTAGCCGTCGATCGAAGCGCCGAACGGTCGAAGCAGGTCCTCCATCCGCTCGTGAATGCGCGGAAGATCACCGGGCTGGATCAAGCCGCGCGCGATGCCCGATTGATTGGAGACCACGACCAGCACATATCCCGCGGCCTTGAGGCGGGCGAGCGCCGGACCGACTCCGGGCAGAAGCCGAAGCTGATCCGGATCGGCAAGGTAGCCAGGATCCTCGTTCAAGGTGCCGTCACGGTCGAGAAAAACCGCGCGACGCCGGATCTGGCGACGCTTCTGCTCCCAGGCCCAGGCGCTCGAGACGATATCCTCCAGCCCGAGCCGGGTGCTCCAGCCCAGCTCGCGATGCGCGAGCGATGCGTCTGCGATGAGCGCGGGTGCATCCCCCGCGCGCCTCGATTTTTCGAGGACTTCGAGCTTGCGCCCGGTGGCCCTTTCGCAGGCCGCGATGACCTCACGGACCGTGTAGCCGTTCTGGCTGCCGAGATTCCAGGCATGAAAGACGCCGCGCCCATCCGGAGCCGCCAGCAACTTTTCAAGCGCTTTGCCATGTCCCGCCGCGAGATCCGTGACATGGATGTAGTCGCGGACACACGTGCCGTCGGCAGTCGGGTAATCCGTGCCGAAAATCTCCACCGGCACGCCGTCCGCGGCCGCCGCGAGCACGCGCGGAATCAGGTGGGATTCGGGCTCATGCCACTCGCCGACACGCAATCCGGCTTCGGCTCCCGCAGCGTTGAAATAACGAAGCGCCGCCGCCTTCAGGCCGCGCGTGCGAACCAGCTCACGGAGAACTTCCTCGAATCGGAGCTTGGTTTCGCCATAAGGATTGAGCGGTCGGCACGGAAGCCCTTCGTCGATCGCTTTTCCCTGAGGATCACCAAAGATCGCGCAGGTCGAGGAAAAGATCAGCCGCTCCACCCCGTGATCGAGAAGGATCTCGACGAAGGCCCGAGCCTGATCCACGTTGTTTTCGGAATACTTTTCCGGCCGATGGACGCTCTCGCCCACCAGGCTGTAAGCGGCGAAATGCATCGCGCAGTCAATGCGCTCCTCCCGGAGCAGACGCCCGATGGCGTCGCGATCTCCGACCCGCGCATGAGTGAAGCCGAGGAAACCGCGAGCCTCCGTGAGCAACAGTTCACGATGGCCAGTCGAGAGATCGTCCACGACCCAGACCGAATGCCCGGCCTCAAGCAGCCATGCGCAGGCGGCGCTGCCCACGAAACCCGCTCCGCCTGCCACCAAAACCCTCGCCATTTCGGCCTCCCAGCGCGTAAACTCTAACATAGGCCCGCGCGATCCCCCAAGCTGGTCTTTTGACGGGAGTTCGGGTAGCTTGACGCCTACTCCAATGAAAGCGCTCCTCCGGCTCAAACCCTTTGTCCGTCCGTATGTGCCCCTCATCGTGATCAGTGCGCTGATGGCGATTCCGTTGGCCGCGCTGCGACTGAGCCCGGCCCCCCTGGTCAAATACATGGTGGACCACCTGCTGGTCGATCGCGACCCCAAGCGCCTATTGATGTTCCCGGCCCTGGTGCTCGCGATCTACGGCGCCAACTTCGTCGTCCGTTTTTTTCATTACTACCTGCTCCGCGTCGCGATCCATCGGATCAATCAAGACGTGAAGAACAAACTTTACGACCACTTGCTCGGACTCTCGGCGGACCATTTCACGACCCAGAGCGTGGGCTCACTCATCTCGCGCGTGGGCAACGACCCGCAGTACATCGACCAGGGCCTCTCGACGGTCAACATCCTGATCCGGGAGCCGTTCACATTCATCATGCTCTTCGGGTACGCCCTGCGGCTCAACTGGAAGCTGACGATCGTGACGCTCACGGTGCTCCCGGCGCTGGCCTGGGTCTTCGCGATGACCGCCAAGCACCTCAAGCGCTATATCGGCAAAATCGCCGAGGAAAACGCCCGCATCACCTCTGCGCTTCAAGAGAGCTTTTCCGGCATCCGCGTGATCAAGACTTTCCGGCTCGAGAACCGGATGCGCGAGCGCTTCAATGAACGCACCGGCGCGTACACGAAGTTCCTGCTCAAGACCGCGATTCTCGAAGAAGTCTCGCACCCGCTCGTCGAGATGCTCACCGCGGTGATCATCGCCGCCGTCATCTACTTCGGCGGACGCAAGGTGATCCATGGTTCGATGACCTCGGGTGATCTGATGGCGTTTCTCACCACACTCGCGCTGATGATGAACCCGCTGCGCAATCTCAACGACGTCAATGTCCGTCTCAACCAGACGGCGGCCGCCTGCTCGCGGATCTTCGAGATTCTCGACTGGAAATCCAATCTTCGCGAGACTCCTAATCCCCGAGCTCTCGAGCGCTTCGAGCGCGGAATCGAGCTCGACCAGGTCTCCTTTGCCTATCCGGACGCCCCCCAGCGTCCGATCCTGCGCGACTTGAGCTTCAAGATCGCCCGCGGACAAGTGGTCGCTCTGGTAGGGGCCAGCGGCGCCGGCAAAAGCTCGCTGGTTAGCCTCCTGCCCCGAATCTTCGATGTCACGGGCGGCGCCATCCGGATCGATGGCACGGACATCCGCGACTTCTCGCTCGATAGCCTGCGCTCCCATATCGCCGTGGTGAGCCAAGACGTCTTTCTCTTCAACGACTCGATCACCGACAACATCCGCTGCGGCCGCGAAAACGCCTCCATGGAGGAGATCCGCGAAGCCGCCCGTCGGGCCCATGCGCTGGAGTTCATCGAGTCGCTCCCAGACGGCTTTGACACCGTGGTCGGCGATCGCGGCCAAAAGCTCTCGGGCGGCGAGCGTCAGCGTGTTTCGATCGCCCGGGCCTTTCTCCGCGAAGCCCCGATCCTGATCCTCGACGAGGCGACCTCGAGTCTGGACAGCACCTCCGAAAGGGCGGTGCAAAGCGCCCTCGACGAGCTCATGGTCAACCGGACTACCTTGGTGATCGCGCACCGCCTCTCCACGATCCGCCATGCCGACTTGATCCTGGTCATCAAGGACGGCGAGGTGGTCGAACGGGGTCGTCACGAGGAGCTGGTAAAAAATGGCGGAGAGTACGCTCGATTCCACGCCGCTCATCCCGTATAATCGGGAGTCATGAACCCCTGGACCGCGCTGCTGGAGTCCCTGCACTCTGCATTGATCGATGAGCTCAATGAGCGTTTTCCTGACGATAAGCCCGAGCTGGGGATCCCGAAGCGCCTATCGCGCTTCACCCCGCCGGAACCTGATCTCGACCTGGTGATCCATGAGGTCACGCAGGCCGCGGCAGTCGCCGGCGAAACCTCCGCTACCTCCGCGGCGCCGGCCCAGCGAGGTTTTGCGATGCTGGCTTTCGATGCCGCCTTTGCCAGGGCGCTTGGACGCGCCATGGATTCCGCGCGCCCCGAAGATCTCTGGATAGCCCTAGTCCGCCGCGCGGGCTCCGAGTTCATGCGTCGCGGGATCAAGCCAGTGGTCGGTCCCTCTCAGTTTCTCCGGGTCGAGGGCACGCTGCCGGCGGGCCTCGTCGAGCCCACGCGGGTGATCTGGTCGCCGTTCCGCGTCGCGGGCGGACGCTGCTATCTCGGTATCGGGGTCTGACCACGCCCAGTCAGTTGCGCGCCATGAACCGGAACGGTTTGGAACCGGCCTTATAAGCGGCTTCGACCGTTTTGAGCCAGCGAATCACCGAGTCGGTGAACCGCGGATGCAGCTGGATCCGACTCATGTCGGGCTTGAGAAAGAACCGGATCGAAGCCTCTTTGGATGGCTGAATGGCAAAGAAGTGATCCATTTCCGGCACGATATGGGCCGTTCGGCAATTGATCCGGGCGTGGGCGGCGTCGACGATCCAGTCGGAAGCCCCGCCTAGGCAAAAACGCGGCACGCGGGCCGGAACCTGTGCGAGCCGATCATGCATGTTTTCATTGAAAGCCTGGCGCCAGAAAGCCAGAGTCTGCCCGTCCAAGAGCTGCACGCCGTTTTCGGCGGTAGTGCATCGGCCCTCGGGGCAGGTAGCGAACTCGCCGTCGCGGACCTGTTGAAAAGGGAGGAGGAATGCACGGATCGCCTTTTCGAAGCCGCGGATGTCCCCCGCAAAAAGCAGGGACTGGAGCGCGATCTGCTGCTCTTCCATCACCGAGAGCAGCTCGCCGCTGGGACCCGCGCTCAGGATCAGGCCGGCGGTCTGCCCCTGCGCTTGACCTTGCGCCGCAAGCCGGGCCGCGACTAGCGTGCCCAGGCTGTGGCCGAAGAGATAGACTCCGTTGCGGCGGACTCCGGACTGGCGCGATAGGGTCCGCATCGCGTCCTCGGCATCCGCGACATAGTCATCCAAGCTTTGGAGCTCATAACGCCCCGTCGACCCGTTATACCCCGTGCCCCGCTTATCAAAACGAAGCGAGGCAAAGCCGTTCCGGGCGAGATCTTCGGCCAGACGGGCAAAGGGATTGTAGTCGCGGGTTGGGTTGTCGGTGCTTCCCGGGCCTGAGCCGATCAGGATCAGCACGGCGGGGTAATCGCCTTTGATGGTGGGGCGGGTCAAGTAGCCATTCAGCGCCGGGAGGCCGCGCGAATTTTGGATCTCGACGCGCTTTCCCGGGGGCGTCGCCGGACTGGCAAAGGACTCAACCGGGGCGCACAGGGAGAAAAGGACGAAGGTGGCCACGTACAACAGCCGAGGGTACTTCATAGGCCCGCTCAATACGCCCGCGGACTTGGCGCGTCAAAGGTAATCTAGAGTCAATTTATCAGTCGTTTTGCGCAAGTTCCACTTCCGACGTCGGATGTGGGATTCTAAAGCTTGAGCAGGTGCTTGATCTCGTCATCCGGTCGCGTCTGACCGGCGCGAAAGTCCAACACCCTGTGGCGAAGCTCGTTCGGGAAGTAACTGAGATGGACCAGGACCCCGAAAATATCGCTCATTTCCAGGGAGGTGATGCGAAAGCCCAGCTTGAGCTTGGCGATGATTACGTCGTTATTCGTGGCCGTGTGTCGACTATAGATTGTCTGGAACCCCTGCTCCCGGCCGATTTCGACCATCTTTTGGGCTAGCGCCGTATAGAGGCCCTTGCGCCGGTGCTCCGCAAACACTGCGGAGTTTTGCATGTACAGCGTGAAAGCGGACTCCTGCCGGGAGTAATTCCATCCAATAAAGTCATTGCCGTGGAAAAGTCCGAGGCGAAACTCCAGGGGACTTCCGCAGTGCTGACCGAGGGCCTGGAGCCGATCCCGCTCACCTTCGCTCAACGCCTCCCGGACTCTGAAGATCGGCGACTGCTCATCAAAGATTCGGGCAGAATGCTGACGAAAAAGAGGCCAGAACTCCTCTTTGGACATGACCCGGATGCTGTACCCCGAACCCAAATCCCAGACCTGATTCTCGTTAATCATTGTCAATGCCCCTCGTAACGTTAGCCCAAAAATCTGACCGGCATCGGAAGTGGCAATTACTTCTCGACGGCGAGCCGTGAGATGTCCGCGACCGCGTTGAGCTGCTCGTAAAGAGTCTTGAGCAGGCCCAGACGGTTGGCCCGAA
>CAYXVB010000040.1:0-15668 GCA_964467785.1 uncultured Bacteriovoracaceae bacterium
CGTCTGAGGTCGGGCAGGCTGACCCTGGGTACGGCGTCATTGTAACCCAGCATGATTTGATAGGCGATTCGGCTCTTTTCGGGCTGTTTTTCCAACACGTGTCTGAGGAATTCTTCGCGAAATTGGACAAGACGGTCCGCGTCCTTTTGCGACGATATTGGCCATCCCCAACTCCGGCGCACCCACTGCGGATTGTCGATCACGAATTGAAATGCGTCCCGTTCGGATCTTTCTGCAAGTTTGGCCAAACGAGCGAGATCCTCGACTTCGATAAAGCGGGCTTGCGCACTGGCCTTCATGGGACGATCTAAAAGTCGCCGCGCGATGGCTTTGGATTCTTCCTGGCTCTCCTCCGAGGGATACGTAAATACCAACGCGCGGGTGGTGAGCAGATCCTTGAAGAGCTGGCGCGATTCCTCCGGCGTCAGGCGGGGATCCGCCGCGGGCCGGATGATCGCGTGGAATTTCGAAAGCTTGTCGATCGTGGCTCGGATCACGGCATAGTCGGCCTTGTCACCCATTAGGGACATGGCTCCGTAATAGCCGTTAAACAGGCGATCGATGATCCTCAGTCCGTCCTGGCTGAGGGTCCCGGCTTTGGCCGCTTGATTGAGGCGTTGCAGGGCGAGGGATTCGGCCGTCTGATGAAATTTGCGGAGGCGATCCGTGTCGAAGACGGCGGATCCCAGCGCTTTGGTCCATTGGAGTCCCTCCACAGTGCTCTGGAGCTGTCCGCGCGTCGGGTCCCCCGCTGGCTTGTGCAACCCGAGGGCGTCCAAGGCTTCCGGACCCCTGGAGTGGGCGATGACGGAATCGACGATCTTTCGGATCGGCACCGCATTGATGTCCACGTCAGTCGACTTTTCAAGAATTCCAGTGTCCCTTCTCGACACCTCGTCTAGAAGCTCCGCCATTCTTTTCAAAATGAGGGCTTGTTTCGTGGCAGAGCGCTCCCGGCTGAAGGCTGCCTGGAAACTGTCAACAAGCTGATCGAGGAAGTTTTGGGCGAACTTGGCTTTTTGTTCGGGAGGTAGCGCGCCAATGGAATTGGCGAGTTCGTAGATCGGCTCATTCTTAGTCAGGAAATCCTGAAGATGGGGGAGGGTTCGTTGCGCTTGCGTGGCTGCCAGCTCGGCTCGGCGTTTTTCGAGCCCGCCAATGATTGCGGTATAGGGCCTCAGAGTGGTCGCGGTTTGAATGAGCTGCGCGCGAACTCGACCGGTTCCTTTGAAGTCGCCGATGCTATCCAGACGTTCGTATTCCTGGGCCAGACGCGAAATTGCATCCAATATCCCCTTGGCATCGTCGCCGGGGTATGCTGTCGAGAGCAGATTGTACTGGTCCTTTGCGCGCTTGATCTTGGCCTGCAGCTCGAGCGCCCGGGATTCGCTTCGATGGTTTTGGCTGCGATTGAGCTGACTCAACTCCTGCTCATCTTGGGCGATCTGGCCCAGGAGCGACACGATTTTTAGGGAGCCCTCCCAACTATCAAGCCGGGACAAAGTCCTGGGCGCGGAGAGCGCGGAGAGGAACTGTGCTTCCGCGTAACCTCGGGGTACGTAGCTTGGGCCGAGAATTTTCTGTCGCGCGGCCTGGAGCAGCTCATGGGCTTCGGCATTGGCCCTGAGTTCGAGTTGCAGCTCCTCGGCGGGCGTGATGATTCCGCCCAGCAGTTCGGAGGCGGATTGCAGTCTTTTCTCTACCGCTTTCTGGAACGTCCGTTCGAGCTCTTTTGCCGCTCCATCGGAGGGCAGCTTTCCTTCCTTGAAGCGGGTGAGCAGCTCTTCAAGCTCGGTCAAGGGCTCCCGGAAGCTTCGTAGCGCGCGCGCCTTGCGCTGCTCCACAAAGGCGCGATCGCGGATGGACTTGCCGATGGAACCGTCGAGGATCGCGTTGCGGTTGGACAGGCGGTTAAGCTCCATTCCGCCTCTTCGGCTCAGCAAGGTAGTCGCTAGATCGAGGTGGTTTCGCCGACTCTGACTCATGTTGTGGGTGGAATTGATCCCGTCGCCAAAAGTTTCCGTCAATCGGTCAAGAACCTGCCCTGCGGCCTCCACGTTGTATCCATTGGGCTGGACTCGGTTGATGACGGACTTGATGTCGACCTCGCTTTCCACGGACTTTTGGAGCGAGGTCAGATATGCCGAATCCAACGCGTTCATGCGGCGGCTCCGCGGCGCCTTCGCAAGCTCGTCCACGTGACTCTGGAGCTCGGAGGTGCCGTGTTCGAGCTCATGGCCGAGAATGGCTACCAGCTCGTCGTCCGTTTTCAGGAAATCGAGCAAACCCAAATTGACGACCACCGCGCGAGCGTCGGTACCCGAGGGCGCGACAAAGTGGGCGTTGACTGAAAGATCGTCCGCAAAGACCAGGTAGAATGGGCCGTTGCCGTCCTTGGGAAGAATGATCTTTTTGAGGGCGTCGGCGATCTTGGCGCGGGTCTGAGGGGGGAGGGCGGCTTCTTTCTCGGCGAGGATGGGGATCTTGGCCTTTTCGAGCGCGTTTCGGATCTCGGGCGCTTGAATCTCGGTGGCGGCTTGGCGCACGAGCATCACCTCGGCCCCCGCCGCGAGGGGGCAATAAAGTGCCAAGCCGATCCTGAAGAGGACGAGCGTGAAGCTGCGCATCTCGAAGGACTTATCGACTTTTTTTCAAATTATTTTAAAAAGTCCAAGGCTGACCGGCTCTTGCGTGCATCGCTCGGGGCATTAAGGTGGTTGGAATCAGTCCAGCGCGCGTTCCTGCGGGTATGCGTTGTCGGTCAGGTCATCCCAGTCGGCGACGTCGTTGCATTCGCCGGTAGGACCCTCTTCCGTGCAGCCGGAGGCGACGTCCGGATCGGCGCCGCTGGTCGAGATTGTGCCACTCGTCGTGTTCCACTTAGTGAGCTCGGACTCGGTGTTGAACTCATGGATGTAGAGGTTAATTCGGTATTTGATCTCAAACGCGGTATCGAGGCAGTCCCAGCGGTAGGGGATAGTCATCGGGGTGGGAAGTCCGGAGGAGCCGACCGTGTGCTTTGTGGCGCCACCACGAAAGGTTGCCTGGTAATTAAAGCCGTTGGCGATCACGCGATTGGAGCGGTTGCCCAGCGCATCGAGGGGTGACTTCATATCCCATTTGTCGTTTAAGCCCGAGCTGCTGACTTCACTGAGGACGCCAGTGATCGCGCCCTCGATGGTGGTGGGCCAGTCGCTCAGGAGCTTTTTAGCCGGTCCGGACTGGCAGTTGTAAATGCTCCCTCCAAACGTCCCCTTCGACGAGGTCGGTACGCCATCGGGGTCGATCGCTGTGGAGGCATAGCTGCCTTCGGCGCAGTTGGGGCCGCCGATTCCCGTGTAATCATAGATAGATAAAGGCACGCCGGTCGAGTCGACCGTCAGACCGTAGGTGGCTGAGGTGCAACTCTTGCTAACGGCCGAGTAGACGCCCGCGGCTCCGTTCACAGTGCAGGTGCCCGCCGAGTGGTCGATGACCAGCGGGAAGTTGCTTCCGTAGTAATATGGGATCCGATTGTAAAAGACGAACGGGACCCGGTACAAGTACTGGCACATCCCGGAAGGGACGTTGAACTGGATCTTGAGCGGTTGGGCGTAGAGATCGAGCTCGGCGACGCGCAGGTCGCAATTGAGCGTTTTGTTGGCGGAACCGTAGGCGATTTTACATTCACTGCCGAAATCGCTCCCCCGTTCCTGCGTGTAGTAGGTGAACTTGCCTTCGTCGTAAACCCGCACGTAAAAGCCGGCTTGGGTGACTTTTCCGACCGTGGGGTTGTTCTGCGTGGCGTAGTTCGTTCCGGAAGAGAGACTCGAGGAAGGCTGGCCGCATCCTGCGCAAAGCCCCGCTGCAAGGGCGGTCACAACGAGATTTTTTTTCGTCAAGGAATTGGCTCCCCTCGGCTCGGGACAGATTCCGTTCCGTCCTGTTCAATAGATAATTAAACAGCCGAAATAGCGATCAGATCAAGGAGAAACCGGGCGACGCAGGCGCGCGATCCGCTCGAGCACCGGTGGATGCGTGTAATCGAGCAGCACCTTGAGCGGGTGCGGAGTGAGATTGGAAAGATTGTCCCGGCTGAGCTTGCGCAATCCCTCGATCAGATCGTCGCCGCGACCGCAGACGCGGCGAGCGAAGGCGTCGGCCTCGAACTCGTGGAGGCGGGAGCGCGACAACGTAAGCAGCGACCAGATCCGTCCGGCGGGTTCGAGCGCCAAGTTCAGCGTCAGCAGGCTGGCGGCGACCGACGGAACCGCGATGCCGTAGGCGGCGAGAAGCCCCTCCTGGATTCCGGGTCGGGTCAGGACCGCTCCGATCGCCCAGAAAACCGCGGCGGTGACGACGAAGGAGAGAAGAATGCTCCTCTGGATATGGCGCAACTTGAAATGGCCGATCTCGTGGGCCACGATCGCGACTAGCTCGGGCGTCGTCGCGCGCTCGATGAGCGTGTCGAAGAGGACCAGTCGTTTATGACGCCCGAATCCGGTGAAGAAGGCGTTTGATTTCGAGGAGCGCTTCGAGTGGTCCATTCGGTAGATCCCGCTGAGCGCGAAATCTTCCGCTCGCGCGAGGGCTTCGATTCCCCGCTTGAGCTCACCTTCGGGGAGGGGCTCATAGCGGTTGAACAATGGCATGATCCAGACGGGAGCGACGAATACGAGCAGGAGCTGGAGCGCGGAGACCGCGACCCAGGCCAGGAGCCACGACGGGATTCCCGCGCGTTCCGGGCTTTCAAAGAAGAGCAGGACGAGGCCCGCCAGGAGGCCACCGATCATGCTTCTGAGAATCAGCCCCTTGAGTCGGTCCGTGACGAAAGTCCGCCAGCTCGTGCGGTTGAAGCCATGGCGTTCCTCGATGACAAAGGTGCTCCAAGCCGCGAAGGGCAGGTCGAGGATCCCACGCAGCACTGCGAGCGCCCCGAGAAAGGCCAGGCCCGTCGCGACCGGCCCGTATCCGAGACCCCGCGAGGCCAAATCCACCGCGCCAAATCCGCCGCAGAACCAAAAAGCCACTGTCGCCGCCAGCCCGATCCCGCCACGGATGAGGCCAAAGCGCGTGGAGTCCGACTGGTAGCGGAGCAGGTCCGAATATTTATCCGCGTCGAAGACATCGCGGAACTCAGTGGGGATCTGCGGCGACATCGCGCGCAGATTGAGAAGCTCGGCCACTAAATCGATCGCGAAGATCAACAGGACGAGGCTCAACAGGATCCAGCTCAGCGCAGTCGGTTCGATGGGGTGAAAGTAGGGAGTCATGGCTACGATAGTTTGGCAATCCGACGCGGATCGCGCAAGACCCACATTTCGCCCCCCCGGGGAGGTCCGCTTGATCTTTGCTAAGACGGGTGCTAGCGATTTTGATCATGAGCTCTCTATCGAGTCCCCAAACTCCTTTGCCGATGACCGAACCCCGTGTGCCTTCCCGTGACGGCCTGCAGCGTACTTTTGCCGCGCACAGCACTTGCTTTGGCTGCGGCCCCGCCAATGAAAAGGGGCTGCGCATCAACAGTATCGCGCCGGAAGATTCGGCAGACGCGACTGGCGAAGTTGTCGCCGAGTGGAAGCCCGAAAGTCATCATGAGGCTTTTCCCGGCATGCTCAACGGCGGCATCATCGGGTCGCTGCTCGACTGCCATTGCAATTGGACCGCCGCTTGGGCGTTGATGAAGCAGGCCGGAGCGGAGCATCCGCCCTGCACGGTCACGGCGGATTACGCGATCCAGCTCAAGCGTCCCACGCCCACCGATGGCACGGTCAAACTCGTCGCCCGCGTCGCCGAAATAAGAGAGGATCGCGCGGTGATTGAAGGTGGGCTGTTTGCCGGCGGCAAGCTCTGCGCGACGTGTCGCGGGACTTTTGTCGCCGTCAAGCCGGGGCATCCCGCCTATCATCGTTGGTGACCTGGGCTGGTCAGCGTGGTGGGGTGATCGTGACGTAAAAAACGCGCACGGCGGGGAAGACCATTGTCGGTCCTCACCCGCCGCGCACTCTCTCCAGTTGAGGGACTGTTACTCAGTCTTGGCCGAGGCTTCGAGCGCCTTGAGGATCTCGCGCTGGACCGTGAACCACTCGAGCTGGCTCGGAGTGAGCTTGCGAACGTCCACGGACTTGGGCGCCGCGCCGAGCTCGGCTTGGATGATCGCGTTCATCGCGTCGATCAGCTTGAGGCGTGCCACCTCCCCGAAGCCGAGCGGCCGACCCTTGGCACTCAAGAGCGATGCCGCGGCCAGACGATCGGGGTTCGAGTAGACAAAGCCACGAGGGTCCTCGACCGGCGCTTTGACGGAAGCGCGTTTACCTTTGACTGCGCGGGCGGGCGTGGCATCGCCTCCGGTGAGGGCCGCTTGCTTAAGGATGACTTCCTCCGAGATGGATACGAGGCGCTCATGGATCTCGTCCGTATACAGCGTGAGGAGCGGAACCGCCGCATAAGCCTTGAGCAGCGTGCCCGTGACAATCCGGTCGATCGTCTGGAGGAGTCCGACGGTCCTTCCCTTGATGAGTTCGATTTCGCTCTCGCTCAAGGTGTAAGGATTGCCGTCATAGCCGATTCCCGAAATTACCTCGGGACGGGCGAGATAAGACTCGACTTCTTTTTCTCCGGCTTGTGCAAAGCTCAGCGCCGGGCGATCGGTGGCCGGCAGGTGTGAGAAGAGCACCTTGTCGACGCCGCCGATGTTCTGGACCTGTAACGCGACCCATTGCGCCTGCGGCATGAGGAGGTTTGAGGTCAGCTCGCCATACGCGCGGTCGACCAGGAGCGAGGGTTTGGTCATGTCGGTGAGCCAGCCGATCTGGTCTTCCAAGGTATCGGATAGCGTGGTGAGCAGCGCCACGGCGTCGATCTGGCCGTCCGACTTAGGGTCCGTCTTGATGCGGATGAACTCTTCGACCGCGACGACCGGGAGCGTGCGCATCAGCATGCCCATGCGTTCGAAGTTGCTGGACACTGCGTTTGCGCCCACGTCAAAGCGCTTGCAGTCGGCGAATTTCTTCGTGTCGTAGTCGCTGCAGAAGGGAGGAGCGTCCTCGGGAATCGAGGCGCCGCGATAGCCCCATTCGATCGCCACCTTGTCGTACGGCAGAACTGTGTTGCCGGCCTTGATCTGAGCGCCGACGATCGCCGAGTCGATGAGCTGGGCGTACTCCATAATGGAGCTTGTCACTACGAGGTTGGCAGGCACTTCGTTGGTGCGGAGGTAGTTGACGATGGTTTCGTCGCGTTCGGCAAGGGACACCTGGGTCTCGAGCGAGCCGGCGAAGTTGTGGCGCAGGCCGAGCGTGTGGCCCACTTCATGAGCGACCGCATAGGTCACATAGTTGTTCGACAGGCGTTCGTACATGTCCGGGGTGATAGTGCCTTCGAGCGCGACCAGGGAGCGTATATCGGCTTGGGCGGCTTTGGCGAAGTCGAGATCGCAAAGATGGTCAGCCGTCAGGCCCTTGAGTCGGAGCCCCCGGGTGCGCGGCTTGGCGGAGAGCCCAAGGCCCCCGCTCTTGCCGCCGCCCAATGGCGAGTCCTTGGCGGCTTGCGGGGTCGGTGCCGGCGGAGCTTTGTCCGTCATATGGTTGAGGCGGCGGATCAAGCCGACGAGGCCCGGACCTTTGCCCTCGAAGAGGCCACTGTGGAGGAAAATCTGCGAATGCAGGATCTCGCCCGTGCGCGGATCGCTGAGCGCGTCGGCGTAGGCGGAGGCCGTCGAACTGTCATTGATCCACTGGATCACGTTGTAACGCGAATCCGGAGCGCTGACGCCTTCGGGCGCCATCTCCACGCGGACCACTTCGTGCCCAAAAACCTTGTTCCAGTAGAGGACGCCGTCCTTGATCGACTGGATCTTGTCGGCCGGGGTGTTGGAGGAGAGGTAGTACGTGAAGACCTTGTTTTCGTCGCGGCGAGCGATGCGGACCTTGGTTTGGCCCGTACGGCGCTCGAGTACTGGAGAGGTCTCGAAGTAACCGACCTTGCGGAAGTCGCTTGTTTCGCGGGCGACAAAGCCCGGGGTCGGACGATATGGCTTCAGGTAATAGCGCAGCTCGTAGGTGGCGGCGACATCGGCGCCGAGCTCTGGGTTGTGCTCATCGATCCGGGCGATCTGGCGGATTTCCAGGGTGTTGTCCTGGGCGCGGATCGAGTCGATGAAGCTTGAGGCGATCCTGGCGATCGTATCGCCTTCCTCATACTCCGTCCCTTGGTAATCGGAAGCGTGGTAGCCGCCAACCCAGAAGACGGCTTTCATGCCGGCATTGAAGTCCAGCGTGAGCTGGGTGTCGGACTCGGAGAGGATCGGCAGCTCGGCGAGGATGATCTTGGTCGGCACGTCATCCGAGATGAGGCGGCCTTCGGTCGATTCGAGCATGAAGACGCTGGCTTCATTCCGATGGAAGGTCACTACGCGGGTTTTGAGGCCATGGCTCGTGGCGTTCTTTTCCTGACTCGCATAAGAGCCGTAGAGGAGAAATTCCTTGTCGAGGGACTCCTTGTTGATTCTCAAACGCTTGGAGTCGTCGGCTGAAAGCGAAGCTTCGACGCGGGCGGGCGCCTTGGCCCTGGGATCCTGGAGATCAGTGGCGTTGGTCGCGCCCTTTGGGGAGCAGCTGGAGAGAAGGGCCAACTGAGTCAGTGAGAGCGCCAGGACGGCAGAGGACTTGAGAGGAGAGTAGCGCAGCATGAGGAGAGATCCGCCTTTCATAAGGTGACTGATGTCCCGGGTTTGGGATTCATAAGCCAGCGGATGGCTATCATTGATAACGCCATGTGTCAAATTATTGGACAGAAAAAGTCTTATATCGACAGCGGTTCAACCGTTTGATTTAAATGGATTAAATTTATACCCTCGCTTGAGGCGCGACTTCGGGGCGATAGGCGGTTTGAAGAGAGGCGGTCAGTGCGGCTCCGCTGAGGACGATGACCCAGACAATGTAAATCCAAAGCAAGAGCAGTGGGACCGCCCCTAGGCTGCCGTAAATGGCGTTATAGGTCACCACTCGGCGAGTATACAGATGGAAGCCTGCCTGTGCGATCTCCCAGCCGATCGCCGCCAAAAACGCGGAGATCAGGGCAAATTTCCATTGAACGCGGCAATAGGGAACAAAACGGTAAATTCCGAAAAAGGCCGCCAAGGCGAGAAGGAAATCCCCCGCTCCCGAGGGGAGAAACCGCGTGAGCGGCAGGTTGCTCGAGGTCATCAGACCGAGCGCAACGCTGAAGGCCACGGGTCCGAGCGTGATAATGAGCCAGTAGACGGCCACGCGATGGAACCAATAGCGACGGCTCTTGACGCGCCAAATTCTATTGATCCCGTTCTCGATGCTCGAGAGCATGCTCATGCTCGTGAACACGAGGCCAAAGAAACCGCCAAAACCCACGGCCGAAGCGTGCGCGCTCTCGATGAAGCCGGCGATCCGCTTGATCACCTCCTCGCTCGCTCCCTCGGCGAGGTTGTTGAGGATGAACGGCTCGATCGTCGCGTAGAGCTTTTGAAGTCCGCCGAAGGCCTTGAAGATCGCGAAGCTCATCGCCAAAAACGGAATGATCGACAGGATCGTCGTGTAAGCCAGGCTCGAAGCGGTGGTGAGCAAGTTCGCCTCGCGGTACTGACGGAACATCTCGCGCAGAACTTGGCGAGCGGACTCGGAAACGATCGGCGTGGCGGCGCGTTTGGGTTCGTTCATAAAGTTTTCAGAAGCTTGGCGCTGTCCTTCAAGCTTTTTTTGAATTCACCACGTTTTTCGCTCCAGGCATCCGACCAGGGTGATCCGGTCTCGAGCAGCGCATGACAGAGCGTGAGCAGTCCCCGTACGTCGCCCTGATGGACGAACTCGGGAGCGGGGCCGAGGTTGCCGCGCGAGTCCGGGCCTCCTTCGAACGATTGATTGTGGTAATTGCCGAGTGGCACGGAGATGCCGATGCTTCGGAGTCCATAGGCGGTCGCGGCGGTCGCTTCGCAGGAGCCGCCATCCATGATGCGACGTTGATGTTTTTCGGGAAGGACGCGCGCGGCGAGATCGGTGAGCACGCGCAGCGCCGAGGCGTCAAAAACCGTTGCGCGGTCTCCCAGGCGGACAATCGGACCCTTGCCGATCTCCGCGCCCGGCAGGGTGCGTGAGGTTTCCAGGCTCACGCAAAGGATGTCGCGCTTGGCGCGGGGCAGCCAACCCAGCTCAAAGTGGGCGATCGCGCCGATGAATCCAACTTCTTCGGCACGTGTCAGCAGTCCGATGAACGGGGCGGATTTCCGGCGCTTGGGGGCCGGCTTGCGGGGCCGCTTCTGGCTGGAGGAGGCTTTGCCCCAGTGGTCCAGGGCAAGCGAAACGATCGCGAACACGCCGACCAGATCGTCGGCGGCCTTGGTGTAAATGAGTTCGTCTTCCTGCCACATCGCCTGACGGAACGCGAACCCGCCGAAAAGTTTGCGCGCATCAGGCGTCGACTTGCGAAGAAGATGGGCCACGTCTTCCGGGAGCTGGACGGTGCCGCTTTGGAGCGCGCGCCCCGAGGGCAGGAGACGGGCCTCGCCGATCAGGCCTCGACCGGCCCAGCCTTTTTCGTCCGCGAGCCAGACCGCCGCGCCTTCGAGATGCGCGGTCGGAGTGCCGCCATGCCACTTGACTTCAAGCTCGGCATCGCCGCTCCAGCGCACGCCATGAAAGCCCGGATGGTCCATGTGCGCGATGAAGACCCGGAGGGGCTCGCCACCGCGCGGGGTTTTCCGGGCGAGAAGCGCGCGATACTCTTTCGCGCTGGCCGCGCCAATCACGATATTGCCTGTTGGATCCTGGAAGTGGGGGACTCCCGCTTCCCCCAGCTCCTGGAGGACTCGATGGATGACGTGGCGCTCGCGGAACGGCGCGGTGGGTTGATTGAGGATGGACTGAAGCAGCTTTTCGCGGAAAGAGGCGGACATGGGCCCGATACTCGCACGGCTGCGCGCGGAATGCCAAATCCCAATCTCGTGATAAGGTGGGATCATGAGCGTGTCGTCCCTTCTTCCTCGGGTCGTGATCATCGGTGCGGGCTTTGGCGGCTTGAGTGCCGCGCGGGCGCTCGAGGGAGTTCGGGCGCAGGTGACGGTGATCGACCGTCGCAATCATCATCTGTTCCAGCCCTTGCTTTACCAGGTCGCCACCGCTGGCCTCTCGCCGGCGGACATCGCCACTCCGATCCGTTCCATTCTGCGAAATCAGGCCAATACCCACTGCCTGATGGCCGAAGTTCAGGGAGTGGATCTCGCGGCGCGCGCGGTTGTCCTTCCGGACCGTCGGGTTCCCTACGATCACCTGGTCATCGCATCTGGCGCGGGGCAAAGTTACTTCGGCCATCCGGAATGGGAGGCCGACGCGCCCGGACTCAAGTCCGTCTCGGATGCGACATCTATTCGTCAGAGAATACTTCACGCCTTCGAAGCCGCAGAAATGGAGCCGGATCCAGATCGAAAGCGCGCCTGGATGCGCTTTGTCGTGGTGGGCGGCGGCCCGACGGGCGTCGAGATGGCAGGCTCGATCGCTGAGCTTGCCCATCACGCGCTGGCCCGCGATTTCCGAAACATCCGCCCCGGCTCGGCGGAGATTGTCCTGATCGAGGCCGGGCCCCGTGTTCTTTCTTCCTTTCCTCCGCGCCTGTCGGAGTCGGCGCGACGCGCGATGCTCCGCCTGGGAGTGGACGTCCGAACGGACTGCACGGTGGAGAAGGTCGATGCCGCTGGCGTAGTGATTCGCGGCCAGCGCCTGGATACACGTACGGTCATTTGGGCCGCGGGAGTGGCGGCCTCGCCGGCCGCTCGTTGGCTCGGCGCGGAAGCCGATCGCGCAGGCCGAGTCAAGGTATCCGATGACCTCACGCTTGCGGGGCATCCCGAGGTTTTCGTGATCGGCGACACCGCCCATGTCGAACAAAACGGCAAACTTCTCCCAGGAATCGCTCCGGTTGCCATGCAGCAGGGTAAGTATGTCGCGTCGATGATTGCCGCGCGGATCCGCGGCGGCGGCGGCGGCGGCCGCCCCTTTCATTACATCGACAAGGGCAATCTCGCGACAGTGGGTCGTTCGTTCGCCATCGTCGACTTTGGTTGGTTCCACGCTGCCGGCTTTTTTGCTTGGATCACGTGGCTTGCCGTCCACATTTTCTATCTCATCGGCTTCCGCAACCGGCTGATCGTCATGCTGGAGTGGGCATGGGCCTATTTGTCCTTTCAGCGGGGCGCGCGGCTGATCACGGCGGCCGCGTCCGATACGGGCATGCGCGTTGCTCCGAAGTCCAAAGATGACCGAGAATCGCCGGATATCCGTCGCGACGTTGTTTGACCTGCTCGGCGAAGCGGCCTCATTGTTGTCGCTCGAGGCGGAGCTTCTCCATGAGTGCGCGCTGGCCTGCCCTTGGGACGATCTTCGGGATTCGATCGAGACCGTGCGAGGGGAGGTTACCTGGCAGGAGCAGAACGTCCGCACCGCGCTTTACCGGATGGGAGGGGATCCCCGGATGGAGACGCCATCGGCCCGGGCCGAAAGGCCCTCGGTCGATGCACTTGTCGATGGCGTGCCGCCCTCCAGCTGGGACGGCGGGCTCCGCCCCGTGCTTTACATCTGCGAGCTGCAGAAAGTGATTTGGGCGTTCCTGCAGTCGGCGATTCCGTACGTGGGCTATCAGGCCATGCGCGACGAACTGGAGAAACTCGCCGATGACGCGGACGAAGCCACGGCCGTTCGTACCGACTGGCTCGAGAGTACCTTGCAACGGCTGCTTCTTCAGCGGGCGCTCCGCGAAGCGGAATGGGACGAAGCAGCGTAAACGGAGCGGGGTTTGCACGTCCGGGTAATAGGAGAAACGAGTCATGAAACCAGTACGGCGTCTTGGTGAGCCCATGATCGCAGCCGTTTCGTTTTATCTGGTCCTTCAGTGGGTCGCTCCGGTCGGAGTGATCGCCGCGCCCAACTCCTCCTCGTCCAGTACGGACACCGGAGACGTCGCTGACCAGGCGCTTCGAGGCAACCGGCTGGAGCGGAGCAACACGGACGGCACTCCGCTGGGCGGCCTCGAAGAGGGGCAATTTGCCGGAGACAATCAGGATCACCCGGGGATGTCCGGTTCCACTGCGGGTCAACAGGCGGGGCAGGGCGTTCCCGGTACGGCCGCACCCAAGGGACCTAACGCGGCGGTAGAGGACCAGACGCAATTGCGAGAAGCCAAGAGCAAGGTGGCTCCACACTCCATGCTGATCGAGAGCGCGCTCAGAAGCGCTCTGGGACAGGCGGATGGAGTCAAGGCCCAGATTCGCGAAGCGGAGGCCAGTCGCTCGGATGCTCCGCTGACTTCCGAGCAGCTCTCGGCGCTCAGCTCGGCCGGCCTCGAGCTCGCGTCCGATCTGGATACCGCTCGTTTGCACCGCGGGCAGCTGCGCGATGGACTGCAGGAGTTTCCGAGGCTCTCCTCCAGTCGCGAATTCCGCGACGCGGATCGGGCTTTTTCGGAGCTTTTTTCGGTGGAGCGGGTCTGGAAGCAGCGGATGAACCGTCAGGAGTACTGGCAGAACCGCGCGCGGGTCAACTCGGATCTTGCCCTACTCCAGGAGCGGATCCGCGCGGCCTTGAGCGCCACTCGGCGCTTCAATATGGCCCGACTCAATATCCCGGAAAGCTCCGTGGGTTGATCCCGCGGGCTCCTTTCTCTAGAATGGTGGGATGAGAACGCCGGTTTCCCCATTTCTTGCGATCGCCTTCATGCTCGCGCTTTCGTCCTGCGCGTATGGCCCCAAGCGTCCCTGCCAGGACGCGGGCGAGCCGACGCGCGAAAGACCCGCCGAATTCAAAGGCACGCGTCAGTGCACGCAAAAAAGGGATCCCGCCACCGGGAAGTACGTCAATGACGGGCCTTACATCGAGTGGTACCCCGACGGCGAGCGCGCGCTGGTTGGGGAGTTCCGCAACGGCAAGCGCAACGGCAAATGGTACGAGTACGCTCCGGACGGAAAGCTCTTGAGCGAACGTTGGTTCGAGAACGGCACGGAGACCCTGACCCGCAGCAAGACGTCGATGCCGCAGACCTCGCCGCCGGCTCCCACTCAGGACGGCGACCGAAAAAAGTCACATTGACCAGTGGGTGTATGAAGTGAAACATCGTCGCCGCGGGCGGTCCGCGTTCATTCGCCGCAGACTTCGGTCAGCGCTTCGTCCAGGATGAGGACGGCCTCATCCAGCGTCGGCTCGTCGATCACCATCGCAGGCTGCAGGCGGAACACCGGATCGTAGGACATCGTCAGTAGGCCCCGCCTCAAGCACTCGCTAAAGAGCCGCTCGCAGGTTTCTCGAGACAGCTTGGTCTTTCGGTTCCGGGCATCGACCAGCTCCACGCCGAGGAAGAGGCCTTGCCCACGGACTTCGCCGATCACCGGATGTCTTTCAGAGAGGCGCCGCAGCCGCGCCAACAGCAGCTCTCCCATGCGGCGGGAGTTTTCCACGAGCTTTTCCTCGCGAATGATTCTCAGCGTTGCCGCGGCGGCGGCGCAGGCGAGCGCGTTGCCGCCGTAACTCGAGGACGAACCCGACGGCTCCGACCAGGGACGCGACTGGGCGATCTCGTCCCGAGTAATAAGTCCGCTGATCGGCATGCCGCCTCCGAACTGCTTTCCGATGGTGACGATGTCGGGCTCCACACCTGAGTGATGCACGCCCCAGTCTTTGCCGGTGCGGCCGAATCCGGTGATCATCTCGTCCGCGATGAGCAAGGCACCGAGCTCGTCGGCGATCGATCGGATTGCGCGCAGGAAATCGGACGGTGGAATCACGTTTCCGCCACTACCCTGCATCGGCTCGATCAGGATCGCGGCGACGGAGCCGGAGGTGGCGCGTCGGATCTGCTCCCGGACCGCATTCGCGCAGGCCAGTCCGCAGGCCGAATATTTGAGGCTCAGGGGGCAGTGGTGGCAGTGGGCGTAGTGAGCGATGTGATAGCCGGGAGCGAGGGGCCCCCAGCCCTGCCGCGCATCAGAGCCCATCGCCGACAGAGTGCCGAGGGTCTTGCCATGAAAACCGCCCCAGAAGCTGACGATCTCGTGCTTGCCCGTATGGCATTTTGCAAGTCGGAGCGCCGATTCCACGGCTTCCGCGCCGGAAGTATAGAGTTGCACGCGATTCAGCCGCGGCGAGGGACGGAACTCCGAGATCCGCTCCAGAAGCTCCACGCGTGCCGGGCTCGTAAAACTTCCGATCACGAGCCGGCGTAGCTGATCCTCGACAGCGGCGACCCATTTGGGATGGGAGTGGCCGATCCCGCCCACTCCGATTCCGCCGATGAAGTCGATGTAACGTCGGCCATCCACGTCATAAAGTCGGGTGCCTTGTCCACGCTTGAGCGTGATGCCCGCGAGCTGCGCAAAGCGTTGCAATCCGGGCGCAAGGTGGATCTCTTCGCGTTGGCGGTACTCCTGACTGCGCGGGCCGGGGATGTTCATGGCGAGTTCTCCGTGCGCGACCCAAGGCCGGCGGCTTGCATCCATGCAAGCGGGATGCTGGTGCGCGGACAGTCGGGATCGAGCTGGTTGCTGTGGTGGAACTCGCTGAGCCTCGGGCGGAGATGGATTCCGCTCGGCGGAATGCTGGTCTATTGGAGTGCGCTCTACCTTCTCGGCGGGATGCGCTGGGATCATCTGGCGGTCGGCGCCGCGATGCTTTCGCTCG
>CAYXVB010000040.1:15678-24871 GCA_964467785.1 uncultured Bacteriovoracaceae bacterium
ACTCCTACATTTCCTTTGGCCGTTTTTTTCAGTCGGCGTCATTTACGACAGCATGCGGTATTACGGCGATCTGCTACGCGGCCGGGTGCGCGTCGCGGAACCGTATCTCTTTGATCAGCGCTGGTTCGGGATCCGCTCCGGCGGACGTGTCCTTACGCCCAACGAGTGGTGGCAGCTTCATACCTTTCCCGCCTTGGACCTGCTCGCGGGCGCGGCTTACCTGATCTTTATCGGGGTGTTTCTCCTGACCGCGGCGTGGTTTCGCTTTCTTCACCCCCGGCGCGACGTCAGGCTCCGGGCGTTAGGGCTGCCGTGGGCGTTCTTTTGGGTCAACCTGCTCGGTTATAGTACCTACTACTGGTATCCCGCGGCACCGCCTTGGTACGTCGCGCTTTACGGACTGGGGCCGGCCCGTCCGGACGCGCACCCTAATCCTGCGGGCGCCGCGCGCTTCGATCTGCTTTTGGGCACGCATTTCTTCCAAGGAATGTACTCGCGTTCGGCTGACGTGTTCGGGGCGATCCCTTCGCTCCACGTCGCATATCCCTTGATCGGCGCCTATTTCGCGCTTCGTTTCCGTTCCCTGCGCCTACCGCTCGTCGGCTTCTATTTTTTGATGTGTTTTTCAGCGGTCTATCTCAACCACCACTATGTTCTCGATATTCTGTGGGGCAGCGCATACGCGCTCGCGGTCTGCCTGGTGCTCGACGCCCGAGCCCTCCGGAGGAGTATCCGCTGGGTCGCTCAAAGCTCCCAGTAGGCTTCTTCGAGGCCGTCCTCGCGCTCGGGCAGGCCCTGCGCGAGGCGGGGCGAATGCTGCGAGAGCACCTCGAAGCTGGCGCGGTTGCAGTACTTGCTGATTTGATGGATCGACGAGTAGGTGAGGAACGGCGCCCGGTGCTTGGGCGAGTTCGGCATGCGCAGCCGGTGGTATTGGTTGGAGGTCATGTCGTGCATGAGCGCTGCCAGCGCCGCGTCGCCCGCGCCATTGGTGTTCTTGATCTTGGCCGGGCCGCCTAGATAAGGGTTGATGTGCGTGTAGGTGCGAATCGGGCTCTGGCAATCCTGTCTCCGCATGGCGCGCGAGTACTCGTACTTGTTGTACTCTGGGATCGACTTGCTCACGATCGGGTCGTCGGTATGTCGGGCTAACGCCGCATCCACGTGCGCGCCGATGTAAAGCCCGCGCGGGCCGACAGTGAGCAGCGCGAAGTCCACCCAGTCGAGCGCCTTGTCGAGCGCGAGCAGCGCATCGCTTTCGTCGAAGAGCGCCTGGGCTTCGCCTTCGTTCATCGCCAGCACGGTCACGTACTCAGGCAGGATGCGGGAGAGCCATTCGCGCTTCTCTTTGACGAGCCCTTTGGTGCCGAGCGAGAAGATCACGGGAACCCCGTGCTCCTTGGCCAGCTTGAGCGCCTTCATTGAGGATTCGTAAAGCGGGGCAGATTCGTCGCGGAAAAGGTAGCTCGACACGAGGATCGCGCCAGCCTCGCGGATCAGCTCGGGCTTCACCGCGGTGACGGGCAGGTCGTTCATGATGCCCTTGGCGATGGCAAACGTGCGCTCGCCGTCGGGCGTGATCAGGCAGAGCGCGCGGCCCATCGGTCCCGCGCACGGAGCGAGGTAGGAGAAATCGACGAGCGAATGGGTCGTCGTGATGTATTTGAACGCCTCGTCGCCGACGCGGATGGGGTCGGAGATCGTCCCGAGCGCCACCGCGCGCGCTTCGGCCAGCACCGCGAAGTTATGAAGCGTGTTGCCGATGCTGCCGCCAGCGTAGATGCCTTCGAGCAAGCCGCGCTTACGCACCTCGGCGAGCATCTGCTCCATGCGCTCATCGGGCAGGATGTAGGATTCGCTCTTGTTGAGCTCATACTGCCGGAGGAAATCGTCGTCCACTCGCGCCTCGAGATCGACAATCAATTGGTCGATCCCCACGACGAAAACCGAATCCCCGGCGTGCACGTTCGAAGTGAAGTCGAACTTGCGGCGTTCGTTAGAGTCGACAGGGAAGTAGTGCTTCGTCTTACGTTTGCCGGGAAAACGCATAAATAGGGTTCTGGCTTAGACGGGTTGACGCAATTAGTCAACTAAGGAGTGTCGGGAATGTTTAGAATCTGTCAGTTCGGATCGACCGGAGCCGGGATGGCGGCCCTGGACCTCGTCCCCGAGGAGCGGAGCGCCAGGAGCACACCCCCAAAAATCATCAGGCTTGCCATGAGCGTCCGAAGCGAGATCACTTCCCCGAACCAGAAGTAGGCGAGGGTCGAGGCGACTATCGGCTGGAGGTAGACGAAGATCGAGACCGAACTGCTCGAGGCGTAGGTCAGGGTCCAAACGTTCAGGAAATACGTGGCCAGGGTTCCGCCTAGGATCGCGAAGATCATGCTCGATAGCAGCGCCGGCGTCAGCAGTGGGGGAGTAAAATGCGTGTAGTCCGGAACGGCCAACAGAGTCAGGCCCACGCTGCCGTAGGCAAAAAGCCAGGTGGTCGTCCAAACGCGATCATGGGTTTCCAGGAACTTCTTGGCATACGAGAGGAACAGCGCGTAGCTCAGGCAATTGAGGATCGTCAGGCCGTCGCCCAGCGCGGTTTCCGCGGAGAGGGTGAGGTCCTCGACTTTGCGAATCACGAGCACGCCGCCAAAAGCGAGGATGAATCCGATCAGGCGTCGCAGCGTCAGCCGCTCCTGACCGCGCAGAGTGACGACCAAAAGCGTGAAGACCGGAATCAGCGTGTTGAGGATCGCGCTGTTGGTCGCCGTCGTGTGCCGAAGCCCCACCAGAAAAGAGCCTTGGTTGATCACGGAGCCCAGCAGCGAAAACGCGATCATCGGCACGAAGAACCGGCGACCGTCCGACGGGAAGCGGTCCCGGCGATAGACGTAGGCGATCGCGAACATGATGATCGAACAGATGATGATGCGGATGCTCGCCCAAACCAGAGGAGGAAACGCGCCGACGACGATCTTGGTCACGACGTAGTTGATCCCAAAAAGCACCTGTATGGTGACCAGACCGGCAATGAGCAGGGCTTTGGGCGGGGCTGAATTCGTCATACAGTATGTTGTTTAGGATACCGTATGAATCCGGAGAATTGTACCCTTTTGAGTTCGTTCGCCTCGAACTCATTTCCGCCAATCGGTTGGCGCGGATGATGGCCGCGCTTCTTATTTGCGATCGACGGCGCTCAGTCGGCTTTTGAATCCGGTGAAGCGCGGTCCATGGCGCGCGGAATCCACGAGCCGCGGACCCACGGCGAAGCCCGCGACCGCGCCGCTCAAGAAGGCGATGAACGGATCCGCGGAAAAGCCCGCCGTCTCTCCTCCGGTCGCGGTGGAGCTTTCCGACGGGCTTACGCCCTTCGCGCCTCCCCGCATCACCAGGCCCGTGAGAAAGCCCGCGATCGCGATGCCCGCGACCAGCGAGCCTGGGCGGTTTTCGATCAGCCGATTGAGCTGGTCGCTCCAGTCTCCGAGCTGCGCCATACCGCTCCGCAGGCGCGATTCAGCGTCGTTAAAGACTTCCTCCAGCGATGCTTTGCTGTTTGCGTTCATGGATGGCGTGTCGTGCAACTGATGTGCCCTCAAATAGCCGCGACAGATCGCCGCGACCGGACTCATTGCATTTTGAAGCGTTCTGGGCTTAATAATGGAGCCTCACTCTCATGAGTTCCAAGACAACCCGAATTCAGCAAAGGTGCACCCGTGGGCAGGCCGGTTTCCGCAGTTCTCATTGTTCGAAACGAAGAAAAGCAGATCGCCCGCGCGTTGGGTTCTCTGATTTGGGCTGACGAGATTCTGGTCGTCGACGCAATGAGCACAGATCGGACGCTTGAGATCTGCAACGACCCTTCCGCGCCGTGGGCCCAAAAGGTCAGAGTGTTGCAACGCGCGTGGACCGGATTCAAAGATCAGCGCAACTATTCCCTCGAGCAGGCGCGCCACGACTGGATCCTCGTCGTCGATGGCGACGAGGCGTGCACGAAGGAGCTGGCTGACCGAATCCAGGGACTGATGGGATCGGAGCAGGAGCCGGAGTTTCGGGCCTACAAAGTCCAGCGCATCGAGTATCTGCTCGGGGTGCCGATCCGTCACGGAATCTGGAATCCCAGCTATCAGGACCGTTTCTTTCATCGGGCTGGCGTCCGTTACGTCAATGAGGTGCACGAGTTCCCGATGTTCCCCCGGCCACCCGGGATGATCCACGAGCCGTTGCTTCACGATCCGGCTAATTCGCCCGAGCGAATCCTTGGCAAGATGAACTTTTACACCACGATCGAGGCGCGCGACCGCGTGATGCAAGGGCAGAGGACCAACTGGTTCCACCTGATTTTCACGTTCCCGGCAATGAGCTTCAAGAACTTCGTCTATTACGGAGCTTATAAGGACGGAATGCCCGGTCTGATCTGCTCGCTGCTCGAGGGCCTCTCGCGTACGGTTCGCCACATCAAGATGTGGCAGTTCCAGCGCGAGTTGGATGCAAAAAAACGATCCGGTTGAGCTTTTGTTGGCTCTCGTTTGCTGATCGACTCGTCCCTCATGGGGCGGCTGGGGTCTGAGCCGCCGGAGCACTCGACTGCCCGGAGGTCTCCGCGGGTCCCGCGGGTCCCGCTGGTAAAGAAGCGAAGAATGCCGCCAGATTGTCGATTTCCGAATCGCTCAGGGGCTTGGCCAGGGGACTCATGACGGGATTTTTGCGCTCATCGGAGCGGAAGTCCTTGAGCTGCTTGACCAGATATTCTTCCTTTTGTCCCGCAAGATTGGGCCATAGGGGATTCATGCTCACGCCCTGGGGGCCGTGACAAGCGAGGCAGACTGCCGCAGCCGCTCTACCTGCTTTGGGATCTCCTGACGCATGTGCGGGTAAATATGTCCCAAGAAAGGCCATGAGTCCGACCATTCCAATCCATTTGGAATTCATCATCGAATCGAACCCTTTGTAGATCGCGCCTTTGTTTTTCATCACTTGACTCCTTTACTGCTGTGTTCTGGGGACGTATAGCTGCCAGCGGCATAGCTCCTGCTACTGCGGGCGGCAAAAGTATGACGCGCATTTAGCAGAATTCGCGCCAGCCCCCCATGAGAAGTTTTTCGGAAGGGATCCATGAGTTTTCTAAAACAGTCAGTTCGAAACGGAATCATTACCCTTGGCGCTTTGGCCGCAGCGCTGGCCCCGTCGGTCTCCCAAGCGCGTCCGGAATATGCGGCGCGCCTGGGTTATCTCAATTGCACCGCCTGCCATGTGAGCTCCACCGGCGGCGGACCCCGCACAGTCGACGGCAAAATGTGGGGCGGCCGTGGCGGCAATCCCACGTCCTGGGTTTCCAAGCAGGATCTCTTTTCGGTCGACTTCCGCTCGATCGGGCTCTTTCCGTCGAATCCCAAGACCGCGGCGGCGAGCGAAGTCGCACTCATGGCGGTCACGCCCCAGGCCAACGTCAAGATCACTGACCTAAAGGACGGGGGAGTGGAAACCCACCTCGTCACCGGTGTGCAGCTAGGGCTCCTGGGCTTTGGTGGCGTCGTGCCGCGCGAATCCTATGTGCTTGCGCGCCTTAAGGATCCGTCGGACAGCGCCCTGGTCAAGGACATCGTTTTCGGGCGCTTCATCGTGCCTTACGGTGTGATGACCGACGAGCATCGCAGCTATACGCGCGCGCAGAACCGCACCGGCATGTATGACTTCGAGATGGGTGCGCTCGTCTCGGGCGACCTTCTTCCGTATCTGCATCATGACCTTGGCGTCACGACCGGGTTTCAGAACGGCGGCAACTTCGTGGCCAACGATCAGACTTACGAGCTTTTTGCTAACTTGCGGGCCACCTTGCCGGGCCTTCCTTTCCATGTCGGAACGAGCTGGAGCCAGCACCATTCCGATAACGCGGCCTATGATCCGTTCTCGGCGTCTTTGTATACCGGCTGGTCGCTCGATCGGCTGAGTCACGGACTGCTTCGGGGGGCGCTGCTTTTCGAATATGAGGTCGCGCATGGCTGGAACGACCCCGCTCGAAATTCGATCAACCTCGGCAAGTTTTTCGCTTCCTCGGTCTATCAGGCCGCGGTCAAGGATTCCTACTCCGCCGGAGCGTACGGTCTCGCGGACATCGTGCTCACCGACAAATGGTCGCTCTTTTACAAATACGATCGGCTGGCCTTTGATCTCCGATATCCTGGCGACGCGTTCAATCGCCACGGAATCGGCGCCAAGTACTACTTCAATCCTTACATGAGCCTTTCGGGCCGCTACGAGATTTCTTCGTCCGGCCGCGACGACCTCAACACCGGGACGGCCAATACGCGCAATGACGTCCTGCTCTACTTCATCACCTCAATCTAAGAAGGGAACAGAAGTCATGTTCAAAGGTATGAATCCAGTCCTCAAAAAGGTGAGTCCGGTGGCTGCAGGAGCGGGACTGCTCGCGGTGGTCGTCCTCGCGGGTTGTGGAAACGCGCAGATGCCATTTGCGCCCGGCGCGCTCAACGCGAAAGCGGGCGCAGGCGCTAATGCCCAGGTGGGCAAACCCAATGGGGGTTCGAGTCCCGGTGCCGTCAAGGTGAGCTACACCCGTGACGTGCTTCCCGTCTTTCAAAAGAACTGCGCGATGTGCCACGGTGCCGGAAGGATGAACCCAAAGGACTGGACGAGTTACGATGTCGCCTTCGCCAACAAGGATTTGATCCTGCTCCGGGTCGTGACCCAAAAGGACATGCCTCTCGGCATTCCACTGTCGGAATCCGAGCGCGAGCTGATTGGCGAGTGGATCAAGCTGGGTGCTCTCGACGCGCCGGTGGAAACAGCTCCTGCACCGGTCCCCGAGCCGCAGCCCACGGCGATGCCGACGCCGACGCCAACGCCCGAACCCACTGCGACGGCGACACCGGTTCCGTCTCCGGAACCCGTGCCCTCGCCGACACTCATCTTGAACCCGATCTATCGCGGACAGGTCCGCGACATCTTTGTTAATCGCTGTTCCATGTGTCATGGCGAAGGCAAGATGAATCCCAGCGACTGGACGGATTACGCCCAGGCCTTTGCCAAGAAGGATCTGATCCTTCAGCGCGTGGTAGTCGAAGGCACCATGCCGATGGGAGCCCCGCTCGAAGATGCGGATCGCGAGCTGATCCGTCGCTGGATCGACAACGGCGCGCTCGAGTGAGTCTCCCGCGAGCGAAGCTGGAGTCTTAGTACTTCATTCGCAAGACGATGTTGCCTGTATAGTTTCGGGCGCTGTCAGCGCTCACGCCTAGCGTCGAGGTGTCATTGACGGAGGCGCCATTGTTGATCTCGAACTCAGAATTGAGTTCGATGGATTTTGTTAGCTTCATTCGCCATCCGGCGCCGGTGCCTATTCCGGAGATCTTGTCCGAGACAGCCTGGCTGTTCGACGCGTTCAGGAACTCGCTCATGCGGAGGACCGCGTAGAAGTCCCCGCGACTTTCGGTAGGGAGGTGCGACTTGAGGCGACCTACGATTCCCGTATAGTTCTCGGCTCCTCCAGCCGAGCGAAGGATGTAATAGTTGCCTTCGGCCTCGAGGTAGGGTTTGACCTTGTCGGGGTCGCGCGAGTCGATCACCACAGAGATCCGGTCGACCGTGTTGACGTTGGAGGAGCCACTGCCAACGATGCGGCGATTGAGGTCGAGCTCGAGCTTTCCTTTTTGCTCGAAGGGAATCGTGCCGAGGTTGATGCGGCTGCCGAACTGACGGTCAAGGTCCGGGCCGAGAAAGTTGGTCTGGGCCCGCACCTTCGCGCGATTGTCGGGCTTGATATCCAGATGGATGCTCCCGTCGGAGGAGATAGAGATGTTCCCGATCTCCGGTGTCTTGGATCCTGCTTCAGCATCGGGCGGGAGCCCCGGTACGCGTTCTTCCCAGCGCCGGACGAGGCCGCGTTGGAGATCCGCCTCCGCAGGGGAGAGCTTGAAGTCGGCGCCGGGGACGTTTGTGGTCGACGTTCCGACCGCGGTCGCGGAGGTGAGCTTGTCTTCGCCTCGAGCGTTCCACGCAAAGGTGCAGTTCTTGGAGCGACCGAGGCAGACCTGCTCGAGTGTTTCGTCCCTGTGGATCATTTGGCTCATACGGGCCTGGATGGGCGCGGGATCGCGGGGAAGCAAGGCCTGATCCATCACCCAGCTCAGTGTTCTCGGGCGGAAAGAGTCTGACGAGGGCAGCATGCTCTCCGCGCGTTCGAGGCGGTCCGTCAGTGCGTCGGCCGTGTCGGAGGCCTGCGAGCTCCTGAAGATGCCGCTCGCTTTTTGGACAAAGAGCTTGCGGGTCAGCGGATCCCGATAAGACACGGTGCCGTTCGCCGGAAGTACGTCATTGAAGCCCAGCTCGCGAGCGACGTGGGCGAGGTAGGTTGCTTGCCCCGAGGTGCCCGTTCCCGAATGGCCATCGCCGAGCATCGAGAGGATGAAGAGCCGGTCCTGCAGCGAGAGCTCTGACCGTTGGGCGCGCAGGCTGTTGAGAAAGTCGCCAGATGGCTGAGTCAAAGGACCATCACGCAGCTCGATGAGCCCCGGAAGCACGAAGTCGTACAGGCGCCGGAGGCGATCGAGTTCGGGCGCGTCCCAGCGGGCGGCCGCCACTGAAATCCGTCCTTTTTCCGGTTCGCTCAGTTCGAAAAGAAAGAAGGAGTCGATCAACGAAACCGTCCGTTCGTTGACGGGGGCAAGATAGCCCAGGAGCGGATCAAATGCCGTCAGGATCTTACTGCCTGGCTGCGGCGGACGAGAGGAGGCGCAGGGAAAGTCTTTGGAGTTGAGCCCGGCGAATTCGCGGGGATCTTGGGCGAGGACTGGAGCAGGGAGGGCCGCGCAAATCGCAGCGAGCGCGAGCGTGGGGCCGATCCAGGCGCACGTTTGAAGTGTTGATGTCTGAATGAAGGGTTCGGACACGGCGGATGACTTCGCTCCTGAGAATGATGATGACATAGTTTTGCGGTCCCCGTGGCGCGAAAGTACAACCCCGGGGGGGGGGGGTTGGGCATCCGGATGCCGGAGTGCTTGGGTAAAAAAAGCGGGAGTTCGCATTTTCTGAGTTGAAATTGGAACGGCTTGCGGATAGTGAATGGGTCTCCCGATTGTTTCAGAAATTGATTCGGTCTTGAGTATGTCCCTATCGTCTAGAGGCCTAGGACATTACCCTTTCACGGTAAGAACCGGGGTTCGAATCCCCGTGGGGACGCCAA
>CAYXVB010000041.1:0-24432 GCA_964467785.1 uncultured Bacteriovoracaceae bacterium
GCGAGGCAATCGCCCGTTACCCGCACGAGTTCTCCGGTGGCCAGCGTCAGCGCATTTGCATCGCGCGCGCTTTGGCGGTGGAGCCGGAATTCATTGTCTGCGACGAGCCGGTCTCCGCGCTCGACGTCTCGATCCAAGCCCAGATCGTAAATCTGATGCAGGACCTCCAGAAAGAGTTGGGCCTGACCTATCTGTTCATCGCTCACGATCTCAAGGTGGTGGAGCATATTTCCACCCGCGTGGCGGTGATGTATTTGGGCAAGGTGGTTGAGACAGCAAACGCCGAGGAACTCTACGCTCAACCGAAACATCCCTATACTCGAGCCCTGTTGTCGGCTATTCCGATTCCGGATCCAACCTATCAAAAGGAACGGATCATTCTGCGCGGAGATGTTCCTTCGCCCATCAATCCGCCGGAAGGTTGCTACTTCCATCCGCGTTGTCCGATGGCAAAGGATGAATGCAAGGCGGGGCGCCCGGAGCTGCGGGACCTGCGTCAACCGGCTGGCGATGCGCACGATGTTTCGTGCCATTTTGCGATGTAAGAAAATTGACGGACAGTTTCACAGTCAATGGAGTGGCGCTGAGCGGAGTATTCATGCTCCGCCTAATAATGCCTCATCTTTAACTGTTTGAATTCCGAAACATTCTCTAGGGGATCCGTTCCTTTTGCGAAGGCGTGTCCCCTTGGAGAATAGATGGACTTCAGCCGACGAAAGCTGCCACTCGAGGCGGCCGAAAATCTGAAGCAGATGCCTGTGAGATCCGTGCAACCTTTTGCGCTGATCTCGGTGCCCGTCTACGTCTTCATGAAGCGGAACGGGAAATTCGTCTCCGTGAAAAGCCCGCTCGACTTCTTCACTCCCGAGGAATTGGACAAGTACGCTCCGTTCGAGAGCTTCTTCTTCGAGCACTTCGCCACGCAAGTCAGCTGGTTCCTCGACGCTGGCGGACGTATCCGAACGATCCTGAGCTGGATTCCGGAAGGACGCGAGCTTGCTCCACCGTACTATGAGCTTTCGGACGCGGTCCTTCGCGTCCTGGCGACCTTGTGGAGTGCCCAGATTTCTATCGAGCCATTTTTTGCGAGCGTCTTCGCCGAAGCGCTTTGTGGCCCGCTGCCCGGCGAGCTGTTGCGCCCGGTCCGTGAGACCGACGTGGCGCGATACGAGCGCGCAGTGTTGTTGACGGGCTGGATGATCTTTCTCGCCGCTCATTTGGGAATGGTCAATCTCGACTATCTCACTCGCTTGCGTGAATGCGTGTTCCGCCAGGAGTGTGGCCTTGGACCTTGGGAAGAGATGGCGTCGGGCCAGTTTATCCGTGAACTGCGCGAGCTAGCGACACTCAATCTGGAGAAGAACGGCGGCAAGGAGTTCTTTGCCGAGCAGTTCTTTACCTTGGAACATGCGTTAGCGCAGAAGATACGCACGCGCATCGAGCGGATGCGCACGGAGTTGCAAGGCAGCTTGACCATGCAGGCCAGCATTTTCGGAACGGGAGGGTTTGTCGATGCGTAGGCTCGGCAAAGCGGACCCGCGGCAGCTGGACGCCTTCGGAGTATGCGGACTGCTTCTGGAAGGCTGCCATGTCCTTGCCAGCGCCGTCTTCGGGACTTCCGACGTGGGACGCATTTCCGACCTGATCATCGCACGAATTCGCGCTACCGGCATGGACGAGATGCGGGCGCGCGTTTTGCTTCTTTACAGCATTTTCGAGGCCTATCATTGCCAGCTCGACCTAGCCATGAAGGGCCGGGTCGATGGCGAGCCGATCCTCCTTGAATGTGGATTCGACGAGGAGAAGATCGCCATTGGGATCTCCTTCCGATCGCAGCATAAGGCCGCTGATCTGGATGGCGCCAGCGAGCGCGTGGCCGCCTACGAACCGAAAGATCACTTTGAGTCGCTGCTCTGTGATCTCCATCGCCACGCCGACCGCGTGGTCGTGCGCACTCTGCCGGGTCAGCGAACGGAAGTGATCTCGTTGTTCGCCATCGATCCGGCGCTCGCGCATGCGGACCGAAGCTTGGATTCATCGGCAGATTCCCCTGGAGACAAGCCGGCGCCTGTGGTGCATGTCTTTGGTGTTCCGGGAGACGTCAAGCCGACTCCAATGGCCGCTGAAGTGGTCGATCTCGGCGATTTGGATTACGCCGAGATGCTGGCCGAGATGCGAAGTTCAGCGATCGCCGCCGCCAAGGCGGCTTTTGAAAAGCGCATCGCGTCCGGTGAACGGGATGCTGAAGGCGCGCTGACCAAGGTTGCCGGTGGCGATTCAGCGATCGACGCCGGTGCGGACAAGATCACGGTCAAGGGCGGCTACACTGGACCTGACGGTCGGCCGATGCAGCTCAAGGTGCCGGGATCCACGGATCCTGCCGCAAGTATCAGTGATGTGGTGCTCGTATCGGGCGTGCCGGCCCAGTCGCTATCCGAGGATGATCCCAGGGTCCAGGCGTATGTCAGGCGCATCAATGAGCTGGCCTCGCGCCTCAAGCAGCTCGAGGCCGGAGCTAAAGACTCGGCGATCGCCAGCCATTCGACGGAATTGCACAATGTCGTCCCTGGTTCTGGCGGCGTTAGTGGCGATGCGGCGTCCGCCTCAAAAGAAGCGAGTGAACGCGCAGTCGCTCAGGCCCGCAGAAAGCTCCAGCTCCCGGGCGTCGAAGTTGACCTCAATATCCAGGAGTTCCTCTCTAAGATCTGGCCCTTCAAAAAGAGCGCAAATGCCGACGTGCCGCCGGTCGCCGCGGTGCCTGATCGGGGCAGCGTCGCGGAGACCGGGACGCCTACCGCTGAAGTTCCGGGGACAGGGCTTGAAGGGGCTACCGAGGAGTCCGAGCACGAAAACGACGAGCTGGTCCGCGAGATCAAGCAGGGGCAAATGGCGCAGGCTCTCAATAAGGCGACCACTGAGCTCGACGAGATTCGCAAGGAAGCTTCACCGCGCGCTCAGAAGTGGATGGAAGGCTTGGTCGGGGACCTGGTCTCTGAAAAAGCGCGCTTGTCCGACGTAGCCAAGAAGTACAATTTGCAGGTCCGCAAAAAGGAAATCGAGATCCGGCGTCGCGAGTCGACGCTGCAAAACCAGATCACCAAGAAGAATGAAGAGCTGCGTCAGAAGGATAATGCGATCCTGCACTTCAAGGAGCAGCTCGCGACCGTGACACGCAAACTGGATGCGGCCAAGGTGGTGAAGAAATCTTCCGACGATGGCGAGATCTTCAAGCAGAAATATCATGAGACGCAGCGCCAATTGGCGACCTCGAAGGACGAGGCTTCAAAGCTTCAGAAGAAAATGAACGACCTGAAGGCGCAGATCAGCACTCTGCAGGCGAACCTTAGAGCCAAGTCGTCGACTCCGGTCAACAGCGCGGAGAACGCCGGGCTGAAGAGTAATTATGAGAAGGTTCAGCGCCAGGCGGACGAGCTCAGGGACGCGAACGCGCGCCTGCAGGCTCAGCTGGCTGAGGCGAACGAGAAGCTTAAGGGCGCGGCCGAACAAGCGACAAAATCGGACGAGAGCAAGCGCCTCTCCGCGATGCTCGAACAGGCTTCAAAGAATCTGGTTCGTGCCCAACGCGATGCGGACAGCAGTAAAAAGCTCAAGGGCGACTTGGAAAAAGAAAACGCGCGCCTGAAAATGGAAATGAAGCAACTTCGCCATGCGTTGACTCAGGCCCAAGTTAAAGCGGCCGGACCGGTCAAGAGTCCTACCAAACCGGGGGGAAGCAAGCCGGGAGCTGGCTCACCGGGCCAGGCGGCCTGATTTCAGTAGCGAAGTCGAAGGCGCGCGACGAGGCCAAAAGCTGGAACCTCGGGTACGGCCGTATGGAAAAGGAGAAATCCTTCGGGACCAAGTCCGACCCCGTTTCCCAGCGCGAATTCATACCCGCCTGTCGCACCGAGAGTGAAATGGAGGGCGCGGTCCACCACAGTGCCTGGATCCGTGAAGGTGAGAAGCGCTCCTCCGAGCGCGATCCCAAATTGAAATCCGGATGCGTCAAGTTCCGGTTGACGAATCGCCTGCATGAGAAAGAACGTGCCGCCCGCGTCGCGGGATTGGATGCGGCCGAGCCCGGTTGTCAGCAGTGAAAAGCCAGCGGACATTCTCATCGCGGGCAGAAAGGATGGCGACTGGACGATGTGGCCGATTGAAAGGCCTGCGCTGAGGGATCCACTGCTGACGGCGCCGATGGCTCCGGCGAACTCCCAGCTCAACTCTGGGGCTGTGGAGCCGACATCCGCAAAGGAGGGCGTTACGGCTCCAAAAAGCAGATGCAAGACGGCGATAAACATTTGAGCTGTTCTGGGCATTCTCAATTGCGATTGTCCTGAGCATTTCAGGCGCATTCAAGTGGATTCTGCGGGGAGATCGATAGCGCAGGAGCGGTCGGCTGCCGCACTTAGTCCTGGAGTTATCGTGAACTACTCGTCAATGATGTGGCAGAGGAGTGGCGGATAAGTGACGTATTCGATTTGTATTTGACGGCAAAATGCACCATTCCGAAAATTTTTTTTATTCTAACTAGAAAATACTTTATTTAGAGCAGGCTCAATTTATCATCTTCAAAAGCACTGCATTCAATTTCATATCAATTAAATTCCAAGGAGAATCAGAGTGAAGGCTTCTATCCTTTTCACCGTCGTGTTTGCGTCCGTTTCCATTGGTGTCAGCCAGTTCAGCTTCGCTGAGGATCTCGCTCCGAACGGCGCCGCTGTCAGCGCGCCGGGAGCCGCGGTCTCGGCTGAGGCAAAGAACAATAAGCAAGATAAGAAAAAACAAGGAGGCCAGAATCAAGGCGCTCCCGGTGGGATGATGAACCAGGGTGGCGGCGCTCCCG
The DNA here is from genome assembly GCA_964467785.1 of uncultured Bacteriovoracaceae bacterium. Taxonomy (GTDB): domain Bacteria; phylum Bdellovibrionota; class UBA1018; order UBA1018; family UBA1018; genus CAYXVB01. The sequence goes on from CAYXVB010000041.1 coordinate 4,847, forward strand.
GTGGGATGATGAACCAAGGTGGCGGCGCTCCCGGTGGGATGATGAACCAGGGTGGCGGCGCTCCCGGCGGCATGATGAACCAAGGCGGGAAAATGGGTAAGGGCGGGCAGGCCAAGATGGGCGGACAAGGCGGAATGGGCCAAGGTGGCATGGGCAAAATGGGCGGCCAGGGTATGGGTCATGGGGGAGCGGCTGGTGCTCCCCAAGGAAACCCCGGCGGCCAGGCGCACTGATTGAATCAATAAGCGGCGGGATCAGGTCATGAAACAGAGATGTTCCGAATACCAGAAATCCTCATCCCGCATTTTATCCGCGGCGGTCGCGTCGACCGCCCTGCTTTTTTGGGCATTGGGCGAGAGTGTGGCCGCCGCGGAATATGATCCAGCAGTCAAGGAAGTCGTCGAACGTGCGGACCGAGCCTACCAGGGCGGAGATTGCGAAAAAGCGATCAGCGTATACTCCGAATTGATTGTGCACGACAAGGCAGACGGCGCTCTACGAAACCTCGCGCAGTTTCGCGTGGCTTATTGCCAGCTGAACAATGGGGACTCGGCTAACGCCGAATTGGGATTTAATCGGGTAGTGGGAAATGATCCAGCCAATACCGAAGCAAGAGCCAGGCTCGCGCAAAGTATATTCAATCAAAGTCGGTATCGCGATGCCATGGCTGCGGCGAGGCTTGTGCCGGCGGCAAGCCCTTTCAAAGTGGAGGCGATGATCCTCTCGGCACGTAGCAACATCGAGCTCGGGCAACATCGGACGGCACTCCTGGAGCTTGAAGCAATCAAGCCGAGCGCGGATTGGAAGCCGGTCGTGGATTACTGGCGTGCTGTGGCCTATTACCATGGCGACGAAGATGTCCGGGCGGAGAGGCTCTTTGTCCAGGCTCGCGACACTTCGCCGAATACACTTTGGGTCCGCGCGGAGGCCCAGTCCTGGCTCGAGTCCATGAAGAACGAATCCCGGAGACTTCATCTCCAGGTGGTAGGCGGCGCCTTTTACGACGGCAACGTCGAGCAATCGCTGACGCGCACATTGAGTGGTGCGGCCGGTCCAAGCGCGATGCCGGGCCCAGGTGGTAATCAGGTCGGGGCGCCGATCAGCTCCAGCTTATCGTCGGCGATCCAGGATCGTGGCCTCTCGGTATCGGTGGATGCGGATTTCACCGTTTATCACTCTCGAAAGAATCATTTTTCTATCGGAGTGGAATCGAGCGGCAGCTTCTATCAAAACCAGGGCAGCTACAACTTCCAGACGCTGACGGGTAAAGTGGAAGGCGCCCGCCAGTTTTCTTCGTCGCTTTCGGCAGGTCTTTCGGCGAGCTATGAAAACACCCGCTATGCCTATTCGTACTATCAGGACTATTTGATCCTCACTCCGTCATTGAATTGGTCTATCGATTCAGACTTGTACTTAGGATTGAGCGCTCCCCTGACGACCAATATGGTGACGCGGCCTTCGTTCACCTACGCTCCGGCCTTGAGTTTGCGATACGATCTCGGCGGAAGTTTCATTCTGAGCGGTGGCGCAAGTTATACTTCGGCCAACGGCCAGGCGGCGGTCTATAGCAGCACCACGCCGCCGACGGTGACTTCTGGAACAGCCTTCAGCAGGTATACGACTATCGGCGGGTATCTTGGGTTGGGCACAACGCTTCCCCTGGATATCGACGCCTCGGTGCAAGTCTCGCTTTACGCTACATCCTATGCACAGGAGAGTCTCACGGTTCCGGCCGGGCAACCCGCCCTTCAGTCGCGTAGCGACAAGCTCACGACGGTACAAGCTTCGTTGTCTCGCTCGATCATTCCACGGCTCTGGTCACTGAGCTTAAGCGTCAGCAGCGCTAGCAATGCATCGAGTGGATTTCCTGGCGTGGGGAGCGCGGGGGTCATCCCGGATAATAATTACAGTCGGATCTACGGGACGCTTTCGACGACACTGTACTATTGAACCGCTAGTTTCCGATGCCCGTCCCCAAGCCCATGCCGTAGCCCAGCTGAGTGGCAAGTTCGAGCACTTCGGCGCTCTGCGAAGTGCCTAAGCGCGTACGACGAGAAAATTTGGTGCTCGCGGCAAGACTCGAACTTGCACACCTTGCGGTACTGGTTCCTAAGACCAGCGTGTCTACCATTCCACCACGCGAGCACGCCCTAAACTGCTACACCCGATATTGCAGAATTTCCAAAGAGATTTCCAGGTGGGCAGCTTATTTTTTGTCAGTTACAGGCATTGCTGCCCGGGCTGACTTGGCAAAGCTCTTCGCACGTGGCGGGCTCGGAGCGGTTCCAGGGCATGCGGGAGAGCAGTTCGGCCATTCCGCAAAATCCGGTAGCGCCGGCGACGCTGAGGCCCGCGCCGACAAAGGCACTGATTCCGAGGAACCAGGGGTGCACGAAGGCGCCCAGAAGGGTGCCAGTCAGGACCAAGAATCCCGCGCCGAGCTGGACCTGTCGCATCAGCGGCAGGTGGTTGGCTTTGCGGACAATCATGGGCTTGCCTTGGCGTTTCCATTCCTGGATCCCACCGTCATAGACCGAGACGGTGACCTTGTCGCCGTAGCCCAGCTGTTGGAGCTGATCATGGGCGAGACGCGCGCGATTGCCGCTGCGGCACATGATCAGGATTCGGCTATCGTTGAGGTCATTGAGCACGCCGGGCGCGGACTTGCCGAAAGCCGAGAGTGGTACGTGGATCGAGCCGGGGATGTGTTCGGCATTGAATTCATCTTGTTCGCGGACGTCGAGGATCACTTCGTTCATTTCATTTACTCCTGGGTTCAACAGTAGATTTCGCGGACGGACTTCATTAATTGGTTCAAGCGAGGGTCGGCGATCCGGTAATAGGCAAAGCTGCCTTCTCGGCGGCAAGCGATGAGCCCTTCGAGCTTCATACGAGCCAGAAATTGCGAAACCCACGACTGCGAAGCACCGCTGTGCTCGACGATGTGGGTAACCGTCTTTTCGCTTTCCTCCAGGCAGCAGAGGATTTTAAGTCGCACGGGATGTGAAAGCTGCTTGAGGATGCGAGCAACCTCTTCGGCGTTTTTGGTGAGTTGATCGGGCTTCATGAAAGCAAGATATTATAATTTGATAATATGTCAAGCGCGTCGCCCGATTATTTTTTCCTGGCTTCCGCCCTGCATCTGGCTCGCTCAGGAGGACTTGATTCCCATGAACGCCATCCGTCTCATCAAGCAGGACCATCAGAAGGTGAATCAGCTCTTTGATCAGTTTGACCAAATGGTCGACCGGCGTACCGCCTGGCAGCTTTGCCAGCAGATCCGTCAGGAGCTCGAGGCGCATGCGCATATGGAGGAGACGGCCTTCTACCCCATGTTCCAGGAACGCGAAGGCTTCAAGGAGTGGGTCGATCAGTCGCTCAATGCGCATCAGGAGATGAAGGATCTCCTCCAGGATCTGATCCAGCTGGGCGGCCGGGCAGAACTCGAAGCGCTGAGCGACAAGATGGGCGAGCTGCAGGATTGCGTGGATCACCATGTCGACGAGGAGGAGAGGGAATTCCTACCGCGCGTCGAAAGGTCGATGAACGATGCTGCGCTTGACCAGCTTGGGCGGCGGCTCGAGGATGTGAAGCGGGCTTATTACGAAAGCGCTGCGAAGGCGGCGTGATGCGGGATTTTGACTGCGCGATCCGCGGGGGGGCCGGCTTGCGCTTCGTGGCTTTTTAGTTGTGGGGTGCTTAACCTGTTCACAGCGATTTCGCCCACTTGGCGCTCGGATCTTCCTATCGTAGGAGGGTGGGCGCTGACGCGCTTTTGTGAGGACGAGTTGAAGGCCATCCTTTGGCTCACTTTGGTCAGCTTCGGCTGCATCGTGCAAACTACCGCATTCAGGTGTTAACTGGGTCTTCGTAGATTACGCAAGAAGGCGGAGTGGTAACTTCCACTCCGCCCCAACTTTCGCAGACTCAGTTACTGCTGCCGAAAGGATATTGCGAGTTACTTTCGGTAGCGGACTCCACATTCTCTTGTTGGTCCTCCGGTATCGAGACGCCCTCGCAAAGGTGGCGGCTGAGAGCGTCGTAACGCTCCTTGAGGAAGGTACGGGTTTTTTCACGCGCCTTAGACGCATAGTAGGGCCGCTGAACTTCCGTGACGCCGCCCAAGGTTACGAGGTCGATCAGGGTGAGAGGGCCTGAGTCCACTTTGACCGTCTTTGAAGCGAAGAGTGACTCCATGCGGTAACCGCCATCCGCCTTCCGTACTTCGTAGTCGAGCTCGCAGAAGATCGTGATCTCGCTCCGAGGCTCATTGAAGGGGCCGCCTGGCTTGCACTGAAGGGCCGAAAAATTAGGAAGGTGGGAGACGCATTCTCCCGTGGCGCTCTCGCCATTAAAAGCCTGTGCGACGCCTGTCAGCGTGGCCAGCGAAAGGATCATTACCGTCAACAACCATTTCTTCGTTTTCATATTCACTCCACTTTCGTTGCGCGGGTTCGTTTCCTCGGTAGCGCCCACCCGCTTCGGGGCTACGGATCACAGAATAACGCAATGCGTCATAATGGACCACTTAGCACTTCTTAGTTTTTTGGTAGGAATAGAGAAGGTGTAGGTAAGGACTTGAAAGGTGGGGACTTCTTACTTCAGGCGGTATGCCGACCCGTCGAAAATGATGGTCTGGTGAAAGGTCTTCTTCAGCTTGTTGAGGACGTTAAAAAGGCGGTTCTGGTAGGAGGGATGGGTGGCGTCTTTGCCCCAGACCGCCTCGATCAACTCGGTCCGGGTTGCAGGGCCTTGCTGAAGGCGGCGAAGCACTTTTCCGGGGATGGATTCATATTTAACAGCAAAGCTGGGCCAGGGCGTCCCTTCTAAAGGATGTCCGGGGGGCACGCTGGGCAGCTTTCCGGCGAGGAGAGCGCGGTAGGCATCCTGGTACACGACAAGCTTGCCGCCCGAGAGATGCACGCTTTCGAAATACTGTTTCCCGGCGGCTAGATCGCCAGTCGCCACGGCGGCGAGGGCGGCCAGAAGGCGGGCTACCTCGAGGTCCTCGGAGCAGCCATCGACGCAGAAGCTCTCAATTGCAACTTGGGCTTCCCGGAAGGCCTCGGCAAAACGTCCGCGCGAGAGAAGTTCGCCCGCGCGTGCCTTCTGCACAATGGCCGCGAGATCCCGAAACTCCCGCCGTCGTGCCTCTTGCTCGAGCGCGAAGAGGGGACCCGCCAGATAGCTCTGAAGATCGTTCTCGCAGATGCGCGAGTTGATTCGCGCGCGGAGCATGCGATGCGCGTCGCCGCCTTGCTCGAAATGCTGGCCCGCTTCCGCATAGTGGCGCGCCGCCAGCTCGACGTTGCCTTCGCGATGGGCGATCGCGCCCAGGAGGGAGCTGCGGTCCCCCGCAAGCAGCGACTCCTTCACTTCAAGCCCGCTCAAAAGCTGGTGCGCGGACGAATGTTCACGAGCATGGATCAGCCGGCGGGCTTCGAGCAAAGCGCGGTGCTCAGGAAGCAGCGATTCCTCACTTTCGCGCTTCGTGCCGTTATTGGCCAACGGCACGTGCGCGCGGTAGAGCTCATAGGGAGTGAGTCCCGACGGTCCGTGGCATTCCAGGGTTGCAAGGAGCTGCGACTCGGTTCGGGTCATCGATAGCACTCCACTCCGATGCGGCAGCCCACGAGCTCGATCAAGTGGTCGGGCGACTCAATCAGAACTCGTTCGATCCGGGACATGTCCTGACTATTGTAGATAATAGCGGCCCGCACGGCGGCGCCGGGCGCGGTGTATCGCACGGTCGGCGAGGCCTGAGAGGATTCCGGCAGCAGTCGCTGTTTTTCTTGTGTCCTTTCGGTAACGCGGTCAAACTCGACGGCACCGAGGTCGCGAGGAATTCTGAGAGTTGCCGGCCTTGATGCCAAGCGAACTCGATGTGCGGACAGGCTCGCTGGATCCGAGATCGTTTGGAATGGGAACTGGTCCGGCAGGAACTCCTGCATCCGGCTCAACTCATCTTCTTTGAGAAATCCATTTTCGATACCCGGGAGAAGGCGGCTCAGGACGGGCAGCAGGTTGCGCTGAAGCTCCTCGAGCTCCTCGCGGGACGGAGATGCAGCTTGCGGCGTACAGGGATCGCGCTTCAAGATCTGGGCGCCTTCCAACAAGGACCCTTCGGTGAATCCTCTCTTGAGCGTGAAGCGCCCCGGGCCGGTCTTCTGGTAGAGCCTGCCGTAGCGCAAGGGGTTCTGGGCTTGCCGCGCCTTCATGAGTTCATCGAGCGACTCCTTGCCTTGAAACACGGTTTCGAACGGTACGCTCGATTTTTTAAGTGCGAAGTAATGCGCCAGCGTAGGACTTACGTAAGTAGACCTGCCGTTCTTAGTCCTTACGCGGAAGTAAGACACGGGCTTTCCATCGATTTGGAATGACTCGTCGGAGCTGGCAGAAAAGGGATCGAGCATCTGGAACTCCCGGATGCCTTCCGCAAGCTCGATTCGTAGATTCCAAAGCGACGAGCGGCGGCCGCCGGAGTTGCCTACGTCGCCACCGGAGTTGCCTACGTCGCCACCGATCGGGCTCAGTTTGTGCGTACGAAAGGGCATGTCGAGCTGGTGCCCATCGAAAGTGGAAATGTGGAGACGGTAGCCTCTCGCTGTTTTCTGCCAATGTGCTTTCGGTTGATTGGCGGGAGGGGTGCCAAAATACTGCTGATTGAGTACTCTCGCGATTTCGTGGGCAGGAATGGCGTACGCTTCGCCGGCGCCGCCAAGCTCGATTTTGCTCAGCATTCCCGCGAAACCGGACTTTTCGAAGTAAGCGCCTCCGCTCATGCCGGGGATTGCGAGCAGGGGCAGTCGGACCATTTCTGAGAATTCACCCGACAACGCCTGATCGGGAAGTCGGCGAGGCGCATAGGGGAAGAGAGGCCTCTCCTCGTGCGGCGTGCCGTCTCGAAAGGTAGCGATGCGCGGCATGTCGTCAGCCAGGAAGCGGTTGTAGAAATTACTTCTCGGGGAGTTCCCTGACTCCTTTGCCAGGGGTGCAGTCTTCATTCCCTCGGAACAGCCTCTGCGAGCCGGGGCGCAGAACTCCACTGCGGCGGCATCTGAGAGTTGCGATAGAAGTTCGGCGCTTGGGCCGTTTTCCAGCTTAAGTACCGCGATGTCGTCGAGCGGTGAGTTGAATTCGACTCTTGCTTTCAAGGTGGCCGGGGTAGCGCTGGACTTGGAGTCGGTCGCCACCTTCAATGATGCTTCGGTCTGGTCGAGGAGGACATGGGAGTTGGTGAGAACACGCACTTGATCGCCGATTTTAACTATCGTCCCTGTTCCCCGAAGGCCGCCAAAAACTTCGACAATCGCATTTTTCGAAACTGTGTCGGCGCGGACACGCCCAGGCGTCGCCAGTGCTGCGACTCCTAGGCAAATTAGTAAGATAGAAGAAATCCTATCCTTTGGCATCGACATTTTCCTCGCGATAGTAAGGATAAGAGCAAGGCAGATGCCAGATGCGTAATTTGGGCGAGGATACGATGAACTCGAAGGAAATGAGCTTGAATTTGTCCGACATCAGAGACTCTGCGCAGTACGGATTCAATTCCGGATAAAAGTTCTGAGTTGGAAAAAATGAAACGGCTTCAATTACTTATAAGTGAATTGAAGCCGTTTAAATATGGCGACCCCGGAGGGAATCGAACCCCCGACCTGATGCTTAGAAGGCACCTGCTCTATCCATCTGAGCTACGGGGTCGCTCACAAGCTACGGTTAAAACACGAATTTTCGTCCATTTGCAACACAGTAAAGTCCTTGTGCTATCCTTGTTGCATGGCTCTGTACGAGTTTTACTGCGATTCCTGTAAATCCAAGTTCGAACAGATCACCTCGAGCACGGACCCCGACCAGGGCAAATGTCCGAAATGCCAAGGCAATCATACCCACAAGCTCATTTCCCGCTTTGCGGTGGGCGGACAGGGCGATTTACGCGAGTCGACCATGCACGGCTGTCATGATTGCGAAGTTCCGTTGAGGGAATCCTCGGGACACACCTGCAGTACCAGCTGCAGTCACTGAGTCGGATTCAAAGGAGCCATCGCGGCCAGCAGGTCGCGGATCGTTTCCTCCTGCCAGAGGTAGCCGCCATGGCCGCCCAGCGGGTAAACTTTGAGTTTAGGGCCCAGCGTGACCCGCAAGAACTCCAGATCCTGGGACTGTAGCAAAAAGTCGTTCATCGAATGGAGCACGCGAAGGTTCTGCTCCTCGCGCAGGAATTTTTCGAGTGGGCGTAGGCCGGTGCCTTTGAGCATCTCGGTCGGGTCCGCGGGCACGCCGTGGCGGAGCGCCCAAGTAGGAAGAATAAAGCGCTCCATGTAGTCCCGGTAGGTAAGGCCGGCGGCTTCATTCGCTCGCGCGTCCCAATGATAGCGGGTGAGCGGGGTCTTGAGGATGCCGAGATCGTTGACCTGCTGTGAAGCGAGGATCGTGTCCTTGATCGATTCGTGGAAGCTGTCACCCACGAGCCAGCGAATCTGCTCGGAGGTCAGGTCGAAGTCGCGCAAGATCGCTTCGAAATCAGGCGCGGAGCGCGCAAAGCGCTGCATGATCTGGAGATAGTAACCGATCGCGTACCCGCGGATGCGGTCCTTGTACTCGCGATCCCAAGTCGAGCCGACGCGATCGAGCGAGTCGAGCACTGAAACACCGTGGAGGGTATCGACCGGGGGATTGACCATAAGCACGGCGCTGATGCCGAGTTCCTTGCGCTCGCGATCGAGTCTCGTCACCCAGGCCGAGTCCATCGCTCCCAGCGAGAAGCCCGCGATTCCGATCCGTCCGAAACGCGTGCGGTAGCGGACTTTGACGTGACGGATGGCCTTGACGAGCGCCGAGTACATGTCCTCGGCGTCATCCGCCGCAAGGCCGGGGATACCGGTCGCGCTCGCGCTCAGCGCGAAACCCCAGTTCATCGTCGATGGCACGCTCAGGACGTTGTAACCCGCTCGATTGTAGAGGTTGGCCGCGAAAAGCACGGCGCCTTCGCGATGAAAGCCTCCCAGGCCGGGAAAGAGGATCACCAGGGGCGCGCCAGGTCGCGTGGGGTAGAACGAGAATCGGAAATCAGTTCGTGCGCCTAGAACGGGGATTTTTCGACGTTCCGGAAAAAGCTGGATGCTTTCGAGGCGGGCGTTGGCGTCCGAACCGTTGAGAAGCGCGTACATCAGGGAGGCGCGATAGGGGTCTTCGAACGGAGCCGGCCAGATTGGAGGAAGGGGCGGGGAAGACATTGACGGAAGCGAACCCGCCTCGTCCGCCGCGTGGATCGAGGCCCCCGTTCCAGGCAGCAGAGCCATGACAAAAAAGAGCACGACGAAACAGCGGCGAATCCAGGCAGGCATCGGGTATCCTCAAGATGTGTTTATCGTTAAGTGGTGTGTCAGTGGCGCGCGTAAAACCCAAGCAACGGCGACGTCATACTTTATTCACTCGAAACCGGAAAAGGTCAATTGGCACCCATCCTGCTCCACCTAATCCGCATGCCGAACGCAGCCAGGAAAAAGGTCATCTGGTCGCTCGATCCATTCGAGACGCCGAGTTCGCTATTGCGACAGACGGGAAGCGCGATCCGCGCGCTCGCGGCCCGGGTCGAGCTCGATCTCGAGGCCGTCTATGTGTTGAGCCCTTCGCAACTGAACGTTTCGCTCGAGTTCAGTGGTCCTTGGATGGAGCAATTCCGCCCGGTAGCCGAAGCCGCGTTGGATGCAGTGCTTAAACGCCTCCGACTGGATGATATTGGCACTGCGCAGGTGGTGATCCAGCCCCTCGCTTCGACATCGCATGCAGTGGATGCGTTGATCGATTATGTCCGTCGGCGCGGGGTGGACTTTGTTTTTGCTACGACGCATGGCCGAAAAGGCGTCAAGCGGATGCTGATGGGTAGCTTCGTTGAAACGCTGCTGCTCCGCACGCCGGTCCCCGTCGTGACCGTAGGGCCCCGATTCAAAAAAGGCGAGCGCACCAACGAGTCGCCGGATCATATTCTTTATCCAACTGACCTCACCGGTCAGGCGATGGATGTTTTTCGAATCGTGGTCGCCTTTGCGCGGGAGACACGTTGCACCCTCACGCTCTTTCATGCCATTCCGCATCCGGTGGAGCCGATCCTCCAGTCCGGCGCCTATCTCCTCGGGGGATCGTGGGTGCCCGTGCGCGCCTATTTCACCAACGAGTCGGATCGGATGAAGCGCAAGGCCGAGGCCTGGGCGCGTTGGGCTCGAAATCAGAAAGTCCAGACTGATCTGATTGTGGAGTCCCGCTTGGGGGCCATTACCGACGGAATTTTGGAAGCGGCGGAGCGCAAGCGCGCCAGTTGGATCGTTATGGAGGCGGAGAGCGGCCCCGTTTCGGCCGCGCTCTTAGGTAGCATCACCCGTCAAGTGATCCGGCAGGCTTCGATGCCGGTCATTGTGATGCATCCGCAAAAGCGCCGCATGGCGGCAAAAGCTCAGCGGCGCAAAGCGGCTTGAGTTGGCATTTAGGGCACGCCTCAGGTAGAAGTGAGGCATGACTCATCAGCCGAGTACTTCGTCCGTTCGCTCGCCTCAATCCGTATTGATCACTGGCGCGTCTGGGGCGCTGGGGTTGCAGGTGGTCCGGCGCTTCGTCGAGGGGGGCATGAAGGTTTATGCCACATGGTATGGCGGCACGCGGCCGACGCCCGATTCCGCGCATCCTTGGCTCGAGCGGGTGAATTGGATCGAGATGGACGTGCGGGATATCGCATCGGTTCGTCGCGGTTTTCCCGAAGGGGTGGAGGCGCTGGTTCACTGCGCCGGCGGATTTCGCTGGACCCACGTAGAAGAGGTGAGCGACGAAGACTTGGATTTTCTTGTCGATACGAACCTCAAATCCACCATTCAGGTGTTGCGTGCAGCGCTACCTGGAATGAAGAAGCGCGGCTTTGGTCGGATCGTGTTTGTCGGAGCGCGCGCGACCCGCGCAGGCAGCGCCGGGATGGGGCCGTATGCCGCCAGCAAAGCCGGAATCAATCTACTTACAGAATCCTTGGCCGACGAGGTCAAGGGACTCGACATCAACGTCAATGCCGTGCTGCCTTCGATCATCGACACGCCGGCCAATCGTAAGGACATGCCGCAGGCCGACCCTTCCAAGTGGGTGCGTCCCGATGAGCTTTCGGAAATTATCTTTGCGCTGACCCAGCCCTGGAGTCGCGCCATCCACGGGGCCTTGATCCCGGTTTCAGGGAGAGTGTGAAATGCGCGTATCGCTCAATGATATCCGGCTCGCTCGCGAGACACTGACCCAGTACCTCGAGCCCACGCCGCTCCTTTACAATGCCTGGCTTTCGGAGATTTTGGGCTGTCAGCTTTATCTGAAGTTGGAGAACATGCACCCGATCGGATCCTTCAAGATCCGCGGCGCGACCTATCGTATCTCGCGTCTCTCGGACGCGGAGAAAAAGAGAGGCGTCATCGCCGCCAGTGCCGGCAATCACGCCCAGGGCGTGGCGTGGGGTTCGCGCAAGCTGGGCATCAACGCTCTCATCGTGATGCCCAAGGGCGCTCCGCTGATGAAGATCCAAAACACCCGCATGCTCGGGGCTGAAGTTGTGCTCGAGGGCGACAACTATGATGAAGCCTACGCCGCCGCGATCAAGCTGGCGAAGAAGACGGGGCGCGTTTTCATCCATGCGTTTGAAAATGCCGACGTCATCGCGGGCCAGGGAACGTGTGGCCTCGAGATTCTCGATCAGCTCCCGGACGTGGATGCGATCATCGGATCGATCGGTGGCGGAGGACTGATGTCCGGCGTCAGCGTGGCGATCAAAGAGTCTCGACCAAAGATCAAGCTTTACGGTTGCCAGGCGACTGGAGCGCCCGCCATGTCGCGCTCCATCAAGAGCGGCAAGGCGATCAAGACCGATCGCGTCGAAACATTTGCCGATGGGATCGCGGTCGCTCGCGCGAGTGAGCAGATTCTTCCGATTCTGCGCAAGAATCTCGAACAGTGCGTCGAGGGCGGGGACGAAGAAATTGCCGCGGCAGTACTGACGCTGCTTGAAAAGGCAAAGATCGTATCCGAAGGCGCCGGCGCCCTGCCGCTCGTCGCAGCGGAAAAGCTGCGTTCCCGCCTCAAGGGCAAGAATGTCGTCCTGATCATCAGTGGTGGCAATATCGACGTCAACCTGCTTTCTCGCATCATCGATCGAGGGTTGATCCGAGCCGGCCGCCGGGTGCGCGTTAACGTACTCATTTCCGATCGCCCGGGTTCGTTGGCCCGATTGACGCAGTTGATCGCCACGCAGGGGGCCAACATTCTCCAGGCAATCCATGACCGCAACGAACCGGCGATGGGCATCGACCAGACCGATGTCGCATTGACGCTTGAGACGCGAGGTCCGGAGCACAGCAAGGAAGTGATCGATGCGTTGCGAAAGCATGTGATTCGACTGGACGTGTTGAGCTGACGCGGCGAAAGCGCCCAATGGCGGCAAAACCTGCCGATGCCAAAAGGCGGGTCCTTGGGCTAGACTCGGGGAATGAGTGGTTCCCAGAGCGCGATCACGGTGACGGTGGCGACGATGCTGGCGGTTTCGTGCGCGAAACTGCAGGACCAGACGGGAGCCAAGAGCGCCTACTGCGCTCCACAGAGTCTGACGTCGACCTCTTCGTTCGCGTCGGACTCATCAGGAACCGCGGGCGCCGACACCGCCGTCGCGCGGGTCTTCAAAGTCGATCCGGTGAACTCCTCCGGCATTCCTACGCTTTCCCCGGCTTCGCTCAAGCTCGACGATTATCGCATGGATGCAACCTTGTACCGGTTGAGCGGCCGCGGTGTCCTCGACGGGAACTACGTGGAAGTCCGTAACGGTCTCTCGTGCGGTGAGTGGTTCGGCGCCTACGAGACGCGCGGAAACTTCGTGTATTCCCACTCCGACCCGCGCTTCCAGGAGACGATGGCCTACCACATGGGTGACGAGTACCGTGCCCTGCTCGACAAGCTCGGTTACCTCCGCCCCATCGAGCCCGTGCGAATCGTCGCTCACTGCATGAAGGACGATAACGCTTTTTACATGCGCCAACAGGACTTGAGTGGTCAGATCATCGGGAAAGTCTGTCTCGGTGATTCGATCGCGACCCCGGGGGCCTCCTATGCTGACGACGGCGTGGTTACCGTCCATGAGCTCCAGCACGCCACGACGATCGATCTTTATACAGGAGGCGACGCGCATCAGTCGCTCAATCAGTTCTGGTATGACGAAGCCGGCGGACTCAACGAAGCGGTCTCCGATTTTGCGGCCCTCGCTTATACCGTTCCATCGCTCTCGGATGCGCTCGACCCGCGAGTCTTCAGCCGCTGGGCACTCGATAAATTCTATCCGGGCTCTCGCGGCACTCGCGGCACGCACCGCTGCGCGGAATACGACGGTTCGTTCAAGAGCAACTGCTCTGGATTCCCTGGGTTTTCGTCGGACAACAATCAGGTGAGTTACGTCTATCCCGACGGACTGGGTTGGCCTTACGCCAATAACTACAAAGGGCCGGATCTAGTGCGGTCGGCATTTAATACTTATCGTTCCAAGGAGGAGATCCACAACGTGGCCATTCTCCTGGAAGGAGCTCTTTGGGATGTTTTCGAAGCCATCAAGTCCAACCACAACGGCGACAGCCTGGCGGCCCAGGCGCTCACTCTGAAGGCGACGCTCGAAGCGTTGCGCCACTTGCCCAGGCCGACACTCAAGAATCTTTCACCTGTGACATTTCGCGCTTTCGTGAACGCCTGGACCACTTATGCGGGATTGGTCGGTCTCAATGCGGCGGACCAGGAGGCGGCTCGGCAGGCCTTCACCGCCCGAGGCCTGCTGGGTGGGCGTACGCTCGAGTCCAATTGGGCCGCGGTCGGCGCGGGCGCCCTCGCGACGCCGGGCCTAAAAATCGAGGACAATCCCAACAAGCTCAAGTCCTGGCTCTACTCGATGCAATCCGATACCTCGCTCGTCACCCAAGGGATCGAGACGGGAATCAATAACCAGCTCGATCCGGGCGAGGTGGTCGCCCTCTGGTTCGATCTCAAGAACGTTTCGGATCTCACCGCCGGAGGTGTCGGGCTCAACATCACTTCTAAAGATCCCGAAGTGACCTTTCTCGATGCGCGAACCAATATCGGGGCTGTTTCCTCCTCCCAGGCTCAGATCCAGTATTTCAAGGTCAACGGCACGGCCATAGTGGAGGCCCTTTCCGGGCCCAATTACCCGATTGGGACGGGCAACAGTTATTTTCTGACCCATCCCTTCTTTGCGCTCAATTGGTCCACGGCGGTCTGGGCCAAGGTCAGTCCGACGGCGGCGCACGGGAAGGTCGTGACTTTCCAGGTGGAAACCACTCCGTCCAATGGCGCCACTTCCACCGTACTTTTCACGGCAAAAATCAATTAAGATGCCCTCATGTCCGTAAAACGCTTGATCCTGGTCGCAGCCGCGACCGGCGCGCTGGCTGGTGCCGTCTTTGTCGCTTTCATTTGGAACGCTCCCTCGCGTCCTTCGCCCGGTCGCACGATTGCGCTTCCTGAGGCGGGCGCGCCCCATCAAGAAAGCCCTCTCCCAAGCGATCGTCCTTTGGAGGGCGCGGCGGTGGGCGTCGTCGCGACTCCTCGCTCAGTCCGCGCGGTAGAGAATCGAGACGAACGGGATTCGCGGTGGAAGGCTTTTCGCGAGAAGTTCGGAGCCGATCTTCGAGGCGAGTTCCACGGCGGCCGCCTGGTTTCGCTTCAAGGCGCGCTCGGGGTGGGCGCAAAGGCAGGGGCTGACTTTGACTCCACGGATCCGCGGCAGGTTTCAGCGCGCGCTCGCGAGATCCTGGCGGCGTCCCGCGATCTGCTCGGGGTGACCGCGGAGCCTTCGCTCGCGGGGCCTAAGGCGATACCCGGCCCGGCGTCCGCGCAAGCCGTCTTTCGCCAGACGGTGGACGGAGTGCCGCTGGCTCCTCAGGGGGCGATCACGATGGATTTTGGGCCGCAAGGCGAGCTGCTCGGGATGGATTCGAGTTATCTTCCGTCGGTTCAAGTGACTAACTCCGTTCGTCTCAACGAGTCTCAGGCCCGGGAAAAAGCCGTCTCCGCGATACACGACGCCGTGGAGTCGGGTATGAAAACGGAAGGTGGATCGCGCCTGGTCTGGGTGACGGAACCCGCGCCCGAGGGCCGAGCCGCGGTCGCGCGCCATGCCTACGAATACTCGGTTCAGGGGCGTCAGGTACTGGTCGACGCCGGAGACGGCAGCATTATCGCGACGCGGGACCGGAGGCACTTATGATGCCGGGTCTCGAAAACCTCGTGCTCCTGCTCAGTGCCGCCGTCGCAGGGGTCGTCGATGCGATCGCCGGGGGCGGCGGGCTGGTCTCCGTTCCGGCGTTTCTTGCCGCGGGCGTGCCGATCCCGCTTTTGCTCGGTACCAACAAATGCATGGCCTGCGTGGGCTCGACCGTGGCGCTCTGGCGTTATCAGCGCGGCGGTCTCATGCCGCGACTGAGGCCGCGGACCTGGGTCGCCCTGGTCGCGATGTCCATCGGTTTTTCAACCCTCGGCGCGCTGGTCTCCCAGCTGCCGTGGATACTTGAGCGGCTCCGGTTCTTGATTCCTGTGCTCTTGCTTTCCGTAATGGCATTTCTCGTCCGGCGCTGGTTTTTTTCGGGCCAGGCCGGGCCCGCGCTTCCCTCGGTGGATAAAGATGCCGAGGCCACGCTCGGCCGTTCCGCGACGTGGGGAACCCGAATTTGGATCGCTGTAATTTCGGCCTATGACGGGCTTTTTGGACCGGGAACGGGCACTTTCTTTCTCTCCATGCTGGAGAGCCGGGGTTTCAGCACGATGACTGCCAATGCGCTCACCAAGGCATTCAACGTCTCCTCCAACGTGGGAGCGCTCGTGTTCTTCGTGATCCAGGCAAAAGTGCTCTGGGTCACGGGGCTATCGGCGGCCGCTGCTTACATGGTGGGTAACTATGTGGGTTCGAGCTTGGTGCTCAAGCGCGGCCAGGGCTTGGTACGAGTCACCGTGCTGACGATGACCTCGCTTATGCTGCTTCGTTATGCCTGGAGCCGTTAAGTCCCGACGTTGCTGGAAGTCTGGCCGACGTGCTAGGCTGACGTCGATATGCAACAGACACTTTCCGTACTGATCACCGGCGGCGCTGGTTTCATCGGTACCCATTTGGCTCGGCGCCTGGCGGCATCGGGAGTTCAGGTTCGCTCACTTGACCTCGCGGAGCCGCGGCATCCTGCACAAGGGGTGGAGTACATTCGCGGTGACGTGCGGGATGCGCAAGCCTTGGCGTCGGCCGTCAGGGATACGGACGCGGTCTTTCATCTGGCCGCAATCGCCAGCGTCCCACTCTGCCAGAAGGAGCCGCTCGAAAGTTACAGGACCAATCTTCTATCCACGCCGATGCTCCTTGAGGCGATGGATGCCGAGCGCAAGCGCACTGGGCGCGCGACGCGGATCGTCTTTTCGAGCACGAGCGCGGTTTATGGCGACACGGCGCGGGCAGGAGTGCCGACTCTCGAGGAACCGCTCCAAGCCGAACCCATCTCGTACTACGCAATACAGAAGCTGAACTCCGAACAGGCGATCCGTCTTTACCGCGCGACCCGCGGGATCCCGGCCGTGGTATTCCGGTTTTTCAACGTTTTCGGACCTGGGCAGGATCCGTCTTCGCAGTATTCCGGAGTGATTTCCATTTTTAGCAGAGCGATTGAAGAAGGTCGGCCACTTCGGCTCAATGGTGGCGGTACGCCGACCCGCGACTTCGTATCGGTGCACGATATCGTGCGCGGGCTCGAGCTTGCGCTTCGCGCGCCGGCGGAAAGGTGTGACGGCAGGCCGATGAATCTCGCCTCCGGCCACAGCATACCGATCCGAGGGCTCGCCGGAAAAGTGATGGAAGCCGCCGGCCGTAAGGTCCCGCTCGAGGATGCACCCTGGCGCGATGGAGATATCCGCGACTCGAGCGCGAGCATCGTCCGCGCTCGCGAGGTGCTGGGCTGGAGTCCTGAGATTTCGCTCGAGGAAGGGCTCGCTGAGCTCCTGCGTGGAACATGATGAAGCTACCTGCTGGTTGGTACATCGTCCTTCAAAGCCGTGAAGTCCAGAGGGGAGCGAAAAAACCCCTGGGTTTCAAACGATTCGGGATCGAGCTCGTCGCATGGCGCGATTCGCGCGGAGGCGTGGCGATCCTTTCGGATCTCTGTCCACATCGTTCCGCCCGGCTCAGTCTCGGCCGGATCAACGGGGATCGGGTGTCTTGCCCCTTCCATGGTTTCGAGTTCGGGACAAGAGGAGAATGCGAGCACATGCCTGAGACGGGCAAGGGCGCTCCCAATTACTGCGCGCCCGCGTTCGAGACTCGAGAAGAAAAGGGCTGGATCTGGATGTGGTGGGGCGAAAAGCCGGCGATCCTTCCACCGCTCCCGTGGTTCAAGGACTGGGATGCGCCTCCTGTGCGCTCCGGGTTCACTGATGATTGGGCGACTCATTTCAGCCGTTCCGTCGAGAATCAGCTCGACTATGCCCATTTGCCGTTCGTGCACAAGTCGAGCATCGGGCGGTTATCTAATCCGAGCCGGCAACCGCAATTCGAACTCGATGATCAGCGGATCCGGTTCAGCTTCTCGGCTCGGACTTATATCGAGTTTATCTTTCCCAATCTTTGGATCAATCACATCTCGCCGAAGATGGCGATCACGATGGCGTTCGCGCCCGTCGACGAAGGTCATACCCGGCTCTATCTGTGTACGCATCGCGCATTCGCGACTTGGCCTCCACTCAGCTGGCTCGTTGGTCCAGCGATGAATCTCGCTAACTGGATCGTCCTGCGCCAGGACCACGACGTGGTCATGAGTCAGAAGCCTCTCGACGTTCGCGAGGCGGGCCACGAGAGATTTGTGGGCAGTGATCGAGCGATCCGGCATTTTCGGGATTGGCTCGAGCGATTCTGAATTCAGTTTCGATAGTCACTCGGAGTACGAGCGAGTTTCTTGCAAGATCTTGCGGCGCCAATTTACTATGAATCATGGCGTCACTCATTCAAGCCTACATGAAGAACGATCCTGCGGCCCGAAACCGCCTTGAAGTCCTTTTGCTGTACCCGGGAGTCAAAGCGCTTGGAATGCATCGAATCGCCCATCTGCTGCATCGCTGGGGCATACCGCTTGTGCCGCGGGCTATCTCGGAGTTCAGTCGATGGATCACGGGCATCGAGATCCATCCGGGTGCTCGGATCGGAAAACGTCTCGTCATCGATCACGGGATGGGGATTGTCATTGGAGAGACCGCGGAGATCGGTGATGATTGTGTGATCTATCACGGAGTCACACTGGGAGGCGTCACCCATGTTCGTGCAAAACGCCATCCGACCTTGGGAGATCGCGTGCTGATCGGAACAGGCGCTACAATTCTTGGAAACATTGAAATCGGGAACGATTCCAAAATTGGCGCTCAATCACTCGTCCTCGCGGATGTACCGCCGGCCACGACCGTGACTGGCGTTCATCGGGGGATCGCTTTCGAGAAAGGGAGTCCTTCCAAATGAACATTCATGACAATATCACCGGTACGATCGGCAATACCCCTTTGGTCCGCATGCAGAGAATCGGCAAGGGACTTCCCGGGGAGATCCTGCTCAAGCTCGAATTTTTCAATCCACTGGGTTCAGTTAAAGACCGGATCGGCCTCAGCATGATCGAGGCGGCGGAGCGCGCGGGCGTGCTCAAGCCAGGGATGAAGGTCATCGAACCCACTAGCGGCAACACCGGCATCGCGCTCGCTTTTGTCTGCGCGGCCAAGGGGTATCCGCTCACGCTCGTGATGCCGGAGACCATGTCGGTCGAGCGCCGTACGCTGCTGCTGCTCTTGGGAGCGCAGGTGATTCTCACGCCCGGCCCCTTGGGCATGAAAGGCGCCATCGCCAAAGTCATGGAGCTGCAAGAAAAGGATTCGTCGGTTTATGTTCCCAGCCAATTCGAGAACCCTTCGAACCCAGAGGTCCATCGCCGCACCACTGCCGAGGAGATCTGGCGCGATACGGACGGTCAAGTTGACATTCTGGTTTCCGCTATTGGCACAGGCGGCACGGCTACGGGCGTGGGCGCGGTCCTCAAGGGCCGTAAGCCTTCCTTTCAGGTGATCGCCGTGGAGCCCGTGGAATCTCCAGTCATTTCAGGCGGCAAGCCTGGGCCGCATAAAATCCAAGGTATCGGCGCTGGGTTTGTCCCTAAGAATCTCGATACGAAGCTCGTCGATGCGATTGAGCAGGTGAGCAGCGACGAGGCGCTCACCATGTCCCGGAGGATTATCAAGGAGGAGGGGATTCCAGTGGGAATTTCATCCGGAGCTGCAGTCGCAGCCGCGTTACGTGTGGCGGGACGTCCGGAAAACAAGGGCAAGAAGATCGTCGTTATTATCGCGAGCTACACGGAGCGCTATCTTTCCACGCTGCTCGCGGAACAGGAACGCACGCAGGCCGCGCAGCTTCAGGTGAGCGCCGTGGACGAAAAGTACCTGTCACGCGTCGGGCAGGCTTGAACTTTGGAGCTTCACCGAGCGGGTTTGTAAATCTGGGAGAGTTG
>CAYXVB010000042.1:0-11121 GCA_964467785.1 uncultured Bacteriovoracaceae bacterium
ATTCGGGCGAAGTGCGCTCAAGCACTCAGGATTTCTGGACTTCGTCCCCACGGTAGTGGGCCAGTTTACGGTTGTCAAACGCTTTGACACTCTACCGGAGGCAGTGTGTCAACATAAGCTATTGAAATAAAACTTTAGCCAGTGGCGGCATGAGTCCTGCTTCTCTCTACGTCAGAGAGATGAGGAAATGAATCTTATGAAAAACAAACGAATCAAGATGGTTCGACTGAAACTGACCCTGATTTCATTGTCCCTGCTTGCGGCGCCCAGCGCGGTTGCCGATGAAAACACGGAGTCTTCGAAGCGGGCCAAGGAAGGGTTGATGCTGAGTGGGGCGGTAGCCTTTGCAGGAGCTGATATCGCGTTTAATTCAGCTTTGAGACAACAGCAGAAAAGCTTTGAACGCCGAGGCCTCAAAGAGAGGCTCAACCGGACTCTCGCATTGAGGCACAGTCCGATACGCAAGGCCGTCTCCTCCTTGGGATGGATCAGTGCACTTTAAGTCGTAGGCTCGGCTGGCTTGAACCATTTCGGTAGCGATCCCGCAGTCTCAGAACGCAAAATCAAGGCAGTTGCCGAGCAGCAGTCGAGTTCTCCGGCTTCATGCGACTCAGAAGCTGACGCGAAGGCCTCCGTGGCCAAGTAAGTCTCGTCGAGAGCGTGTGTGGGTGCGTTCCAAAGCAACGGATTCACCCCCGATTGAAAAGTTACAAGCGATTGATCCGCGGTAGCAGAAATTGCCAGAAAAGTGCTCCGGCAATTTCTGCTACTGCCGTGAAACGGCCAAGGCGATAACCCACCCTTCCCGACGCAAGAGCAAAAAAAAGCATTCCTGTCCGGCAGGTCCCCTGGCTTTTCCATGACCCGAGGCGGAGTCCCAGGCCGTGATCACGTAGTCCGGGAGCAGCGTAGCCTGGTTGTCAGGGACCGATTTGAAGCAAGCCTCCTTGACCACCCAGGCATCGAGCAGGTCTGGAACCCGTTCGCCTTCATCAGGCCCAAGCAGCCGGGAACGGATCCGTGGATCGATGAAACGGTCTTCGCGCTCCAGGTCCACTCCCACTCCGGCAATCCTGTCGGCCGAGGGGTAAGCCACGGCGACCACTCCCGCTTCCGGCCTCCCACCTTTACCTGTGACCGCTCGGGTGTGGGAGACGCTGCTCAGCAGTGTCCCAGAAGTTCCAAGACTCCCAGGACTTGGCTCCGTACCTGATGAAGAGGCTTCGTCCCGAAGTGCTAGCTCCAAACCGCGCGCGATCAACCACTCTTGGCGGCGCTCCGGCAGCCGGATTTCCGCCCATTGGCGCTTCCGCTCCTCATCCAGGCGCGGAAGCCAGTCCGGAGCCCACTCCGGTCCGGGATCCGGGGGCAGCTCGCCAGTCCAAAGACGCAGGCCAGCGCGGGCAGGCGTTCCACCGGCGCTGAGGATCAGTTCACGCCAGGCATCGGCGATCATTCCTTGCAGGGGGCTGAAATGCCCGGAAAAAGTCGTCATTCTGCATTAAATACCTAGGGTTTCACCCAAGTCCAAGGACGAAGTGGAGGCCGCGACGCCGCGATGAATGAACTGATCTCCTCTTCAGTCCGGGGTTCCCACCGCTGCTCCACGACTTTGACAAAGCCGACTTTAAACCCTCGGTCTTTAACTTTTACCGGCTCGTCACTTCTCGACAACTCGCGGGCGACGCGGATCGTACGAAAAATATTTTGCGTGTCGGGGCGGACACAGTTGTTTTGCTGCGAAGTTTTTGTCTAAAATGAAATTCTCGGAGCAAGACGTTCCGAGAGTTTCACCGAGAGGATCTCGGAGCAGGAAATTCGGCAAGACCATGCGAAGCACGAAGGCTCATCAACACCACCGCTACCCCAGACTTTCAGAGAACTCCGCCGGCTACAGGAATGGCCAGCTCGTCTGGACCGCTTTGGTTGCCTGTAGTCTGGCGGCCGCAGCCCTTCATCACGCGGCCACTTCGTCTCGTCCGGCCGTGGCACTCGCGCATGGCGCGCTCGACCGTAGCCTCGTCAACCGAACCCTGAGCGCCACGCAGGCCCAGATCCAGAGCTCCACGCCTTCGCAGCTTCCTGGCGAACTGCCGGCGCGACGCACAATCTACTACCCCCGTTAAGTGGGGCTAGCGTCACGCCACGCATGAACGTCGTCGACTCCCGGTGGCGCGGGCTCTACCTTTTTGCTAAGAACGAGTGCCATGCAGCACTGGCTTTTCAAATCAGAACCCGGCACCTACAGCTTCGACCAGCTCCTTAAGGATCAGAAAACCAACTGGAACGGCGTCCGAAACTTTCAGGCCCGCAATCACCTGCGCAATGCCGCGCCCGGTGATCTCGCCCTGATCTACCATAGCGGGGACGAGCGCGCTGCGGTGGGGATCGCCAAGGTCATCAAAGGCGCCTACCCGGACATCGATCCCAAAAAGCCCGGCGAGTGGGTGCAGATCGATCTCGCGCCCGTTGAGGCCCTGCCCTGCCCCGTGACGCTGGCCGCGATGAAATCCACCCCCGCGCTCAAGGACCTCCAGCTCATCAAGCAATCTCGCCTGTCGTGCATGCCCGTGACCGAGGCTGAATTCAAAAAAATTGTCGAAATGGGGAAACCCCAATGACCTTCGCCGACTGGACGCCCTTCCGGATCCTGGCGCGCGGACAGTTTCCGCT
The DNA here is from genome assembly GCA_964467785.1 of uncultured Bacteriovoracaceae bacterium. Taxonomy (GTDB): domain Bacteria; phylum Bdellovibrionota; class UBA1018; order UBA1018; family UBA1018; genus CAYXVB01. Next base: position 2,674 of record CAYXVB010000042.1, read on the forward strand.
TCCGCCCCGATCCATCCACACGCTGGAGGGAATGGGCGACCGGATGCGTTCGGCAGCCTTTGCCGAGCTGCAGGCGCGTGACGCGTTTCTATGGGCATCGCAGCGTTTCGAGGAAGCGCCGGCGGAGCTTCGTGCCGCCTGGAAGGAATTCTCCAGCGTCGAGCACCGCCACCTCGGGTGGATCCTTCAGCGCATGACCGAGCTCGGCATCGATGTGCGGGAGCGTGAAGTCTCCGAGCACCTCTGGGCCGCGCTGCAGGAGTGCGCGACCGCGCGCGAGTTCGCGCACCTGATCGCCGACGCCGAGGAAAAGGGACGCCGCGCCGGCATCCGCTTTTACGAAACCCTCAAATCAAAAGATCCAGTCTCCGCCGAGATCTTCCGAAAAATTGCCGAAGAAGAAGTCGATCACATCGCGCTAGCCCACCGCTACTACCCGCGCGAAGACGTTGAGATCCGTCCGACCCCCGCGTAACCGGAACACCGATTGCACCCGTCCACTCCCGTGGAACCGGGTTCCACACCGTGGCCCGGAGGTTTAACAGGTTCGCCCTTCGGGCCACATCTCATCTCTCTCCAGCCCAGGCGAGGCGGAGCCAGGCTCAACGCCCGGTACTGCCAAAGCCCTTGGTCCCGCGGACCGTTTCGCCGAGGGTTTCCACTTCCTTGACCGCCGGCGTGACGATCGGGAAAATCAATAGCTGCGCGATGCGCTCATGACGCTTGATCTCCGCGAGATGGCCCGAGATGTTCACCATCACGATGTGGATCTCCCCGCGATAGCCTGCATCAATGACTCCCCCCGAAGTCTTCAGCCCCCGCTTGGCCATCGAGGAGCGATCCGCGACCAGGCCCACATGTTGGGGCGGAAGCGCGAGCGCGATGCCCGTGCGGATCACCTTGACTTGCCCGGGCTCGAGCTGCACGTCCTCGAGCGAGTAAAGGTCCATGCCGGCGTCATCCTGGTGCGCGCGCGTGGGCAGCACCGCCTCCGGCGAAACGCGTTTGATCTCGATCTCAGAAACGAACGAAGTCTGGGGGATCATGGCGGAGGTGTTTCCTTTTCCAACGTCGGGGTGTAGTGAACGGTCATGCACTCTAACCAGAACAAGCGGCCGCGCGCCATCCTTTTTGACCACGACGGCGTGCTGGTTGCGAGCGAGGCCTTGCACTGGAAAGCCTGGGAGCTCCTGATCCGCGAGCTCGGGCTTCCCTACGATGGCACGACCGATTCGCTGATCCGCTCCATGGTCGGCAAGACCGCGCCCATGATCCTGAGCCGGGTGCTGGATCTTTTTCGACCCGGTTGGACCCGCGAGCAGTTTGACATCGATGCCCTCGCGCGCCATAAGAACGACTTCTATCTCCGGATCGCTGCCACCGACCTTCATTCCTACCCGGGGGTGCCCGAGTTCCTCAGTTGGCTCCGCGAGCAAGGCATCCCGACGGCGGTCGTTTCCAACGCCAAACGCCGCGAGCTCGAGGCCGCGCTCCAGCAGCTCGGGCTCATTGATTTCTTTACCTGCGTGGTTTCGCGCGACGACATTCAGCCGCCCAAGCCAGACCCGGCGCCCTACCTCTTTGCGGCGGCTCATCTCGGAATGGAGCCAGCGGACTGTCTGGCGGTCGAGGATTCGCCCACGGGGATCGAGGCCGCACTCGTTGGCCGGATTCCCGCAGCGGCCGTCCTGACTAACTTTCCGCGCGCGGCCATGGAGCAACCCGTGCCCGGCCGCCCAGATCTCCGCCCGGCCTGGATCGGCTCGGGAATCCGCGAGCTGCATGCCTGGGTGGCTTCGCTCCCGACGCCTTGAACTTCCTAAAGCCGCTTTCCACGGCATCAAGCGGCCTCAATTAAAAAAGCCTCCGGACTCTTGCTCCCTCGGCGGATTCGCGAAACTCTGGGGGCGATGTCGCCTTTGTCTCGCGCAGTGCCGCAATGGATTTCAGTCCTGTTTCGCCGTCTGCCGCGCCTCGGCCTGCTACCGGCGCTTTGTATTTTGGCCGGTGCGCCCGCGTTTGCCTTGGGCACCTCGGTCCAAGACCCATCGATTCCCCCGCCGCTTTTGCTCCCACTCTCGGATGGCTCGACGATCCAGGCCCGCTTGCGCGAAGTCGGACTCATGCCGCCGCGACGGGTCCCCGCCGTGCTCGTCTTCGGCGGCTTTGAAAACGCCGCGGGCGTCCTCGATCTCGTCCATCCCGGGACGCCCACGATCCTGGCCAGCTTTGATTACCCCTTCGAAGCGGATCGCCGCTGGGAGCTGCCCGGAGTGCTCCGCCTCGCGCCGGAGATCAAGGCCATGGTCCATCGCACGCGCGAAGGGATCCGGCTCCTCGTCCGCGCGCTGGCACAGGACCCCCGCGTGGACCCTCGGCGGATCTACGTCATCGGTGCGAGCTTCGGCTCGCCGTTTGCGGTCACCGCCGCCGCGGACGAGGAGGCGGTCGCGGGCATCGCGATCATCCATGGCTTCGGCGATATCCCACTTGCCGCGCGCGCGCGGCTGACCCAGCTCTGGCAGCCGCGCCTGGGGCGGTTCGCCGCGATACCGGCCTGGCTCCTGGCCCGCGCTCTCTGGAGCTATCTTGCGTTCCCCGCCCCGGAAACGAGCGCACATGCGCTTCGCCCGCGCCAGCGCGTGCTCATGATCACAGCCGCGGGAGACCGCCTGGTTCCGAGGCAAGCCAGTGATTCGCTCTGGAGCGCTCTCCGCAATTCGCCCTCGACGGATTCCCGCCGGGTGCTCGTCGAGGGCGATCACCTCCAGCCTGGCTCGGATAGCCGAGTCCCGGCGCTCCTCCGGCAGGTCGAGGACTGGATCGCAAATAAACTGAAAATGCCTAATAAGGCATCGCCGTCCCCCTGGATCGCGCCCTGCCGTTGGGGCGACAGCTGTCTAAAACTTCGGCAGATCAAGGCGGACCGGAATCGTTCACCCACGTGCCTGCGCGAATTGACGTCATTCGAGGCGCTGGCATCAGTGCTGCACTGAGGCACCCGACCTCCGAGTCAAGAAGGTGATTGGATATGAACGCGAAGCTAAGAAAGCGCAGATGGATCACAGGCCTGAGCGTGGTGGCGTGCGTCGCCTCGTTGAGCGTGGCCCTCGGAGGCTGCAGCCAACCCTATCACCTCAAGCTGAAGTCGACCGACGGGGCAACCGACGGAACTCATGAGAGCTCACATCCTGCCGCGCCCGATCCGGAGGTGACCTGGCCCGCGCCCGAGCTTGCGGGTACGCCATCGCCGAGCAGTATCGCAAGTCCAATGGATCAGCCCGAACCAAAACCAGAGCCCAAGCCGGAGTCGGAGCCGATGACCGGCCCCAATCGCGCGGATCACGTGCCGCCTCCGCCGCCGCTCCCTTCCGATCCCAAAAACCAGATCGTGTGCGATCCCCTGGCCCAGGGTGACGAGGCCATCAAAACCTCGTCCACCCAAGGGATCCGCGGCAAGATCTACGCGCTCGACCCTTCACAACCGCGCTTTCAGAGTAGCGACGATTATCCGCGCTATGGTCGCGAGCTTCCGGTTGAGCTTTTCATGAGCCGACTCATGGCGACCCCTCGCCACTTCCGAGGGGGCTTCCTGCCGATCGGGACAAACGGTCCGGCGGAGGCGCTGAAAAACGAACGCGGCGACGCCCTGCTCGAGTACTTCGGCTTGCAGCTCGAAACCGATCTCGTCCTCACCGACAAAGATACGGCGGGCCTTTATCAGCTCGCGCTGGTCTCGGACGACGGATCAACGCTGCGCCTGATCGATTCCGACGACTCGCCCGAGACGCTCATCAGCTTTGAAGGCGCGCACGCGCCGGGCCTGGGCTGCGCCAACCGGGCGATTGAGCTCACTAGCGGCTCACGCTTGCGCGCCAAAATCGGCTACTTCCAAGGGCCGCGCTATCAGATCGCGCTGGCTCTGATGTGGCGCAAAGTCAGCCGCGCAACGGATCTTCACGACCCGCTTTGCGGCAAGTACGGAAACCGCCTGCTCTTCAACACGCAAGCGTCGCCCCCGCGTCCGCTCAAGGCCTGGGACGAGCTGCTCAAACGCGGTTGGCGCCCGCTCGAGGCCGGCAATTTTCTGCTGCCTGAGGGGCGCCGCAATCCCTGCCCTAATAAAAGCAAATAGCGGAGCTCCGCCGCTCACGAAGCGACGTTCAGACCGAAGGGGCGACCGCTCTCCAACTTCTCCTCCTTCAACGAGCGCGCAAGCTGCTCGCGAAGCTCTGGCGAGTCCTTTTCCCCGTGGGTGGAAATCGCATGCTCAAGAGCAGCTTTGACGACTTCGTCCGGCTCGCCTGAGATCTTCAAGCTACAATGGTTCTCGCTCGGGTAATCCCGACAATCGATGTACTGGCGTGGCATGCCCGAATCAGCTTGCAGCGCGCGTGCCCTGATGGAGCGCCACATCGGAGCTTCCGTGCGGCCGGGCGACCGGAGCGGCCAGTTCCTTCAGGTGCTGCGCATTTCTGTAGGCCATTCGCATATGGAAAACCCAGAAGGACGACGCCAGGAGCACGCCCGAAAAGAAGGAAGCCCACGTCAATCCACCCACGACGTAGATGGACCACGCGGAGAGGAGCAAGTACAGGTAGGGCCGTAGTTCGTAGATGAGCTTTTCCATGAAGGAAGTCCCCCTACCCACTAGTAAAGCAAATCCCTTGCCGACCGCTCCGGATACTCTACCCCCATTTAATCGGGTTTGAGCGATTTGAGCCTGTCTAAGTCCCAACTTTTGACTAAAAGTTCGACAGGGGCCGGCCTCTGGGCGTCTCCCTCAGACTCGAACCTCCACGAGCACCTCTCCCATCGGTACGACCTTCTGTTCACCGGTCAAGAGGTTCTTTAGGACGACCTGTCCCTGCTCCAGCTCGCTTTCGCCAAACAGGACACAGAACCGCGCCCCGTGTTTGGACGCGAGTTTGAGCTGCGATCCAAAACCTCCCGCCTCAAGCGGCGTGATCACCTTGAGCCCGGCCGCGCGCAGCGGGCGCGCGACCTTCTCCGCGGTCCCGCGCAGCTCAAGCTTCGGCAGGCTGACGAAAACATCGACCTGAGGACCGAAGTCCGGGAGCAGCTTGTGGGTCTCGAGGAAGTTTTGGAGCGTGACATCGCCCATGCCGAGGCCCACGCCCGAGAGTTTGTGATTGCCAAAGAGTCCGACCAGATTGTCGTAGCGTCCGCCTCCGAACATCGCGCGCCGGTTTTCCGGCGAGGTGTCGTACATCTCGAAGACCGTTCCCGTGTAATAGTCCAACCCGCGCAGGACCGTCGGATCGAAGACCACGCAGTCGATCTCCCCCGATTCGCGCATCAGCTTGAACAAGGCCTTAAGCTCCTCGACGCCCTGGCAGGGCAGCTCGCGGGCCGTCGTTTCGAAATCGCTCTTAAAAAACTCTTCCATGCGGATCCGCTGCGCCTCGGTGACCCCGAGTTCGTTGAGCCACTTGACGTAAGCCTCATCCCCGATCTTGGCGCGAGCATCAATAGCCTTGGTCACCTGGAGCGCGGTCTCGGCCGGAAGCTTGAGGGTCTCGGCGAAGAGATGGTCCATGAGACGGCGATTGTTGACACGGATCGCGACGTGCTTCTCCCCGCCAAACGCCCGGATGAGATCCAACGAAAGCGTCAAAAGCTCCGCGTCAGCCAGCAGCGGATCGCCCCCAAGCACATCGACATTGAGCTGCCAGTGCTCCCGGAGTCGGCCGCGCTGCGGACGCTCGTAGCGCCAGAGATTGGGGATCGAGTACCAGCGCACTGGGCGCGGCAATTCGTGAATCTTGCCCGCCACCATGCGGGCGAGCGTGGGCGTCATTTCGGGACGCACCGCCATTTTTCGTTCGCCGCGATCCATCAGCCAATAAAGTTGCTGATTGACGATCTCCTCGCCGGTCTTCGCGGCATAGAGTTCGAAAGGCTCAAGCATCGGGCCGTCGTATTCGAGGTAGCCGTACCGTTCGACCGCATGGCGCATTCGGTCAAACATCCATTTCCGGATGCGCATGTCGTCGGGATAAAAATCGCGGGTACCTTTGTAAGGCTGAGTGCTCAGTGCCATGAATCCCTTTTATAAGAAGGCAATCAGGCACGTCAAATGTTGACTTGGCTTCGGTGGCTTGTTACGCCGAATGAAATTGAGTTCTAACTCTCTCTATGAGGAGATCAAAAAAATGGCTCACAAAGATCTCGGTTTTACCCGCGACATGTTCATCATGCCTTTCGATCATCGCGGTTCGTTCCAGGAAAAGCTGTTCGGCATCAAGGGCCGTCAACCCAATGCTGAGGAAACCCGGGAAATCGCCTCCTATAAAAATATCATCTATGACGGCTTCCTCATGGCCATCAAGCAAGGTGTGCCGAAGGACAAGGCCGGCATCCTCGTCGACGAGCAGTTCGGCAACGACATCCTCCTCGAAGCCCACAAAGGCGGCTTTATGACGGCCTGCCCGGCCGAAAAGTCCGGCCAGGACGAGTTCGACTTCGAGTATGGCGCGGAGTTCGGCGCCCACATCAATAAGTACCAGCCCACCTTTGTCAAGGTGCTGGTCCGCTATAACCCCGAAGGCGACGCCACCCTGAACAAGCGCCAGTCCGAGCGCCTCAAAAAGCTCTCGGACTACTGCCACTCGCACGGCAACAAGTTCATGTTCGAACTGCTCGTTCCGGCCACGCCGGAGCAGCTTGCCAAGTGCGGCGGCGACGTTAAGAAATACGACCATGACCTGCGCCCGGGCCTCATGATCCAGGCCATGCAGCAGCTTCAGAACTTCGGCATCGAAGCCGACGTGTGGAAGCTCGAAGGCATCGAGACCGAAGCCGACTCCCGCAAGGTGGCGGCCCAGGCCCGCGTCGGCGGCCGCGACAATGTCGGCGTCATCGTGCTCGGCCGCGGCGAAAACGCCGAAAAGGTCAAGCACTGGCTCCAGACCGCCGCCAAGGTCCCCGGCCTCATCGGCTTTGCCGTCGGCCGCACGATCTTCTGGGAACCGCTCAAGGCGGTCAAGGACGGCAAGATGACTCGCGAGCAAGCCTCGGCTGCAGTCGCCGCCAACTACAAGGGCTTCTGCGACCTCTGGCAAAAGGCTCGCGCGTGAATTACCTGCTGCCGATCGCATTTTTAGTTTTCGCGCCCGCCGCTTTTGCGGAAGGCGGAGGGGCCGCCGAGCTGCTCAAGAACACGAGCACGCAGATTTTGCCGGAAAAAGCCAGTTCAGCCTCAAAAAGGGTGAAATTGGAATCGACCTGTACGGACGAGAACGGAAGAATTCTCAAGCAGGCGGACGCCGGTTTCAATCTCTGCCTTTCCAAAGCGACGCAGAAGTCCGGCGGCACTCAGGATTCCAAGGCTCCGCAAGCCGGTGCATCGGCTACTTACACGTTCGGGCAGTAAGGTTCGTTCAGTAAAAACTCAGGCCGGGAAACCCTCAGCGGATTTCCCGGCCTTTTTATTTCCTGCACGCGGCTTGTTGTACTCAGATGATCCAGGAAATTCTTGAAATGTAGGGTTTGAACCCTACAATTGCGGGCTATTCTTTTCTTAACGTCTCCACCAGGGCCCAGCGCACCGGTCGAGCCAAGAGGCCCAAAGAGTTCCGACGAATAGGCCGCAATTGTAGGGTGCTCGCCCTACATCAGGCCCACGACCGAGCGAAGTCGCGAGCGTATTTGTGGATGTCCGTCGGCTCACGCCCGAGGATCCGGCGCACGGAATCCGTCAGGCCGGCGCTATAGCCTTCGCGCAGGTATCCCAAGATGAGCAGGAGAAAATCGACGTAATCCGCGGGCACACCCGCCCCCTTCATTCCGTCGCCCAAGACCTTGGGCTCGATTTCCTCGTAACGGATCGGCAAGCCCGTGGCTACGACGAGCGCCCTGGCGACCTCGTCATGATCGATGGACGCGGGACCCGTCAGGACAAAAGCCTGGTTGGCCAGCGCGTCGTTTCCAACTTCCTCCAGCAGCTTTTGCGCGACGGCTGAGATGTCGCGGGAATCGATGAAGCTGACTTTGGCGCGACCTGCCGGCAGGAGGATCTTGCGCTGATCGCGGATGCCCGGAAGCCAGAACGTATGGAAGTTCTGCATGAACCAGTTGGGCCGGATGATGTTGTAGCGCAGGCCCGTGCGCTCCAGCTCGAGCTCCGCCCTCCCCATCGGCGAGTCGGGATTCGCATCCGCGCCCATCGCGGTCATGAGCACGACCTTTTCGAGCTTGCGGCGGGACGCCTCGGCGATCAGTGGCGAGAGGATCCGGTACTGGTCCGCAAAGCCCGGAGGCGAAAGCAGGAACGCGCGGCTCACTCCCTCAAACGCTTCCGACACTCCCTTGCCGCTGGCCAGGTCCGCCTGCACCCACTCGATGCCGTCGGCGGACCTGCCCGACGCGTTGGCGGACCTGCCCGACGCGTTGGCGGACCTGCCCGACGCGTTGGCGGACCTGCCC
>CAYXVB010000042.1:11221-18026 GCA_964467785.1 uncultured Bacteriovoracaceae bacterium
GACGCGTTGGCGGAAACCGGCTTGCTGGTGATGCCGCGAACCCGCGCGCCGGAGCTGAGAAGTCCCGAGGCCAGTTGAGAACCCACGGTGCCGGATGCACCGACGATCAAATAAAGCTTAGACATGACAATATTCTCCCTGGGATTTATCGGTTCGCTGCGCTTACTTCTTGGCCTGAGCCTGGGCCTTGGCAGCCTGGACCTTCAGCGAGATCGTGATCTCATCGCCGACGACCGGGCCGGCTTCAACAGCCTTGTTCCAAGTCAGGCCGAAGTCCTTGCGGCTGATCTTGGTGGAGGCGGTAAAAGCGATCTTCTGATTGCCATAGGCGTCCTTGGCGGCGCCGAGATAACGGCCATCCAGCGTGACTTGGCGCGTGTTGCCTTTGATCGTCAGATCGCCAGTCACCTTCATCGCATTACCGTCCATGGCGATCTTGCGGGCCTGGAAGGTCATCTTGGGATATTTCTTAGCGTCGAAAAAATCGGCGCTGCGGAGGTGCTCGTCACGCTGCCCGATCCCGGTATCAACTGATGACGTCTCGATCGTGGCCGTGAGCTTGGAATCCTCGACCTTGGCGGGCACCTGGAGCTCGCCCGAGAAGGCGTTGAAGCGACCCTCTACCGAAGAGATCACCAGATGCGGCACTTCAAAGCCCACCTTGGTGTGCATCGGGTCAATGGCGTAGCTTCCCGGCTCGATGCGGTCGGCGGCGAGTGCCAGGATGGGGGCGGAAAGGGCGACGGTGGCAAGGGCGAAAAAACTGTTCTGGGCGGTTTTCATGGAAGTCTCCTGAGTGGGTTGTGGCTCGGTGCGAAGTGTCTCGCGATGAAGTCAGGATCGCCCATTTCGACTTTGTTGATTAGACGCGATTATTGAACTACACTGTTCCACTAAGGGAACAGCACACATGGACCTCGAACTGATCCGGATCTTCGTCAAAGTGGTCGAGCTGGGAAGCTTCACGCGGGCGGCCCAGCAGCTCAAGCTGCCCAAATCCACGGTCAGCCGCGGAGTGAGCCGCCTCGAGAGCGGCTCTGGGACGCGGCTGCTCCTGCGCACCACGCGCAGTCTCAAGCTCACCGAAGCCGGACGGGCATTTTACGACCGCTGCGCGGGAGCGGTGCGCGAGATCGAGGAAGCGGGCCGCGGCCTGCAGGGCGCCGACGAGCAGATCTCGGGCCAGGTCCGGCTGACAGCTCCCGAGGACGTGGGGCAGTTTCTCGTCTCTCCCGAGATCCGCGCGCTGGCGCGCAAGTACCCTGCCCTCTCGTTTGACTTCAACTTCACCGACGACGTGATCGATCTCGTGCGCGAGGGCTACGACATCGCGGTCCGCGCGGGCCGCCTGCCCGCGAGCCGCATGCGCGCGCTCCGCCTCGGCGAAGTGGCGATGGTGCTTGTGGCTTCTCCACGCTACCTCGAGCGCGCGCCTCGACTCCAAGGGCCAGCCGATCTGGCCAGCCAGGACTGCCTGGAGTTCCTGCCCGAGGCCCAGGTGCACCGCTGGAAGCTCACGCGTTCCGGACCGGGTGCACGAACTGAATCGGTCACCATCCGTCCCCGGTTCGCGGGCAATCACGCGCGCAGCATCATCCAGCTCGCTCTCGACGCTGGCGGCATCGCACTCATGCCCAACGTGACCTGCAAAGATGAGCTCGATTCGGGCAAGCTGGTTCGGGTGCTGCCGCAGTGGGATGGCGAAAAGCTCCCGATTTACCTGGTCCTGCCGTCGTCAGGCCCCGTACCGCGACGAGTGCGCGTCGTGGCGGACCATCTGGCGGCGGTGCTCAAGGATACGCTCAAATCAATTTGAGATCCGATGCGCCGCCTTCTCTGGCGATGTATTGGCCGTTCCGGCATCGGGACCCGTGTTGGGCTGGAGCTGCAGAGGCGCCGACGCCGGAGCGCGGTTGCGCTTGACGGGCTTCATCGCGCTCGCCGAGGTCACGCCCTTGAGCGCGCGCTGCTCGGCCAGACTTTTTTCGGCAGCGACCTGTTTGACCGAGTCCCTCAATGCCGGTGCTTCGGTCACAGGGCGCTTGGCGTGGCCCCCTTCTCCCGTAGCCCGGCCCAGCGGAGCCAAGGTCCAGAACAAAACCATCACAGCCGTAAACGTCTTAAATCCGAAGTTTCGTGTGAAGTCGCTCATAGCAATTATCTTATCGGCTCAATCAGCTATTACTCAACCCTCTGATTGAGTCTCCTCGCCAGGTCAATGGAGACACAGCTTTGACTCAGCGTACTGTTTCAGTTTTTGGAGAGACTCTTAAGTCCCTACAATTTTTTTACCGGATTCCGAAAAGTCTCAAGAGCCATTCAGGCGTGTGCGCAATTGGGTGGGGAGTGACCTTCCACCGGACATCAACAAGAGGACAGAAGAATGAGTAGCTGGACAAAGGGCATCCGCGGAAAACTTCTGATCATGATCGCCATCCCTACCGCGGTCGTGGGCGGCTTGATCTGGACCGCCGACCGAAGTCTCTATTCCCTGGAGCATTCGTTGAAAGATGCCGTGAACGTGAATCAACAATTCGTCGAGCACTCCGGCGAGATGGATTCCGCGATCAACGGCATCATCCGCTACTTGTGGACCGCCTATACGGCCGATTTGACCAACGCCGAAGAGCGGAGCCGCTACATCCAGTCTTCCAAAGATCAGGCCAAGCGTTTTGAGTTCAATCGGGACGAATTCCTCCGTACGGTTCAGGATTCTCGGTCCCAGGAACAGTTCAAGCCCGCGGCCGAATCTTGGGCCAAATTCCATGTCATCTTCAAAGAGGTGATCCGCCATTTTGAGGCAGGCACCCAAAACGACAATGAGGCGGCCCGTACCCGCATCTCGACCCAGCTCAGACCCAATGCCGCGATCATCTCCAAAGCCCTAGGCGAGATGCGCAAGGCGCGGATCGAAGAGATCGAAAAGGACGCCGCGGGAGACGTCGCCGATGCCGAACGCTCCATTTGGATGATCCGGATCCTCGGCATCGCCGGCACGCTAGCCACCGCCTTTTTCGGCCTGCTCATCGCCTGGCGCCTGTCGCGTCAGCTGGCCTCGATCACCGAGAGCATCGGCATGTCCGGCGAACAGGTGCTCCAGGGCGCCACGCAGCTTTCGGGCGCGGCCCAGCAAGTCTCCAACGGAGCCACCGAGTCGGCCAGTTCGCTCGAGGAGACGGTTTCCTCGATCGAGGAGCTCTCCAGCATGGTGCAGCTCAACGCCAAAAACGCCAAACAGGCTTCCTCGCTCTCGCAGACCAGCAGTGAGGCCGCCACGCAGGGCGAGCGCGAGATCCGCAACCTCATCGAATCGATGAAGGAGATCTCCCAATCCTCCAAGAAGATCGAGGAGATCATCAACGTCATCGACGACATCGCGTTCCAGACCAACCTGCTCGCGCTCAACGCGGCCGTCGAAGCCGCCCGCGCCGGCGAACAGGGCAAGGGTTTCGCGGTCGTCGCCGAAGCGGTGCGCGGGCTCGCCCAGCGCTCCGCGTCCGCGGCCAAGGACATCACCGCATTGATCCAGGACAGCGTGTCCAAGATCGACCGCGGCAGCAAGATCGTCGACAATAGCGGCAACGCTCTCAAGACCATCGTCACCTCGGTCAAGAAGGTCTCCGACCTCAACAACGAGATCGCCACTGCCAGCGCCGAGCAGGCCAATGGCATCTCGCAAATCTCCAAAGCCATGAACGCGCTGGACACCTCGACGCAGCAAAACGCCGCCGCGTCCGAAGAAGTCGCGGCGACTTCCGAGGAGATGTCTAGCCAGGCTGATTCGCTCCGCGAGCTCGTCGCGCAGCTCTCCCTGATCGTCAACGGTGGCTTGTCCGTCACGCCCTCCCGCGCGCAGAAGCACCCTCAGGTCACCCAACCTGCCAAGTCCACCAAGTCCGCGACGTCCGCACCCGCTCCGTCGGCTGCTCTGGAGCCAGCGCCGGGCCGCCCCAAGCTCGAGGTGCACGAAGGCGGAAAGAGCGCCTCCGCCCCCAAGTCCTCCTCCAAGGCGGAGGAGTTGATTCCCTTTGACATGGACGAGTCAGGCGATACCGGAAAAGTCGGAACCACCGACGGCTTCTGATCCACCCAAAGGAACGAATATGAGTCAGAACACCAGTCATCTGCAGTCCAATCCTTCCAGTCAGGCCAAACCCGGCCAGTACCTCTCCTTCATGCTCAAGAGTCAGGCCTATGGCGTGCCGATCGGCACCGTGCGCGAGATCAACCGCGTGGCGGACATCACCCCCGTCCCGCAAACCCCTCACTTCGTCGCCGGCGTGATGAACCTCCGTGGCAAAGTCATCCCGGTGGTGGACCTGCGCCTCAAGTTCGACCTCGAGGCCGCGCCGCACACTCGCAACACCTGCATCATCGTGATCGAAGGCGACAGCGGCCAGGTCGGGATGATCGTGGATGCGGTGACCGGCGTGATCGACCTCGGAGCCCAACAGATCGAGCCGGCGCCGGTCATGGGCGACGAGACCCGAATGAGCTTCGTCCTGGGCATGGGCAAGATCGAATCCAATGTCGTCATCCTCGTCGACATTGTCCGAGCCCTCTCCAAGGAACAGCTTCAGGGCCTCAAAGATATCGCGAAAACCGGCGAATCACGCGCCGCGTAATTCAACTTTCGCCCATATACGACCCACGAAATCCGCTTTGGCCCGCCAAACGAGCGTGCTAAGGTCACCTCCAAATCTGACAAATTTCAATATTTGCCAATCCACTTGGAGGAAATGATGGATTTCGCTCTTTTTAGCCTCGATGGCGTGCTGTTCTTGCTCCGCTGGTTTCACTTCTTCTTCGGCGTGATCTGGATCGGCCATCTCTACTACTTCAACTTCACCCAGATGTCGGTCTTCGGTAAAGCGGACGCCGCTACCAAGAGCACCGTCATCCGCAACATCGTGCCTGAAGCCCTTTGGTGGTTCCGCTGGGGCGCCATGTTCACCATGTTCACCGGCCTGCTGATCCTCGGCGCGCGCGGTCACCGCGACGGCTTCGGTCTGTTCGCAACCTCTTGGGGCGCGGCTATCCTGATCGGCACCGTGCTCGGCCTCCTCATGTGGGCCAACGTGTGGTTCGTGATCTGGCCGAAACAGAAGATCGTCATGGCCTCGGCCAACCAGGTGGCCTCAGGCGGCCAGGCCCTGCCCAACGCGGCAGACGCCGGCGCCCGCGCCACGCTGGCTTCGCGCACCAACACGCTGTTCTCGATCCCGATGCTGTTCTTCATGGGCGCCGCCTCCCACCTTCCGCTCCAGGTCGGTCCTGAAGCCAAGTTTGGCGGCCTGGCGCTGATCGTCGCGATCATCGTCGGCGCGCTCGAAGGCAATGCCCTCGTAGGCAAGAAGCTTGGACCGATCGCTTCGGTCAAAGGCGTCGTGCACATGGGCTTTGTGTTGACGCTCGTGCTCTACGTGGTCACCGAGCTGATGCTCAAGTAATACAGAGCGAGGAGGCCCGCCGTGATCAAACGAAGTATTTTTGCGCGCGCGGGCCTCTTGACTCTCTTCCTCCCCGTCCTCCTCTTCGCCCTCTCCGCTTGCGAGACCAAAGACATCACGGAGGTCTCCTCGACGCAGGGGGATCCCCAGGCCGAGCTTCGTCAAAAAGGCCGCTCCGTCTATCGAGCCCAGTGCACCTCCTGCCATAACTCCGACCCCAAAAAAGCCGGGGGCGTGGGACCGGAGGTCTGGGGCTCCTCACGGGAGCTGCTCGAAGCGCGCATCCTGCGCGCCGAGTACCCGGCCGGCTACAAGCCTAGGCGCGCGACTCATGCCATGCAGGCGTTGCCGCAACTTAAGAACGACATCGACGCGATCCACGCCTATCTCAATCAATAGGCGGGCGCCAAGCGCCTGACAGCCGGCCAAGCCCAGCGTTTCTATAAATAGACCTAGGCGCGCACTGTATTTTGGCTGACAATCAAGTCAGATAGGAGGGCGAACGGATGATCCGGTGGTGTTCGTTTTGTCAGTCCTATATCGGCGAAGCCCCTCCCTTCGACGACTACCAGCTGACCCATGGAATCTGCACCTCGTGCCGCGCCAGCCTCCAGACCAGCGCCCCCCCGAGCCCGAAGTCGATCCAGCCGATCCAGGCCTTTTACAATGACCTCTGGACCCGCGCACATAAAGGCGAAACCTTGAACGCGTCCAGCATCCACGCCCGGGCCACCGCGCTCGGCATCGCCCCGGCGGACCTGCTCATCGGCGCGATCCAGCCGCTCCTCTACCGGATCGGTCAGGCCTGGCAGGACCAGGAGCTCACCGAGCGCGAGGAAAAGAAGTTTTCCCTCATGGTGAGCGACCTTCTCGACATCCTGACAAAGGAGGAACTCGACCGCTCGAGTTCGGGAGCGCGCACGTCCCCGCCAGACATCCTGCTCGGCGGCACGAGCGGAAATCACCATCTTTTTGGGCCGCAGTTCATGCTCCTCGCACTGAGCAAGCGCGGAGTATCCTGCTCTCTGGTCGCCGCCCACGGCTCCGGAGACTCCGCCTGGACCGAAGCGATTGCCAAGGACAAGCCCCGCTTGCTTGGAATCTCCGTCTCGATGCACGACCAACTTTTCGATGTTACGAGCCTGATTCGAACGCTGCTGGCCGCGCATCCGCTCTACACGGGTCGTATCGTGCTAGGTGGGCTCGGAAGCCAAGGCGTCTCTCTTCCGCCTGAGCTCGCAAGCCAGGTGCGGTTACACGACGGCGATATCGATCGGCTCGTGGAGTGGATCCGTCGCTAAGGACTGACTGCGCCGCGATCTATTCGGCCTTCTTCGCGGGCTCCAACTTTTCCC
>CAYXVB010000042.1:18036-24410 GCA_964467785.1 uncultured Bacteriovoracaceae bacterium
AGTAGCGTCTTGAGCTCGGCTTCCTGATAAGCGCGACCGCGTTCTTCCAGGCTCGAGCGAATCTTGCCGCGCGCGATCCGGGTCAGAAGATCGGTCTTCTTGAGCAGGTCGACCTCCAGAAAAAGCACCTGAACGAGCGCTCCGGTGCCATCGGCACCGCAGGCCACGTGGAGGAACTCCCCCCAACTGTCAAAGAAATGATCCGAATAGATGTCGCGGATCCAGAGCGCGGCCTCCGAAGCATCTGCCTTGATCGCGGTCCGAAGGTCGACGACCTGCCGGATTTGAACCTCGTCGTCCTTTTTTTCGCGGAACTGGCGCACCCAAAGCGAAGGCGAGGCCGGGCGCTTGAGCGCCGTCGGTTTGAATCCTTTGCCTTCCAGGAACGCCCATGGCTCGATGGGCTTTCCCGGGACCTCGGTTTCGAGCCGTTCCTCGGTTTTGAGATAATGCGCTACCCGATCCCCAACGAGATCGCGAAAAAGAACAAGCCTGCCGGACTCTCCGGCGGCATCCATGCGCTTGCCTTCGGGGTGGCTGACCTTGACTCGGCAGGGTGCCTGATCGCACTCGCGGATCATCTGCAACTCGTCGCGGCTCCACGGCCCGAAATGCTTCCAGGTCCCGAGCCATCGATCCTGCCACTCGGCCGCCTGCGCATCCTTGATCGTCAGCGAGACGAACACCGCGCCATGGTCCGCGGCCATCGCCGGGGAGACCAGCGCCCGGCTCCATTCCTGGCAGCGCGTACCAATCTTTTGCGCGCGGATGGTCAGGCCGTATCCCCCTTCCGACAGGTACCCACTCCAGGGGCTTCGCTCCTCAAGATGCGCGGCGATGCTTCCAAAAGGACCTGCAGCGAGATCTCCGGACGGGAGGACCGACGGCACCGGAGAGGCCGAGGGCGTGACTGAAGGTGTGGGTGTGGGTGCCGACGCGACGGATGCACCTGCCACCGTAAGTACTGTTAGACCCGCCGCAAGCGCCGCGACCGCCAATGCCCTTGCATTTGTACTTCGCACCGCCCCCCCCCCTGGTTCTCCCGCGCCGCGGGACATGCGCTTAACGGAACGCGAACAACAGTTTGATATCCTCGTCGTCAAAGGACAAGCCCGCGCCCACCGAGAAAGGGAACGTGCCATTGACCGTGCGGAAGGATTCGATACCGCCTCGGATGTAAGTCGTCAGCCAAGGATGGATGATCGCGGTGAGGCGGCCGTCGACCGGACTGTCCGTCCGCGAGTAGATATCCCCGCGAATCTGGAACTGCTCCTCTTGCCCCGTGGGGCCGAGGTTCACCATCGCTGACAGCGCCCCGTCGTTATGGAGCACGCCCAGCGAAAGATCCAGGCGGTTGTTAAAGAAGACCTTGCCCAGCATCGCTTCGAAGAGGATGCCAGTCGACTCCGTCTGCGAGGACTGCGTCGTCGTCGTCACACCGCCCACGGTCGTAGTAGTCGTCAGCGAACTGCGGCGTCCCCGAGGATCCTGCGAGACACCAAGGAGGTAGTAGCGGTCTTTCGAGGGCCAGATGCCGAGCGTGAACCAGGCGCGGCCGCTGTCGTAGCCCATGATCTTTTCGGCGCCGACGTTGACGTTGAAGCGGACGTCGCCCACCTTCGAGAGCAGACGATTGGCGTTTTTGAGGATCTGGCGGACTTCGTCCGCGTAGGAAGGATCATTGAGAAGGCTGCCGACCGACCCTTCGCCCTGGTTGACCCGGGTCATTTGGTCACGAAGCTGCTCGATCGCGTCCTCGAGCTTGGCCAGAGTGCGCTGGGCGGTCTGGGTGAGGCCGCCTTCGGGCGCGAGCGTGCGCGAGGCGTTTTCGAGGGTGCGGTTGAGCTGCTTCATCGTCGCGCGCAGATCCTCGGGGTTGATCGCCGTCTTGAGGTTCTGGGTCAGATTGGTCATCTCGTTGACCAATGAGTCGACGCGGTTCACGAGCTTGGTCATGTCCTGGGAGCCCTCGCCCACCGGGATCTGCTGGGTCTTGGCCGCGTCCTCGGCCGCAAGCGCTTGGGGCAAAATCGCGTCGAAAATCCACGAAACCGCAAAAGCGGCCGCGGACGAAGCGGCGGAAACCGGCTCCGAAATCGCGTAGCCCGGAACAGAACCGGCGGATCCCGGAGAGCGCTCGGAGCGCCTTGGAACGACCGAAGGAGTCTGGACCGGAGTGCCGGTCATGGCAGGCTGGATCGTGCCCATATCCGGCATCGGGCCAACGTACTTGATGGGCTTGAGCTCCACGAACTTGTCCCCGAGGAAGCCTTCGCCCCGGATGTACGCCCGAGTCTGAGGAAGGACCTCCACCTTCTCGGTAATGCAAATTCCGAGCTGAACATGGGTTTCCGAGAGCACCACCGTGCTCAGATAGCCGATCTCGAGACCCAATGAGCGCACCGCGGACTTGGTCTTGAGTCCGGTCGCGTCGTCCACGCTGATCATGACGGGTTTACAACTCCGCCACCAGTAAGGCTTGTCATTGACCACCACTGTGGTGATGCCAATCAGCATCAAGCCGATCAGCGTAAAAATCCCCACTTTAAACCGCGTGGAATGAGTCGAATCGGTTGTATGCATAAGGCTAGGTCACCACTTTCATCACAGAAAATCCGAAAGGCAAAAGAGAAGTCAGAATGTAATCACTGAGAAGAATCGTCAAGCAGCTTGCGACCACCGTATTCCGCGCGGCGGAGCCCACGGCGCGAGCTCCTCCGAAGGCGCGAAATCCGCAGAAACAGCCGATCCAAGTCAGCACTAATCCGAAGACGGCCGCCTTGACCAGGCAATGGGTCACTTCAATCGCGTCGACCACTTTGGTGAACTGATACCAGTAGACTTGGTAGTCCAGCCCCATCACTCCGCAAGCGACCAACGCAGAAGCCACCGAAGCGATCACCGTGAAAAACACCGCCAGCAACGGCAGCATCAGTACGCCCGCCGCGACACGCGGAACGACCAGGTACTCGATCGGATCGACGGCCATCACTTCGAGCGCATCGATCTGCTCGGAAAGCCGCATGCTTCCGATCTCGGCCGCCATGGCGGCTCCGGCCCGCCCGGTCACCATGATGGCCGCCATCACGGGGCCAAGCTCGCGGAACATCGCCACGCCCACGCTTCCCCCCACCAGGGCCTCGGCCCCGAAACGGTAAAAGGAAACGTACAACTGATATCCCATCACTCCGCCCAGGAAGAGGCCGGCCACGAGATTCACGCCGAGCGAGCTGACGCCGATGAATTCGCACTGACGGAGAAACAAGCCCCTTCGCTTCCAAAAACCCCGAGCCGACCGGAGCGTTTCGAAAACAAAGAGCGAAAAATCTCCCAAGATGGTGATAGAAGATTGGATTATCTTAGACCAGTCCACAGTGGCTTTAGTTAAGACCATAAACCGGCTAAACTCAAGGTTTCAAATGCGCGCTTTTGCACGATTCATCGTTCGTCATGCCCCTTGGGTGACCCTCCTCGGAACGGGGATGGCCATCGCGGGCGGCTACTACACGGTTCAGCTCTACAAGAACCTCCGAACGAACTTCGAGGAACTCCTTCCGACAACCGCACGGAGCGTCATCGACCTCAATAAGGTCAATCAACGTCTCCAGTCCATCGACAACCTGGGTGTAGTGATCCGAACCACCGACTCCGCGGCCGGCAAGCGCTTCGTGGTGGATCTGGTCAAAAAGCTTAAAACCCTGCCTCGCAACATTTCGGCGGGGATCGAGTACGAGATCAGCAAGGAGCTTCAGTTTTTCAAGGCGCGCCAGGCCCTCTACATGGAACTGGGCGACCTTAAGAAAGTCCGCGACTACATCCATGATCGCATCGAATACGAAAAAGAGCTCTACAACCCGCTCAACATCTTCCGCGCCGAGGACATTCCCGAGCCCAAGCTCGACTTTCTCGCATTGCGCCAGAAATATTCCGGGCGCGCCGGCGCCTACGAGCGCTTTCCTGACGGATTTTACGCGACTCCGGACGGCCAGGTCCGTATCGTCCTGATCAACAAGCCAGGCGGCAGCTTTGGCGGCAACACCTCCGAACTTCTTAAAAATGCAGTCGATAAAGCGGTTCAGGAGCTCGGACCAACCCGCTATGCGGCCGACATGAAGGTCAACTATGCCGGCGGCGTTCAAGAAGGGATCGAGGAGCACCACGCCTTGATCGAGGACCTTTCGATTTCGAGCCTGATCGTTACCGCGGCCGTCGTGGCCGCGATGTGGCTCTTTTTCCGATCCGCTCTCGCCACCACGGCGCTCAACCTGAGTCTTTTCTTCGGAGTGGCCTGGACGTTCGGGGTGTCCTATTTCGCCGTTGGCTATCTCAACGCCAATTCGGCGTTTTTGGGTTCGATCGTCATCGGCAACGGCGTCAACTGCGGGATCATCGTGCTCGCCCGCTACCTCGAAGAGCGACGGGTTAACGGCAAGAACAACGCCGAAGCCTGCGAGATCGCGCTCGCGACGACCGCCACCTCCACCTTGACCGCCTCGCTAGCGGCCGGCCTTTCGTACGGCTCGCTGGTGATGACGGGCTTCCGCGGCTTCAAGCAGTTCGGCGTGATCGGTCTGATCGGGATGGTGCTGTGCTGGATCAGCGCCTTCACGCTGATGCCGGCGCTGCTCACCCTGATCGACCGCTTCGTCCCCATCGTCAAGCCCGGCGAAAAGCAGCCTCAGGCGATCGTGGCGGAGCGACTGGCCCGATTGGTCGACCGCTTTCCGCTTCCACTCTGGGTGATCTCCTTGGCGATCACGGCGCTCTCGATCGCGATGATCCCCCGTTACAGCCCGGACATCCTCGAGACCAACCTCGCCCGTCTGCGCAACAAGGCGACGATCGAATCGGGCGGCGCCTACTACGGCCGCTATCTCGACATGGTGTTTCAGCGCTTCCTCACTCCCATGGTCATCCTGCCCGACAAGCGCGAGGACACGGCCCGGATCGCCCAGGCCCTCCGCGACAAACAGGCCTCGCAGGGAAAGGACTCGCTCATCGCCTCCGTGCAGACGATCGACGACTTCGTCCCCACCCAACAGGCCGAGAAAATCGAAGTCCTCAAGGACATCCGCCGGATCCTGCCCCCCAAGCTGGTCCACCGGCTCAGTCCCGCGGACCAAAAGCTCGTGGGCGAATTTTTAACGCCCGAGTCGCAACGACGTTTCACCGAGCACGACCTGCCGCCGCTCTTGATCTCCAAGTTCACGGAAACCAACGGCCAGGTCGGCCGAATGGTGCTGATCGAGCCGCCGCTCACCAGCAATCAATGGAGCGGGCCGCAGCTCTTCAAATTCGTGCATGATGTGCGCGAAACCGCCGACGCCGTGTCCAAATCCCCGCCGGTGGTTGGCACGCTCACGGTGGCCTCCGATCTGATCGAAGCAATCACCGTGGACGGCCCCAAGGCGACCTTGTTCGCCTTCCTCGCCGTCTTCGCCCTGGTGGTCGTCCTGTTCCGCAATTTCCAGACCGTCACCCTGATCCTCTTCTCGCTCGCGCTGGGCGTGATCTGGCTCGCGGGCTACGTGCTGGGTTTCGGCTTCAAGATCAACTTCCTCAACTTCATCGCGCTGCCGATCACCTTTGGCATCGGCATCGACTATGGCGTCAACGTCTTTCAGCGGTATCGCGAGGAGGGCGGCGCGAGCATCCTCAACGTCATCCGCTACACGGGCGGCGCGGTGCTCATGTGCAGCTTCACCACGATCGTGGGCTACAGCTCGCTGCTGCTCGCGGGCAATCAGGGCTTCGTCAGCTTTGGCCGCCTGGCCGTGATCGGAGAGATCACCTGCCTCTTTGCCGCGATCGTCTCCCTGCCCGCGTACCTGATTTACCGCGATCGTCGGGCCGCCAACCAGAGGGTCCGAAGCCTCTCGAGCGCCCAGTAATTGGATAGCAAAGCGACCAGCACGAGCGAAGCCACCATCGCATGCGCGAGCGGCACGGCGCGCGCGCCCGACGACTCAAGCCAACGGATCGTCAGCGGCGAAAGCGCCGCGCCCAGCGTGAGGTAGACGACGCGCTCCGGCCGCTTCATGCTCCCGCGGGGTAGCTCGATTCCGAGCACCTCGGCCCGCGCGCTGGAATAGCTCACCATGAACGACCCTAAAAGGGCCAGCCAGCAGAGCAACTGAGCCTCGGGGATGGGCCGGTAATACCAAGCAAGTCCCCCCAGAAAAAAGAACTCCGAATAGCGGTCCACGACCGCATCGAGGACTTCGCCGCCATCGCTTGCCACGCCCGTGGCCCGTGCCACCATCCCGTCCAAAGCGTCGCAAAGTCCCGACAACGCAAAGAGCAGCGCTCCGCTCCCAAAATATCCTTCGGCAAGCCGGATCCCGCTGAGTAGACCCAGCACGAGCGAGCACCAG
>CAYXVB010000043.1:0-24183 GCA_964467785.1 uncultured Bacteriovoracaceae bacterium
AAAGTTCAGAGCCAGACTTACGGAGCGACGAATCCATTCTTAATGGGCCTCTCCAGAGAGACTGATGCCCCTGATCCGATCGCGGATTACTTACTTTCCAAATCGAAACAGAGTTTGGTTTGTGACGGACGAACGGAGTGGAGCGCATTGCAGGGCCAGCTCGACGATCTGGAAAAGATCCTAGACAACGTAAATAATCCGCCCGAACTTCCGGATCTGCGCAATCTTCGGGCGCTGAGTAAACGATATCTGGAACTCCGAGACCAATTTGCTCGCGCTCTTGGGGGTCAGATGGATCTCCTCGATCGTCGGGAGACAATCTCCGGAGAGTCGGCTCCCACGCCGGAAATCGGCCTGGCCGCGAGTTCCCGGCGAAAGGGGAAGGTTGTGAAATCGCTAGCGACCGCCTCGGTCAAACCGCGTGAAAAGCAGATCGTGAAAGAGGATCTGACCTGGCGCGAGATTCTCGCCGCTCCAGCGGACGCGCTCATTCAAGAATTCACTGAAAGGGTCGCCGCGGCCGGTGGTGATACTCCCATGGGCAGGGTTTGGCGCGCTCGCACCGAGGCTTCCCTGAGCTACTGGAAGCAGATCGGCGCCAAAAAGGCGGAGATTCTGTCGCAACATCCGGAGCTGAAGAATTACTCCGAGAAATTCCGGGAAATGGTCCGCAGTACCCAGGAAATAGGCGATATCGCGGAAAAAATCGGAGCCGAAGAGAAAAAAATCTATCAAGCTACCTATGAGAAATACGCTAAAGAAGCGCCCAAGAAAAATGCCTGCAGTGATTTCACTCTGTAGTCTGCTCGTGATCAGTCTGCTGAACGCGTCGAGCGCCTGGGCCTGCGGACTCTATGAAGTCACCGGTGTAGTGCGTAAGAGCGGCGAAGACATTCGAATTATCGTCGCCGAGGGTTCGAATTCTCAAACGGTGTTCGCGGCTACGGGCATTACCGAACAGAACCGGCTTCTGACGTTCGCGAATCTTTATGTCAAGGCTACGGTCAGCCTGACTCGTCCTATCAATGGCACGGAAGCCGTGTTTGATCGCATTGAATCCATTGCTCCCGTGGTGCCAGATCCGCTGAATGCGGCGAAAAATAGACTCTATGTAAGAACGAAACAGGCGGCCTGTCAGGAGCGCTGAACGCCCCGTAATCGACAGACCGCCTCTTCGGATCAACTGCTGATGATCCTAGTGACTCCGGATCACTTGCCCGCGACGCGAAGGATGTCCAAGAGCTGCTCAGCGAGCTCGCGCGAGTCATTGTCTCGGGCGTTCTTGCGCTCGGCGGTGACCTGCGTGCGCAGCTTGCGGAGCGCGCCTTCGGCCGTGAGGCGTCCGGAGTAGGTGGTCAGCGTCTGGGTGGCGGCGATCCGCTCTCCCGCGGTCCGCAGGGTGTCTCCGGCGATTCCCGACACGAGCTGCACGATGGCGGTCTCGTAATCCTTGGCACTCCGCGAGTCTTTGCCCCCGAGGTAGAAGGGTACCGTTTCATGGCGCATCAGGGCGTTGAGCACGTAGATGCGGGCTTTTGGGAGACCATTGACCGGATCCGTCTCCAGCGAGATCACGGACTTTTCGATTTTGGCGCCGACTTCCTTGAGGAGAGCCGAGGTCTCGGTCGAACCCAGAGAGCGCGCGTACGGCGCCTGCGAGAGGCGGTCGAGCGTGAGCTGCAGGGCCGCCGAGATCGAGGTCTTGACCTTTTCCGGGAGCACCGTCAGGGCCATCGTGTTGCGGACGCCCTGGTAAGCGCGCTCGCGCATCGCGGCGGCGTCATAGCCTTCGGGGAGGGCCGATTCGTCGAAGACGAGGAGCGACTTCACGTTCGTTGCGGCTGTCTTTGCGAGCGAGGCCGAGCTCGACTGTACGAAGAAGCGGATCGCCCCCTTGAGCGACGCGGCGGTTTCGGAGGCCGCT
Organism: uncultured Bacteriovoracaceae bacterium; assembly: GCA_964467785.1. GTDB lineage: Bacteria > Bdellovibrionota > UBA1018 > UBA1018 > UBA1018 > CAYXVB01. Next base: position 1,925 of record CAYXVB010000043.1, read on the forward strand.
GCCAGGAAGTCCTCCTTGGTCTGGATCTTCTCGATCCGGGAGTCCTCGAGCGCCAGGCGCGGAACGCGGGGAAGCGCCTCCGCCAAGGTCAGCTCGGTCGGACGGCCCTCGAGCGAAAGCTCGGTGACTCGCTTGTACGCGGTGACCACCGAGAGGGTCGGATCCTTTTCGATGTCATAGCGGATGCAGAGGGGGTCGACTTGGCCCTCTTCGAAATCCGCCTCGGCATCGGCGCAGGCGGGCACGACCGGATCGCTTTCAGAGATATCGCGGCCCTGGTTGTACAAGGTGCTGATGATCTGGCGGTCATACTCGAGCAGCGGGCCTTCGGAGGATTTGGCGCCGAAGAAGGCCTGACGCTCGGACTCGTAATTGTTATAGTCCATGATCGACGTCGAGAAGATCGTGTCGGCGCGATCCTTGTCGAAGCTCAGCGAGCCCTTGAAGTTGTGGGCAAGGCCTAGCGCGTGACCGAGCTCATGGAACAGGGTGCCGCGGGCAAGCTCCTTGGCAAAAGTCTTGATCTCCTCTTCGGTCGAAGCAGTACTCACCGCGCCGGAGGCGAGGAGGGCAGCCGCTTCGCGTAGGTCGCGGGCGCACGCATGCTTCAGTAGCGCGGAAGGTGCTTTGCGCGTGCGGAGCTTGCCAGGGAGCTTGGAGGCCGGATCCGAGGAGACACCGCGCTTCCAGTAGGTGGAGCCGATCTCCAGCCATGCCGCCGGCATGTAGATCATGCTGTGGCTTTGCTTGCCGGTGGCCGGGTCGGAAGCCTGGCTTTCGTAAGCGGCGCCGGCGATCAGGCGGCTGTCCCAGCTGATCACATTGTAGCGCGGATCTCCCAGATGGACGTGCTCCGGCAGCTTGCCCATGAAGCGCAGGACCTTGCGCTCGATGCCTTTTTGGCGGACGAAATAGCGGTTCCAGCCTTCGATGGCCATCGCCACGGTCTCGAGCTGCTCTTCGGGGATGTTGCGGGTAACGTACCAATCAATCGTCGAGGTCTCTGTGACGTCGAAGTGCTGAGCGTAGGCGAGTTTCTTTTCGCCATCATGGATCGTGTCGCCTCCGAGCATGCGGAAGCGGGCCACTGGGCCTTCCGCCGCGCCCACGAGATCCGTGGGATCCATTTCAAACTTCTGGAAGCTCGCGCTCGGCGCGATCGTCGCGCGCGGGAAGATCGCCTCCATGAACTCGCCGATGGAGCCGTCAGCCAGCATCACGCTGGTCTGCTGGAGGAGGTAATTGCCGTTGGGGTCGAACTCGAAGGAACGAATCCAGTGATCTTGATACCCGGGCGCGTCGGCGGAGCCGGGTTTCTTGCCGGCGAGCATCTGCATCATCTGCGTGAGGTACGCAGATGAGTTGGCGCCGCTGATGGTGATCGTCGAGTCCGTTTGCGTGAGGATCTTGAAGCGGGTGATCAGCTGTTCGGGGTGGTTCACGTCGCTGGGAAAGTGCTCTTTGTTCTCGGTCACGAGCTGGAGCTCGTCGCCGACGATGCGGAACCGGGCGGGCACGTGGCCGAGGACGAGGCTCTGCGTGTAGAGATCGTATTCTTTGTCGTAGATCGAGGAGTACTGGAGATCCGACCCGTAGAGGAACTCCTGACTGAGAAGTGCTTTCTTGTCGGCCACCAGGGTGACCTGGACGCTTGGCGCTTCGGCCTGGTCCGGGGCTGCCGAGGGTTTCAGGGCATTTTGGGTGGTCTTGGCCTGGGTGACCAGCGGGGGCTGGTGGTTCAGGACTTCGGAATCAGGTTTAGCGGTGCAACCCTGGAGCGCGAGCAACGCGCTCAGAGCGGCGATCACTAATGTGGAATTTCGGTTCATTTCAAAAGTCGTCTTGCCATTCATTGGGTATTTCCCCTCACACTTGGGCGGCGACCATAGCAGAATGCATTCCAGATGCAAACGGACGGAGCCACCTTTATAGTCAGTGGTGCAAAGGGCTATCCGAAGCCCTTCTTGAGGGGATTTTGGTTTCTTTTTGGCCCCAAGTTTTTTCACGGTCGCCGTGTTAAGGGAAAGAAGTATGTTCCTAGAGCGCAATGTCGTGGTGGGGCCTTTTCAGTGTAATTGCCGTATTCTCGCCTGCCCGCGGACCGGCCATGCGGTCCTTGTTGACCCGGGAGAGGAGCCTCGCAAGATTATTTCGACCCTCCAAAGCCTGAAGTTGCCTGGAGAGATTCCGATTCGGGTCAAATATCTGTTTCACACTCACGGGCACCTGGATCATATCGGAGCCACGCGACCGGTACGCGAAGAGTTGGCCCGGCTTCCGGTGGCGCCACGCGCTCCGCTCATTGGCGGCGAGGCGGCCAAGATTGCGCTCCATGCCGGAGACGAAGAGCTGTACCGGCTGCTCCGTTCCCAAGGGGGGATGTTCGGCCTGACCCATTACGAGGAGCCGCTTCCGATCGATCTGTATTTCGAGCATGATCAAGAGATTCAAGTTGGAGATTTGAAGTTCACGGTGGTGCACACACCGGGGCACAGTCCGGGGAGTGTCTGTCTGCGTCTGCATGAAAATTCGCAGTTGGGTGTGCCCGAGACGCTCTTTTCAGGCGATACGCTCTTTAGCGGAAGCGTCGGGCGCACGGACCTCTGGGGTGCGGACCAGGATACGATGTTCCGCAGCATTCATCAGAGGATCCTCACTCTCGACGATGAGACGCGTGTTTGTCCGGGGCACGGACCTGAGACTTTCATCGGGATCGAAAAGCGCGAGAATCCTTTTTTACGCTGACTTGACTTGATTTGAATAGTCGTTGCGACAGCCGTCGGGCCGGTTAGGCTGATCAAGTGGGCGCCGAAGTGAATGCAAATCGATTGCCTAGATACCGAATTTGATGTCGATCCATGGCCGAGGCTGACGACAAACTCCTAGCGCCCGGCTACGCTCCTTGTTAGAGTCGCGGTCATGCCTTCGATCCTGCAGTTCACCCTAGAAAATGCGATACCTGACGCCCAGGGCGTGGAGCGTGCCCGCGCGGGCCGTATCCGGCTGCCTGGATCGAAAGGGCAGGGGCATGAGATCCTGACTCCGATGTTCATGCCGGTTGGAACGGCTGGGACGGTCAAAGCGATGACCACGCGCGAACTGCGCGATCAGGTGGGCGCGCAGATCATTCTTGGCAACACCTATCACTTGTATCTGCGTCCTGGGCACGACCGCATCGAGCGGCTGGGCGAGCTGCACAAGTTCATGAACTGGGACGGCCCGATCCTCACCGATAGCGGAGGTTTTCAGGTTTTCTCGCTCGCCGCCCTCAATAAAATCGATGACGAAGGGGTGACTTTCCAGTCGCACATCGACGGCAGTTATCATCGCTTCACGCCCGAGCTGTCGATGGCGATCCAGCGAGCGCTGGCATCCGATATCGTGATGGCCTTCGATGAGTGCCCGCCCTATCCGGCGACCCGCGAGCAGGTGCAAGCGGCCATGCGGCGCACTGTGAAATGGGCGGAGCGCGGCCTCAAGTTTGAGCTCAAGCCGCATCAAGCGCGTTTTGGAATCGTCCAAGGCGGGCTTTACGAAGATCTTCGGGTCCAATCGGCCCGGGACATCACCTCGCTCCCGTTTGATGGCTATGCGATCGGCGGTCTCTCGATCGGCGAGACGCCCGATCTCATGCAAAAGATGGCCATGCACACGGCGCCGCTTTTGCCGCGCGATCGGCCTCGGTACCTCATGGGTGTAGGACGCCCGGAAGACCTGGTCGAAGGCGTGCGCGCCGGCATCGATCTATTTGACTGCGTGATGCCCACGCGTAATGCGCGAAATGGACAGCTTTTTACCAGTCGCGGGAAAGTGAACATCAAGAACGCCGCTTACGCGGACGACGCTGGGCCGCTGGATCCAGAGTGCGCCTGCGAGGCCTGCACGCAATACTCCCGTGCCTATTTACGCCATCTTTTCGTGGCGAAAGAGGCGCTCTCGGCACGTCTTAACACGCTGCATAATCTTACTTACTATGTCGGTATCATGAAGCAGATGCGCGAGGCGATCCTGGAGAATCGGTTTGACGAGTGGACCAAATCTTTTTATACGAAATTGAAGACTTAACCGAAGGATCTTAAAAACATGTTCAAGACCAGCAAGACCCAATTCACTTCTCTCGCATTGACCGCCACCTGCATTCTGGGCCAGGCGACCCTCGCGCTCGCGGACGGCCCGGCCGTTCCGGCCGGCTCAGCGCCGGCTGCCGGCGGCGCGCAGCAGCCCTCGCCGATCATGTCGCTCGTTCCGTTCGTGGCGATGTTCGCGGTCGTCTACTTTCTGATGATTCGTCCGCAGCAGAAGCGGATGAAGGAACAGCAGAGCATGCTTGCCGGGCTCAAGGACGGCGATGAAGTGCTCACCAATTCCGGGATCATCGGCAAGGTTTCGGGCATCACCGACAAGGTCGTCACTATCGAGGTGGATAAGGACGTCCGCGTCAAGATGCTCAAGAGTCAGGTCAGTCAGATCATCAAGGGCCCGATCGCCGACAACGTCTGAGCGTCGCGTGGTCAGGAGGCGCCGGCGGGATCTCCGTCGGCGTCTCGGCCCAGCTTTAAGCAGTCTTTGTTTTTCACAACATAAGGGGGGAGCCAGATGGCTCGTTCGTGGTGGGGGAAGTTCCTTCTTCTCGTCTTCTTGACCGTTCTTTCGGTCGTGTATGTGATTCCGACGGTCGCAAATCTAGACCTTCAAAAGACCAAGTTCCCATTCAAGCAGAAGATCAACCTGGGGCTCGACCTTCAGGGCGGTCTGTATCTGGTGCTGGGCGTGGACTTCAACAAGGTGTTCAAAGATATCGTTGACCGCCAGGCCACCAGCATGGAAGGCCGTCTTAAGGAAAAGGGAATGCCCGCACGCTCCGTGCAGGTGATTCGTGAGAACCTTCCGGTTGACGATCCGCATATCGTGCTCGAATACGACGCCTCCCGCCCTAACGCCAAAGATGAGCTCTATGCGCTCGTCAAGAAGGAGTTCTGGCAGCTTCGCATCGCGGGCGAGCAGCCGGGTCGTTATGAGTTCGGCCTTTCGAGCGAATATCGCGCGGAAATTCGCGATAAAACGATCAGCCAGTCGATCGAGGTCATCCGCAACCGCATCGACGAGTTTGGCGTGGCCGAACCCATCATCGCCTCGCAGGGGGTCGATCGCGTCGTGGTCGAGCTGCCGGGCGTGCGCGAGATCGATCGCGCCAAGGATCTGATCGGCCGTACGGCTAAGCTCGAATTCAAGATGGTCAACGACAAGGACATGAACCCCACGCAGGTGGCGGAGCTCATCGCTGACCTCGAGAAGAAGAACAACATCACCTTCCAGGAGGGCGGCAAGTTCTCGGACTACGTCGCCCGGATCAATGAGGCCGCCAAAGGCAAGATTCCGGCCGGTACGGAGATCGCCTTCGAGCGTCCGCTTTCGACGGCCGGTCAGCCCCAAGGCGCGGGCCGCGTGCCGTTCCTTCTGTTCTCCAAGACGGAAGTGACGGGCGACCAGCTCGCCGACGCCAATGTCCAGGTCGATCAGGAGAATCAACGGCCGGTCGTCGCCTTCTCGCTCAATCCGCGGGGCGCGGTCGCCTTTGGCAAGCTCACGGGCGACAACATCGGTCGTCGCCTGGCGATCGTGCTCGACAACATCGTTCACTCCGCTCCTGTGATCCAGTCGCAGATCGGCGGCGGTCACGGCCAGATCACTCTCGGTCGCGGCAACGGCGACGAAATCATGAAGGAAGCGAAGGATCTCGCGATCGTGCTCCGTGCGGGCGCCTTGCCGGCCCAGCTCGATTTCCTCGAACAGCGCGTGATCGGCCCCTCGCTCGGAGCGGACTCCATCCGCAAGGGCGCCCTGGCGTCGCTCATCGGTTCGATGGCGGTCTTCTTGTTCGTGGTCTTCTATTATCGGACGAGCGGCGTGATCGCCGTGGTCTCGCTGATCCTCAACGTGCTCTATGTCCTGGCCACGCTCGTCGGTCTCGAAGCGACTCTGACGCTGCCTGGCATCGCGGGCATTGCGCTCACCGTGGGTATCGCGGTCGACTCGAACGTCGTCATCTATGAACGTATCCGTGAGGAGCTGCGTCTGGGTAAGGCGATCGGCAGCGCGGTCGAGGCGGGCTTCCAGAAAGCCTTTCATACGATCATGGACGCCAATGTCACCAACGCCGCAGCTGCGATCGTGTTGCTGATGTACGGCACCGGCCCGATCAAGGGCTTCGCGGTGACCTTGCTTGTCGGTATCATCACGACGTTGTTCACGGCCGTCTTTGTCTGCAAGGTCGTGTTCGATATGTATCTCAAGCGGCTCGAGGACCGGGGTGTGCGCACCCTGAGCATCTGAGCCAGGGCCAAGGAGATCGAAAATGTTTGAAATCATCAAACCGGGAACCAACATCGACTTCGTCGGCAGGAAGAACCTCTGGATGGGGATCTCCGTCGCGGCGATCCTCGCCACCTTCGTGCTGCTGTTCACCAAGGGGCTCAATTACGGCATCGACTTCACGGGCGGCGCTGAGATCCAGATCCAGGTCCCCAAGACCTGGGACATCGGCAAGGTCCGTGACGAGATGGAGAAAGGGGAGATCAAGGGACTGCGCGTTCAGTCGATCGGTGAGGCCGATTCGCATCAGTTCCTGATCAAGGCGCAGGGGGACGAGAAGTCGCTCAACGGCGTGGCCGCTCAGGTCACCGCGGTTCTTTCGAAATCCCTCAAACCGGGCGAGTTCGAGATTCAGCGCTCCGACGTGGTCGGCCCCGCGGCCGGCAAATCGCTCCGCACGAGCGGCTTCATGTCGATGTTTTACGCGCTCTTGTGCATCCTGCTCTATGTGACGATCCGGTTCGACTACCGGTACTCGCCGGGCGCGGTGCTCGCGCTTTTCCATGATACCGCGATTACCTTGGGCGTCTTCATCATCACGCAAAAGGTCTTTGACCTGCAGATCCTGGCGGCCTTGCTCGCCTTGATCGGCTACTCCAACAACGACACCATCATCGTTTACGACCGCGTCCGTGAGACATTGCGCTCACATCCCGAGCTGACGATCGAGAAGGCGGTCAATCGCGCGATCAATGAGACGCTGGGTCGCACGATTTTGACTTCGTTAAGCACGTTCCTGACCGTGTTCGCCCTCTGGGCCTTTGGCGGCAAGGTGATCGAGGACTTCGCGTTCACTCTGATGGTCGGGCTCGTGGTCGGGACTTATTCGTCGATCTTCATCGCCAGCTCGGTCGTGATCTTCATGAGCAATTACCACGCTAAGAAGGACGCGGCGCTCAAGTCCAAGGGCGCTCCGGCCAAAAAACGCGTGATGGTTCGCCCCGAACCGAAGTTCAACCCCTGAGTGAATCGGGGAAGGAATGGTGGATTCCACGACTGAAGCGCAAACGCCATTGACTGCCGCGCGGCCCATGAGCGCCAAAGCGGCGAATATCCTGAACCCCAGGGAGTGGCGGCTGCGCTCGAGCGAGGTTCCATCCGAGGACGAGATTGCCCGTCTCCAGAAGGAGACGGGACTTTCCCCTCTGACCGTCCGTGTCTGTTTGATGCGCGGGATGACCGCGCCTGACCAGATCCGGGACTTTCTCTATCCGCGCTTTGAGACGCTGACTTCGCCCTGGGCCATCCGGGACATGGAGCCGGCAGTCCAACGCCTGGCGAGGGCGCGTGCGGACGGGGAGTTGATCCGGATTTTCGGTGATTATGATGTCGACGGAACGACTGGGGCGGCGCTGCTGGCTTGGGTCCTCCGCGAGCATGGCCTGAAGCAGGATGTCCGGCAGCCGGATCGTTTCAAGGACGGCTACGGTCTGAATGTCAAGGCTGTCGAGGAAGCCGTCTCCGCCGGTGCAAAGGTCCTCCTGACCGTGGACTGCGGGATCACGAGCTTTGATGCCGCGATCCGCGCCAAAGAACTGGGTATCGATCTGATCGTGGTGGACCACCACCAGCTTGATCCGGTCCGTGGCCTCCCGTCGGCAGTGGCAGTGATCAATCCGCAACGCCCGGACTGCGAAAGTGGCCTGCGTCAGCTTTGCGGGTGTGGTCTCGCGTTTTATCTGGCGATGGCCCTGCGGGCGCATGGACGCAAAGCGGGCTGGTTTGTCGCGGGCGCTGAGCCCAATCTCAAGCAGCATCTCGATCTGGTGGTGATGGCGACGGCTGCCGACATGGTGCCGTTGACCGGCAATAACCACACTTTGGTGCGGCATGGCCTGGAAGTTCTCAAGAACTCTCGTAAGCCGGGCGTACGGGCGCTTTTGAGCGCGGCTGGACTTGATCTGAACGATCTCAGTCCGGGGCATCTCGGCTTCGTGATCGGTCCCCGCATCAACGCTTCGGGCCGGATGCATTCGGCTTCGCTCGCGCTCGAAATGTTGACGACCACTGATGCGACCCGGGCAACGGAGCTTGCGCTGACACTCGAAAAGCTCAATCAGGAGCGTGCGGAACTGCAGAACCGGATCTGGGACGAGGTGCGGGCCAAGGTGGAAAAAGGCATCGCCGAAGGCCGCTATCAGCATGGCATTGTCGTGGCCGATGCCAACTGGCACGAAGGTGTTGTCGGGATCGTCGCCTCGCGCGTGACGGAGACCTTCCGCAAGCCAGCCGCGGTCATCGCGCTTCGTGAAGATCACGGAAAAGGCAGTGTGCGCTCTTATGGGGGCAAAGACGTGCTTTCCGCCCTGCGCGCGTCCTCGGAGTACCTTCTGGGATTTGGCGGCCATAAGCACGCTGCGGGCCTTTCGGTAGCACTCGATCAGGTGGAGCGCTTCGCCGACGCATTTGACCAGGCGCTGGGCGGCATAGAGGAAGACGCGCAGTCTCTTCCGCTTCTCGTCGAGGGCGCCTGTCGCTTGGAAGATCTAACGCCCCCGGCGATTCTCGAACTCGAAAAGCTGGGTCCTTTCGGTCCCGGCAATCCGGAGCCCGTGTTTCATTGTGAGGCGATGGTAGCTGAGCACCGCGTGCTCAAGGGGCGTCACCTGAAGATGACCCTCGAAAGCGCGTTCGAACCGGAGGACGGCTCCATGCCCGCGGCAATCGAAGCGATCTGGTTCCATGCCGCGGAGAATTCCGAAGCGATGGAGCGCGTGCTTTCCGAGCCCGCGCTATGGGCTGGAGTACCCGAGCTTAACCGATTCCGCGGTCGCGTCACTCCGACCTTTCGCGTCCGAGAATGGCGATCTGCCCACGCTGATGTCAAGGAAGAGTGAAGAACTCGTTGATTCGCAGGCTGCGCGCCTTGACATAATCAGACGGCTCGATACAATCGACCGGGTATTTCAGGGTTCTGTCAAGATCAAGCAGTCACAGACGGCCCTCGCCGACCCAAGGATGAAGTGTCGGTGCCAGGCGGATGGATCCGGGACTTGCGGATTCGTCTTCAACGTCCCCTCAACGTCCATAGACGGAGGTCGAAGATGGAGAGTCGATACTCAACCGTCCGGAGCATGACTGCTCTGGCAGCCCTGGCAGGTGTCGCTTGCGGGCTGGGTTCTTCCAATGCCGCGTTCGCGGCGATCAAGAAAAACATCAGCCGAAACGAACATGTGCCGGGCGAAGTCCTGGTGCGCGTCCGTGACGGATTCGCCGCGCAATCCGCGGTGGTATCCGGGTTGGCCCGTTCCCTAGGTGAAGGAGCGGTGCTCGCGGTCAATCCGCTGCTGACCGACAAGGGGATTCTCAAAGTCCGTCTTTCCGACGACAAGAATCTTCAGGCCGCTCTGGCGCGCCTGAACAGCGAGCCCTCGGTCGAGTATGCCGAGCCCAACTATCGCGTTTACGCTTTTGACGACGGACTTCCGGATGATCCGGGTTTCAGCAAGACCTGGGGTCTCAAGAACTCGGGGCAGGCTGACGCAGCCGGCCAGATGGGTACGGTCGGTTCGGACATCAATATCGTGCCGCTCTGGAAAGAGGGATTCAAGGGGAGTCGCAAGGTGGTCGTGGCGGTCATCGACACGGGCATCGAGTGGACTCATCCGGATCTCAAGGACAATCTCTTTACCAACCTCGCCGAGGCCGGTGATAACGAAAACAACGGCAAGGATAACGACGGCAACGGCTTCATCAACGACATCCACGGCTGGAACTTCGCCAACAACACGAAGAACTCCAACGACGATCACTCGCACGGCACGCACTGCGCTGGCACGATCGGCGGCGTGGGCAACAACGGCGTGGGTGTTGCCGGCGTGAATTGGGAAGTCACCCTGATGCCGGTCAAGTTCCTCGACGCCCAGGGCAGCGGATCGCTCGAAGGCGCGGTGAACTCGATCAATTACGCCCGTATGATGAAGGTCAACGTGATGAGCAACAGCTGGGGCGGCGGTGGTTACACCGAGACCCTTCTGCAGGCCATCAAGGCGGCCAAGGATGCGGGTATCGCCTTCATTGCCGCAGCTGGCAACGAGACGAACAATAACGACTCCAATCCGACCTATCCTGCCGCCTATCAGGTGGATAACGTCACCGCTGTGGCCGCGACGGACAATCAGGATAAGCTCGCCAGCTTCTCCAACTTCGGCGCCAAGTCAGTCCATGTGGCCGCGCCGGGCGTGAAAGTCTACAGCACGGTCAAGGGTGGTACTTATGACACCTTCAGTGGAACGTCGATGGCGACTCCGCATGTCGCTGGCATCACCGCGCTACTGATGGCGGCTCACCCCGAGTGGAGCTATGCCGAGGTCAAGAACCGTCTGATCACGACCAGCGATCCGGTCGCCGGCCTGAAAAAGAAGGTTCTCGCCAAGGGCCGCGTCAATGCCTACAACGCGATGTACGGCATCGTGCCGCCCAGCAACGAGCCTGATCCTTCAGCTTGGAAGGATTTTGCCGCGGCGGTCGAGTCCGATCATCCGTATAAGAACAGCGCCAACCAGACCTTTACCGTCACGGTGCCGGGCGCAAAGTTGATCCGGGTCCATTTCGTGAAGGTCGACGTGGAAGCCCGCTTTGACCATGTCATGATCGAAACGCCCGCCGGCGCGGTAGGCGAGGACATCTCCGCCGCGCTTCAGGACTACACCTCTGAGTATATCGCAGGGGACACGGTGGTCATCCGGCTCAAGTCTGACGGTAGTGTTAATGGTTTCGGGTTCAAGGTGGATAAGGTACAGTACATTCCGCAATGAACTTTGACCGTTCCTTTTTGTCTAGTATTGAGCGACGCCTGGGGTCTTCCCGTAAAGTTTCGGGGGCCCTGGGCGTTGTCTTATTGATTTGGGTTACGCTCGCGATCAGCCATGCAACCGGGCCTTCCGAAACTCCTCCTGCCACGCCAGTCCCCTCCGGAGTGGCTTCGGCTGGGCCGGGAGAGCAGGGCTCGGTATCTACCGTTATCGCGAGCCCTTCTCCGCTCGCGTCGCCTAGTCTCGCGCCAGCGCAACCACCGCTTTCGGACAAAGAGCGCCGGCAACTTCTGGCCGAGTTCCGCAAGGCTCAGGCCGGCGAAATGGCGGCGCTTCGCCATCGCCATCGCGTGGAGCTTCGGGAGTTAAAATCTTCCCAAGACGCGCGCCGTAAAGAGTGGAAAGAGACTGAGAACAATAAGCGCCGTCAGCTTTTTCAGACGGAAGCGAAAAAATCGACGGAGCGTCGCGCCTATTTCTCGGATCGAAACGCCCGGTGGGATGCGTTCAATCGGATCCTGACCGACGAGCTAACCCGCCGCAAGAATGAGCAGAGCGCACGGCTTGCCGCGCTCGAGGAGCAGCAGAGGTCCGGTCTCAAGGAATTTCAGGAAAGCCTCGGTCGCGGTGAGCGCCCTTCGGATCGGCTCTGGCCTGGAAATAACTGATTCACGGCGATAGATCGGAAGTATCAACGCAGTACGATCTCTCAACCCCAGAAAGGCTCATTTTCATGAAAAAGCAGGTTTGGACTTTGATTTCGGGTCTTGTTCTGTCTTTTGTGCTCACTGCCCCGTCTTTTGCTATCGATCAGGCCGGTCGGGGGGCAGGCGCCGCGTGCCGTGAAGACATGACCAAGTTCTGCAAAGACATCCAGCCGGGCGAAGGCAGGATGTTGGAATGCATGAAAAAGCACGAAGGTGAGCTTTCCGCCGAGTGCAAATCCATGATGGCATCCAAAAAGGAGCATATGAAGAGGCGCATGCACTCCGCTCATGAGGCTTGCCAGGCTGACGTCGAAAAGTTTTGCAAGGACGTCGCACCCGGCAAGGGTCGGATCATGGAGTGCCTGAAGTCTCATGAGTCCGAGCTTTCGGCCGCTTGCAAGGAGGCTCACTCCAAGATGCAGTCCAAAATGGAACGCATGAAAAACTAACGGCTAGGGGCGCTCCGATCTTCGAGCGGGGATCAGGAGCGCACTCGCTCCACGTTGATCACGCCCTTCTTGCTTTCGAGGGCGCTGGTGATCTTGTGGAGCTGCTGTAGGTCATTGACCTCGACGTCAAAAAGCGCGATGGCTTTTTTATCCTTGGTCGTGCGGATGTTGGCCGAGGAGATGTTCACGCCGCAGCCTGCGATGGTCTGTGACATCAGCGCCAGTAAACCCGGCTCGTCGAGCGAGAGAACTCGAATCTTGACGTGGCGCTTAATGTTGCTCTTTTCCGCGTGGTTCCACCGGACCTCCACCTTGCGTTCGGGATCGTTGTCGAGCGCCTTGGTGCAGGTTGAGGTGTGAACGGTCACGCCCCGTCCGCGAGTAATGAAGCCCACGATCGAGTCGCCGGGAAGCGGGTTGCAGCATCTGCCGAAACGGATCAGCACGTCGCCCAGTCCGGCCACGCTAATCGCGTTGCGGGTGTCGCTGCGTTTGCGGGCGACATTGAAGACCTTCTTGAGGAAGGTCTCATCCTCGGCCTTGGCCGCCTCAGTTTTGCGCGTGAGCGCCTCGGCGGGAACCAGGTGCGGGACCACGTCGTCGGGCGTGATCCGCCCGTAGCCCAGGGCCACAATGAGCTCTTCGACATAGCGATAGCCCATATTTTCGGCGACCTTAAGCAGCTCGTTGCCCTTTTCAAGCTTGTGGAGGGTGAATCCGTAGGGACGGATCGCGCGGTCCAGGAGCTCGCGGCCGAGCTCTTTGGCGCGGTCCCGCTCCTGCTGCTTGATCAATGCGCGGATCTTGGCTTTGGCGCGCGAGCTTCGCACGATCTTGAGCCAGTCCTTTGAAGGGGACTGCGAGGGCGAGGTGACGACCTCGATGGTGTCCCCTGACTTGAGACGGTATTTCAGCGGGACGATCTTGCCGTTGACCTTGGCGCCCACGCATTTGTTGCCGACGTCGGTATGAACCGCATAAGCGAAGTCCAGCGGGGTAGAGCCATGAGGCAGCTGCTTGACCTCGCCCTTGGGGGTGAACACGAACACGTCTTCGGCGAAGAGGTCGATTTTGACCGTCTCCAGGAATTCGTTCGGATCGGTCAGGTCCTTGTGCCATTCCAGGAGGCGGTTGACCCACTCGACGTTGTCGCGGGCGCGGATGTCAAACTTGCCTTCTTTGTATTTCCAGTGCGCCGCGATGCCGCCTTCGGCGATCTGCTGCATCTCCTGGGTGCGGATCTGGATCTCCACGCGTTCGCCGGACGGACCGATGACCGTGGTGTGCAGCGACTGGTAGCCGTTGGCCTTCGGGATGGCGATGTAGTCTTTGAAGCGGCCCGGGACCGGCTTGTACGTGGCGTGAATCACGCCTAGCGCCTTGTAGCACTCAGTGATGTTGTCCACGACGATCCGGAACGCGATCAGGTCGAAGATCTGGTCGAAGTCCGCGTTCCGGCGCTCCATCTTTTTGAAAATGGAATAGAAGTGCTTGGAGCGACCCTGGACCGTGGCCTGGATGTCGTACTCCTTGAGCTTTTCGTTGAGGATGTCGCAGACGTCCTCGATGTATTTCTCGCGCTCCCACTTGGTCTTGGAGATGTTCTTCGCGAGCTTGTAATAAATGTCCGGGTGAAGGTAGCGGAGGCAGAGATCCTCGAGGTCGACCTTGATCCAGCCGATACCGAGGCGATTCGCGATCGGCGCGTAGATGTCCAGCGTCTCCTGGGCAATCGTCTGCTGCTTGTGCGGCGCCAGATGCTCCAGGGTGTTCATGTTATTGAGACGGTCCGCCAGCTTGACCAGGATCACGCGGATATCCTTGGCCATGGCGATGATCATCTTACGGAAATTCTCGGCCTGCTTTTCCTCGGAAGTCTTGAAGGTGATCTGCGAAAGCTTGGTCACCCCATCCACCAATTCGGCCACGTCCTTGCCGAATTCTTTCTCGATCTGCTCGAGCGTCGCATGGGTATCTTCGACCGTGTCATGCAGCAGGCCGGTGACGATGCTCGCGATGTCCAGATGAAGCTCGGCCAGCGTTTGAGCGACATCCGTCGGATGCGTCATGTAGGGCTCGCCGCTCGACCTCAGCTGTCCGCGGTGCGCCTCTTCCGAGAAAGCATACGCTTTCTGGATCAGGTCCAGTTTGGCGTCCGGATAGTAGGCCTGAACCGTTGAAAGTATGGTTTGAAGGGTCGCGTGGGGCTTTTTAGCCACGAAGCGCCTCTTCCACGATCCTCTTGAGCTCGCCATACGCGCGCTCCAGGGAATCGTTCACGATGACATGCTTGAACGCCGGAATCCTCGCCATCTCGTCACGCGCGTTTTTCATCCGGCGTTGGATCGACTCTTCTTTGTCCGTGCCGCGCGCTCGCAGCCGTTGCTCGAGCACCTCCAGGCTGGGAGGGGAGATGAAGATCAGGACGGCTTCTTTCGGAAAACTCTTTTTAAGGCTCTCGGCGCCCTGAACGTCGATGTCGAGCAGTACGGATTTGCCGCGCTTGAACGCGCCGTTGATCGTGGCTTTGGACGTGCCGTAATAATTGCCATGCACCAGGGCCCATTCGGCAAAGGCCTCTGCCGCGATCTGGGCCTTGAAGTCGTCCTGTGAAAGAAAGAAGTATTCCTTGCCGTGCTGCTCCTGGCCGCGGGGGGCGCGGGTGGTCGACGAGATCGAAAGCTCGAGCTCCTCGAAATCTCGGAGCAGGCGCTGACAGAGCGTAGTCTTTCCAGCGCCCGAGGGAGCGGATATGACGATGAGCCGGTTTTCCTGGGGACCCATGTTCGGACTTAGTTGCCTCCGTTCAACGGGGCGTGAGCCAGGGCGACGGAGCCCATCTTCCTGAATTTTTGGATCCGGGAAAGGCGCATTTCGTCTCCCACCGCCTTGAAGTTCAGGGACTTCGAAACGATGGAGCTCGGCTTGGTCGTCTTGACCGCTTTTAAGGAGGCCTTGGCGTTCTTTCCTTTGGACTTGGCAGCGGCTGCGACGGGCTGAGTGGACGCGCTATGCGGTTCCTGGGTGGCGGCTGACTTGGCGCCGGAGTAGAAGCGGGTGACGAGCGGTTCGAAGTGCTTGAAAAGCGCCTCGCGGATAAGCTGGGCCGCTTCGACGAAATCCCGGTGGGCGCCGCCCTTGGGTTCCTTGACGATGGAGTCGACCACGCCGAGTTTGATGAGCTCGTTTGGGCTCATTTTCAGCTTCTCGCTGGCGCGCTCGGCGAGGCTCGAGTCGCTCCAAAGAATAGAGGCGCAGCTTTCCGGCGAAATGACCGAATAGATCGTGAATTCCTGCATCAGGACGACATTCGAGCAGCCAATGGCCAGCGCGCCGCCGGAACCGCCCTCTCCGATGACGAGAGACAAGGTCGGGACACTGAGCTTGAACATCGCGCCGATGCTTTCGGCGATGGCCTGGGACTGGCCGCGCTCTTCGGCGTCGATCCCGGGGTACGCGCCGGGAGTATCGATAAAGGTGATGACGGGCATCTTCGAGCGCTCGGCTAATTCCATCAGGCGGATCGCCTTGCGATAGCCTTCGGGCTTGGCCATACCGAAGTTGCGTTCCATCTTCTGCTTGGTGTTTCGGCCTTTCTGATGGCCGAGAATGAGAACGGGGATGCGCTCCGGCGAATGGAGATCCGGCTTGGGAGCGTCCGGATTGGACGTGTCACTCATGAGCTTAGGGTCGATCGGCGGCCAGGTCGCGATTCCGCCCAGGAGTGCCTGATCGTCCGAATAGGCGCGATCACCCTGCAGTTCCATGAAGTCGGGAAAAAGGAGATCAATATAGTCGCGGGTATAAGGTCGGCCCGGGTGCCGGGAGAGTTGAACCTTCTGCCAAGGAGTGAGCTTGGCGTAGGTTTCGTCGATCAGCTGGGCGACTTTCTTTTCAAGCTTGGAGATCTCGGACGTGAAGTCGACGCCTTCTTGTTTGGCGAGTTCTCGGAGATCCTGAAGCTTCTTTTCAAGGTTGACGATCGGTTTCTCGAATTCAAAGAAGGCTTCCATAGTCGGGCCAAGCTAGCATGGATCGGTCGGGTTTCCAAATTCTAACAGTCTTCGGATTGCCTTGTAATGACTGGGGAAAGACTAGGGCTTTTGAACTTCCCAGCCTGCGACTCGACCGCCTTCGAAGTAAATTACGCGAGCCGTGCTCAGGCTCCAGCGGCTCGACAGGCCCTCGAAATACGTCCAGCGTTCGTTTCCGGACCCGGGAAGGCCGGCATGTTCGATTTCGCGCGGCTCGCCCCACAGGGCGCGGACCTCGTCAGGAGACATGCCCGTGACGACGTCTTGCCGGGATCTCGCGGCGCTTAAGCGCAGGTGATCTTGCTCGGCGAGGTCGTTGGCGTCTTCGAATTCTGCTGGCGCGGCCATCGAGGAGCGTCCCAAGTGGCCGTGGCGAAGTTTCAATGCGGCAGCTGCGACGGGATCGGACTCAGCGAGTTGCTCCTCGTCGCTGAGCTGACGTCCAAAGAGAGAGGCGCAGCCGCTCAGTGCGCCGCAGAGAGGGAAGAGCAATAAGAGTAGGATCCAGATCGGAGTGGAGCGAGTGACCGAAGTTTTCACCTGTGTCTCATCGGACAGGGGAGGGGAATACTTGAACGAACGACGCATTGCGTCGTCTGCACAATTGAATGCCGGCTCTCGCCTCCCTGCTTGAGGCGTCGAGCCTTTGCCGATAAACTGAGTTCAATGAGCGGACAACCTCCTGCTGCAGCACAATCCGAGAGCTCTGAGGCGGCCGCGGGAGTTTCCGAGCCACACGCTCAGGGCAAGGGAAATGGCGGTGTCACGGGATGGATCCAAGCCATCAAGCTTGGTTCCCAAGGCTTGGGCAGCGGATTTTTGACCATCGTCCAGGGTCTGTGGTCGCCGGATGGGCCTACCCGTCGAATGGCATTTCTCTTCTTTTTCAGCCTTTTTCTCGGAGTGACGACCGCAAGCTGGGGGATCAAGCGATATCAGATCCATCTTGCCGAGCAGCGGGCTCAGCTCAGCGAGGCTGAAAAGCTGGCCCGTCATGCCCAAGAAATCCTCAAGCGCGCTCAGGACGACGCTCGCATTCACAGCAGCCAGATTCTCATCGGCACCTTCCAGGTCGAGCTGAATCAGGCCCCTGGCGAGAAAAAGATCCGCGGGATGCGCTACGTGGCGGATCTTGACGTGGTGGTGGTTTGCGACGACAAGCCCACCCGGGAGTATATCCAGGAAAATCTTCTCGCCGCACGGGGACAGGTTTCTTCCGCGATCGTGCCGATGCAGCGCGCGGACATGTTGACCCGTGAAGGCAAGAATCACCTCAAGAGGCTCATGCAGCTCAAGCTCAACGCCTGGCTTCCATTCGGCAAGGTCGAGGAAGTGCACTTTGTCCGTCTCATTTTGAATTAGGCTTGGCCGATAGTCTTTGGGCTAAGCGCCGACCGCCTCGATCGGGTCGCGAAAGCGGGGGCCGATGATTCGATGTCGCTTGAGCATTTCGAAAAGCGTGCTGCGCGCGACGCCCAGGATCCGCGCGGCGTTTGCGCGATTGCCTTGGGCGAGCTTCAGGGCCTTGAGGATCATCACGCGCTCCATGTCCGCGAGCGAGAGCGAGCTTCCCAGCTCCATCTCGGGGCTTTTGACGATATTTCCGGGGCTCATGAGGAAGTCAAAGGCGGACTCGTCCAGAATCGGCGAGAAGGGGCCTGCCAGTCCGCTGGCGCGTTCGATCGCGTGCCGGAGCTCGCGAACGTTGCCTGGCCAGCAGTGGGCGAGCAGCCGGAGGACGGCGCGCGGAGAAAGGGCGCGTCCCAGCTCCGTCGCGTATTGACGGGCAAGCATCTCGGTGTCTTCGGGGCGGTCGCGCAGCGGCGGGATGCGCACGGTCACTGAAGCAATGCGGTAATAGAGGTCACGGCGGAATTTGCCTTCCTCGACGAGCTGCTCGAGCGGGAGATGGGTCGCGCAGACCAATCGGACATCGGCTCGGGAGACTCGATCGGCGCCGACGGGCCGGATTTCGCCGTTTTCGAGAAAGCGCAGGAGCTTGACTTGGATGTCCACGGGGAGGTCGCCGATTTCGTCGAGAAAGAGGGTGCCGCCATGCGCCTGCATCAGCGCCCCGGTGCGATGCTGGTGCGCGCCGGTGAAGGCGCCTTTGACGTGGCCAAAAAGCTCGCTTTCGGCGAGCGAAAGGGGAAGGGCTCCGCAGTGCAAAGGCACGAAGGGGCCGGCAGCCCGATCGCTCCAGGAGTGGATGAGCTGCGCGAGGACTTCCTTGCCGCTGCCTGTCTCCCCAGCGAGATAGATCGAGAGGGGCGTGGCTGCGGCCTTGCGCGCGGTCCAGAGGGTCGTTCGTCCCGAAGCCGCGCAGGTTTGCCAGTGCCGGACTCCCGTCGGCTGCGAAGGCAGCGCGGAAGTGTCTTGGGCGGTCTCGATCCAGATCCGGCTCTCTCCGATCCGGACCGGAATGCCCGGGGGCAAGATCGAATCGCGGATCTCGAGATCGCCCACTCTCAGGGACGGGGTATCGCTGGCGACCCGGATCCAAAATGAGATGGCGCCCTGGGGAGTCCACATCAGCTCGAGAGTCGCGGCATGGAGGGGGGCTCGAGCGTCGCGCAGGGGGATGTGGACGCCGGGCTGGCGACCGACTTCAAACTTCGTCGGTCGCAATCCGGCATCGGAGCCCTGCCCGTCGAATTCCAGTTGTACGGAGCGTTTTTGCCCCGAGGGGTCCTCAATCATGAGGTTCCAAGTTTGAATGGTCACTTTAGCCATGGGACGAATGCTCCTATTCGAAAGATGAGGGGCCCGGATTCGGATTCAATGCAGCGGGCCAAAGCAAAGGTCGTGCGCACCCGTTGGAGTCCTCAGAAGCTTATAAACTGGGTTTCATTGCTCCTGCGGTCCGGATCGGGTAACTTCGGGAGAACGAAACGGAACAGGCGGTCCGACTATGGCAGGCGAATTCATTCACACTTTGGGCGACGAGTCGGGGCTTCCCGGCCTGATCAATGGCATTCATCTCAAGGGGCGATCCGAACCCCGGGTCGCGATGGTAGGTCGATCCAACGTCGGCAAGAGCTCCCTGATCAATGCCCTTCTGGGACAGAAGCTTGCCCAGGTCAGCAACCAGCCTGGAAAGACCCGGGCGATCCATTTTTATCTTTGGAAGGATATCAGCCGCGTCGTGGCGGATCTTCCTGGTTACGGTTACGCCAAGGCGGGACACGAGGAGCGCGAGCGCTGGTCCCGCTTCATCAATCTTTATTTTTCCGCGGATGCCCATCTGGATCGCGCAGTGGTGCTGCTGGACTCGCGTCACGGTCCGACGGAGCTTGACGAAGAGGCGATCCGATTCTTGAGTTTGGAAGGCATCCCGGTTACCTTTGTTTTCACGAAAGCTGATACGCTGAAAACCCAGGCGGAACGGGCCAAGCGCCGCAAGGAAGCCGCGGAAGCGATCCGTAACCTGGGTTTTGATCCGGAAGACGTTTTCTGGGTCTCGGCAAAATCCAGGGATGGACTCAAGGCATTGAGCCAGGCGCTGGCAAAGCCCGCCCGGTAGTTCCGGTGACTGAAGTCCGATTGAAATCCCGAATGAGTCAGCTGGTCAGTAAGTAAGGTGGAACCTATGCCCAATCAATCGCTCGTCATTTCGCTCGCTGTGGAAATCATACTGGTTTCCATGACGCTTTTTTTGCTCGCCCACCCGAGGATGCTCTTCAAGCAGCGCTCGGATCGCGCGCGGTTGCTGATTACGATCTCAGGGCTGGTTTTTCTCTGCCTGACCTTTTGCTGGTCAGTGATCTTCGGCTGCGTGCTCGTATTGCATGAGCCCGCGTTCCGCATCTGATCCGACTCTCCATCCACTCTCTCTAAAACTATGCCCAATAAAATCCGTGTCGGCGTGATCGCTCCCTCGTCCCAGGTTCCCCCGGTTGAGTTCATGATGGGAGTCGAGCAGCTCGAGGCGGACGGGCTCAGCGTCAAGATCCACTCCCAGGTCAGGAAATCCCACGCCTTTTTTGCCGGATCGGACGAGCTTCGCGCGCAGGCGTTCTATGATTTCGCGGTCGATCCGTCGCTCCCAGTGCTCTGGTGCGCTCGGGGCGGCTACGGATCCCTGCGAATTCTGCCCCTGCTCGAAAAGATCGTGGCCGAGAGGGGATTGCCTGAGCGCAAGCTTTTGGTGGGGCTCTCCGACCCCACGGCCCTGATGGACTATGTCCGCTCGCGCTGGGGTTGGTCCACGCTTTACGCGCCGATGCCAGGTACCCGTACGTTCAGCCGGCTCAGCGTGCTCGAGCGGACGACTTTGCTCGCTTGGGTTCGGGGCGAGAACGCCAAGATGCCTTGGGGCAAAAAGCCGCTGAAGTTCGTCGGTCCTCGCCCCCGTCAGGCGATCACGGCCCCCGTCGTGGGCGGGACGCTGGCGCTCTGGGCATCCCTGATGGGAACCCCCTATGAACCCCAGCCGCGCGAAAAAATCCTCTTCTTCGAAGACGTTGGAGAGGCCCTTTATCGTCTGGACCGGATGCTCGCCCAGATCTGGCTTGCTGGCGGATTGAAGGGTGTGAAGGCGATCGTGCTGGGCAATTTTGAGGGTTGCGGTGATGCGCCGCCGACAGGGCTTGCGGCCATGCCGGCTAACGCCCGCGCACGTGCCCGGGTCCTGGAATCCCCCAAGTCCAGCGACCTTGCTCCGCTGCGTGCTCGAATGGATGCGGACAAAGCGATTCCCAAGATCGTGAAGGAGTTCGCGGAGAAGGTTGGTATTCCGGTGGCCTACGGTCTGCCCGTGGGCCACGGCCCCGGACACGCGTCGCTGCCGCTGGGAGCGCAGTTTTGTCTGGGTACGGACGGCAGTTTTGAGCTCAAGCAGTGGGACTGGCTGGACGAAGCCCAGGTTTTAGGCTAATGGTCTTGAACAGTTGATTTGATCGACCCGTGGCTCCTTGGCGGAATTGGTAGACGCGCACGACTCAAAATCGTGTATCCTTACGGGTGTCCGAGTTCGATTCTCGGAGGAGCCACCATAATAGAAAAAAGCCGGAAAGCGAAAGCTGACCGGCTTTTTTACTTTAGGTGACCTGCAATGAAGTAGCGCGCAACTGGCGGGTCTTTCTCAATAGGTCCTTTGTTGGAGGTCGATGCTCGGCTCCGTCATTTTAACTAGTGTGCCCAGGTCAATTTGAATTCTTCGGTGCGCGTTTGGCCTCCATCGCCAATGACACCTTTGATCAAAGCAGACTGACCGTTCTTGCAGAGCAAGAGAACTACGAATTTGCTCATGCCATCTTCAGTAAAGTATTGAATCGTACGGGCTCCCGACTCATCACGTGTGATTGCGCACCTCAGGCCTTGCTCAGCGATGAGTCCATGCTGAATCGCCTTGACCATGGGGGACGCCAAAACCGCTCTGTCGCGCCGGTCGGCGGCCTGTGCCGAAGATACGGCCAACATAGATCCAATCAACAACATCGTTTTAATAGGCATATACATGAATTCCTCTGACTTACTGGATAATGCAATGCGTTAGTTTTAGCAAGGGATTCTGACCGCTATGGATACTCTCTTAAATAGGGCCTCATTTAGCCAAAAGGAGTGAGGATTCAAGCACAAGCATTCCTTTCCCGATGAGTCATTGCATGAGGACAAGAAGGCTTTCGAAGCGCTCAGAGATGCCGCAAATCCAGAGATGGATTGCAATAGTCTTAATTGCCTCGACGCTTGGCTCAGTGGCGTCTCCCGCCGCATCCGCCGCCGAGTCTTCGTGCGCGGCAGACTTCTCCGAACTGACCTCAATCGATGCACTCAAAGCAATCGAAGCGTTGGCAAGTCCCAACGCGGGCAACCTGGATCGTCATAGGCTTTCCTCTCTTCTTTATCAGTCCAAAGACAAACAGGGTGTCTTGGAAGCTTTTGAGAAAAGGCTTCTTCCCAAGCTGTCCACTGAGAACGATCCGGGGGTGCTTCTCAGTTACG
>CAYXVB010000044.1:0-10158 GCA_964467785.1 uncultured Bacteriovoracaceae bacterium
TCTTCTGCTGACCGATTGGAAATGAATTCAGGATTGTCCTTGTTGATGGAGTAGGTGACGAGCACGCCGATGTCCTGCTTCACGGTCGCCAGATAACGCGTGTAGAAACCGGGGATTTCCGATTCCATGTGTAGGGAGTCGATCCAGGCGTGGTTGTTGAGCTCGATCGTCTTGGCGTACTTGGGGTCGGATTTAGTCTGCTTGCCCTGGACGCTGGTGTAGGTCTTCGAGGACTTGAGGTAGTTGAGGTACTGGTCGAGCGAGTCCTGGTCGCCTTTGAGCTTGGCGGCGAGGATGATCATCGCGTCGCGCTTTTTGGCGTCGTTGGTGCTCTGACAGACCCATTCCGCGCCCTCGAGGTTGCATTGCCACTGAGGCGGCAACTCGAATTCGATGAACTGGTTGGCGAACTTCGCCGCCGAAGCCGTCAGGGGCACCGAAAACGCCAGCGCCGCCAGAGCGAGGGCGGAATTTCGGATGGTTTTCCCTAAAGTGATCAAAGCCATGCTTCCTCTCCTTGTGAACTGCGAACGGAGGCGCGCCGCCCTCACTGCCGGAGCGCCCGCTTGACGACGAATCCTTCCTCGATCCAGACTTCCTGATAATACTCGATCACGGTCAGCGCCGCCTCATCCGCCTTCAGGCTCGAAACGCGCGCGCGCGCCACGGGGGATCCCAGTCCGCCGTCGGGCTTGACTGCGAACACGTCAAAAATTTGACCTGACTCGACTCCGTCGCCGGCGCCCTTGTTGATCCGGATCAGCGAAAGGCGGTCGCTCACCCGCGTGACTCGGCCCTCGAGCGTGTATTGGATGAAATTCGGATTGGCCTGGTTGTAATCACGCGTGCCTTCGCTGTTTGCCGGGCGTCCAGTCTCGCGCTCGGGCGCCTCGCCGCGCGCACCCGGGCCGGTGAGGCGGAGCTCGCCTGTGATCGTGGCATAGAGTCCGCCCGGCGCGAGCCGGGCCATCACGGGTTGCGTGACGGAAAGGAGCACGCGCAGCTCCTCGGCGGACTGATAGCCGACGATCCCGCGCACCTGCGCGATCGAGGGATTGACCGCGTCGGCCATGTAGCTGCCGCCGGTGCTCGTCGAGTAGGTGCTCGAGTTAAAGGCGGCGACGTTCGCACGTGGATCGTTTTGCAGCGACCAGCTGCCTAGCGCCGAAAGAGAGCCGATGAATCGGCTGAGACGGGGTGTGTACTGCAGGCTCACCGACCAGGGAATCGCGGCGGAGTAGCTGTTGCTACGCCAAGTATAGCCCGCACCACTGACGAGCAGGAGCTTGCCGCCCGGGCGATCGGCGATGCGCGCGGTGAGAAACGCGCCTCCAGTCACGTCGAGAGTCTGGTCGCCGAGATGAGCGGTGAGGTTCGCGTCCGAGGTCGCGTTATTGTAGGCCGGGATATCGGCCTGAAGCTGAAGATCGAACGATTCAAAAGCCCCGCCCGAGCCCGAAGCCGCTTTCCATGCTCGGAAGTTGGCGCCGAGCGCCTGATCGGTGAGGCCGTACGTGATGCCACCGCGGGTGGTATGTTCGAGCTGGATGCGGGCCCACGATCCGCGGGCATAAGCGGTAAGTCGAGGACTGAGACCCAAAGTAAGCAGTGCGTCACCCTGGATCCGACCGTACTGACTGAGTCCGTTTGGGATGAACGCCGAGCCGTTGGAGTCGTAGTTGGTATTGCTTGCGTAGTAGCCGCCCGTCAGCGCGAGGCGGAACGTGTTGTCGAATTCCCGCCGGTTCTCCCAATGGTGGAGATAAAAATCCGCGTGGGCGGCAGGCGCGAATGTCAGAAGCGCGCACGCTCCCGACAGAGACGTGAGCACTCGGAGCCTTCGCCGTTTTCTTCCGTGAATGGCAGGAGTCATGTATTTAAAAATTTTGCCACAGGCAGCGGATTCACCCAACATTTTTCTGCGCTTGCGGAGGCGGGAACGCTCTGGACGGAGTGCACTTCGGGATGTACGTTAGGCCCCTATGGGCATCTACGAAGAAGCGTTGGAATATCACTCCCGTGGTCGCAAAGGTAAAATCGAGGTCGTTCCCTCCAAACCGGTGGCGACGCAGCAGGACCTCTCTCTCGCGTACTCGCCGGGCGTAGCCGAGCCATGTCGGATGATCGCGGAGAAGGAAGACACAGTTTACGAATACACCGCCAAGGGCAATCTCGTGGCGGTCATCTCCAACGGCACCGCCGTCCTGGGCCTCGGTGATATCGGCGCGCTCGCCGCCAAGCCGGTGATGGAAGGCAAGGGCGTGCTGTTCAAGAAGTTCGCTGACATCGACGTCTTCGACATCGAGCTCAACGCAAAGAATCCCGACGACGTGATCCGCGCCTGCGAAATGCTCGAGCCGACCTTCGGAGGAATCAACCTTGAGGACATCAAGGCACCCGAGTGCTTCTACATCGAGGAAGAGCTCAAGAAGAAGCTCAAGATCCCGGTCTTCCACGACGACCAGCACGGCACGGCCGTGATCTCGGGCGCCGCCTTCCTCAACGCACTGGAGATCCTCGGCAAGGACATTTCCAAGGTCCGCGTCGTGTTCTGCGGGGGCGGCGCGGCCGCGATCGCCTGCGCGAACCTCTATGTCAGCCTCGGAGTCAAACGCGAGAATCTGATCATGGCCGACTCCAAGGGCGTCATCTATAAGGGGCGCAAAGAAGGGATGAATCCCTACAAGGAGCGATTCGCGGTCGAGACTTCCAAACGGACCATCGCTGAGGCGCTCGAAGGGGCGGACGCCTTTGTCGGCGTCTCCGTCAAGGACGGGATTACGCCCGAAATGGTCAAAAATATGGCTAAGGATCCGATCATCTTTGCCATGGCCAATCCGGATCCGGAAGTTCTGCCCGAGGAAGTGCTCAAGGTCCGCCCTGATGCCATCATGGCGACCGGGCGCTCCGACTACCCTAACCAGGTCAACAACGTCTTGGGCTTCCCGTTCATCTTCCGCGGCGCGCTCGATACCCGGGCCACTGCGATCAACGAGGAGATGAAGATGGCGGCCGTGCGCGCTCTTGCGCAGCTCGCCAAAGAGGACGTGCCGGAAAGCGTCTCCCGCGCTTATGGCGGCGCTCAGTTCAAATTCGGCCGCGAATACCTGATTCCCAAGCCCTTTGACCGTCGCGCGCTGCTCTGGGTGGCCCCGGCCGTCGCCGAGGCCGCGATCCAGAGCGGAGTCGCGCGCAAAAAGCTCGAAATGAACCAGTACCGTGAAAGCCTCGAGACCCTCCTGGGCTCGACCTATCGGTTCATGCGCGGGATCAAGAAGCGTGTGAAGGGAGACCGCGTCGCTCCCAAGGCGACCATCGTCCTGCCCGAAGGTGAGCATCCGAAGATCCTGCGCGCAGCGCAGATGATCCGTGACGAAGGCATCGCCGACGTCATTCTCCTGGGCAGCGAGCGCAAGATCGCCTTGCGCATGGCTGAGCTTGGTATGGAGGAAGCACTCAAGGGAGTGAGGATCATCCGTCCCTCCACTTCGGAGATCCGCGATGAGTACGCGCAGAAGTTCTTTGAGCGCCGTCATCGCAAGGGGGCGACGATCGAGTTGGCTCGCAACTTCATGAAACAGAATAACTACTTCGGTGCCATGATGGTCGAGCTCGGACACGCCGACGGCCTGCTCTCGGGCATCTCGCAGAGCTATCCCGAAACTCTTCGTCCGGCTATTCAAACGCTTGGGGTCAAGCCGGGTTCGCTGCTCTCGGGCATTTACATGATGATTTTCAAGCGCCGCGTGATGTTCTTTGCGGACACGACGGTCAACGTGGATCCGACTTCGGAGCAGCTCGCCGATATTGCGATCCAGACGGCGGACCTCGCCGAGAAGTTCATGGACGACGAGGCCCGCGTGGCGATGCTCTCGTTCTCGAACTTCGGCTCGAGCTCCCACCCGCACGCCATGAAGGTCAAAAAGGCGGTCGAGATCATCAAGCAGCGCCGGCCCGACCTCAAGGTCGATGGCGAGATGCAGGTGGACGCCGCGCTCTCTCCGGAGATCTCAGTCGAAGCCTTCCCGTTCAACCAGGTTCCAGGCAATGCCAACGTGCTCATCTTCCCGGATTTGAACTCCGGCAATACTGCGTATAAACTGATGGCACGCACAGGCGCTGCCGAAGCGATCGGTCCGATCCTTGTCGGCATGAACAAGCCGGTGCACGTGCTGCAACACAACTGTGACGTCAATGACGTCGTCAACATGGCGGCTATTACCGCCATGGAGATCAAGCTCAAGAAGAAGCTCGAGGCTCAAAATCATGTCTAATCAGAAGAATGTCATTCTCACTAAGTCCGCTCCCGAACCCATTGGTCCCTACAGTCAGGCGATTCAGGTCGGTAATCTGGTGTTCTGCTCTGGGCAGATTCCGCTCGATCCGAAGTCAGGTCAGGTCCAGGAGACTGAGATCGAAGGCCAGACCCGCAAAGTGCTGGACAACCTCAAGGCGGTCCTCGAGGCCGGCGGTTGCTCTCTGAGCAACGTGGTTAAGACCACGATCTTTCTGAAGAATATGAGCGATTTTCCGAAGGTCAATCAGGTCTACGCCAGCTACTTCCGCGAACTTCCGCCTGCCCGTTCGACAGTAGAAGTCGCGCGTCTGCCGCGCGACGTCCTCGTGGAGATCGAGGCCATCGCGGCGAAGTAAAAGAGGGAGCTGACCGTTTTTTTATGTCCGCCGAGTTAAATCTCGGAAGCCGGGGCAGGGGTTCTACTCTTGCCCTGGCTTTTTTTGGGCTATCTTGATCGCTTGCGCGATCCAGTTAGCCGTGAGGAGTGGGCGAAGTCGATGCTGAAGACGACCCTTCGTTACTCCTGGCTCATCGTCGGATGGGTCAGCCTGATTGTGGGCATTATCGGGCTTTTTGTGCCCCTATTGCCCACGACGCCCTTTGTGATCCTGACGGGATATTGTTTCTCCAAAGGGTCGCAGCGGATGCACCAATGGATCATCAACCACCGTTATCTCGGACTGGTCATCCGAAACTGGAATGAGAACCGGTCGATTCCATTGAGCGCTAAATGGATGAGTTCCGTCATGATGGTGGGGAGCATCGTCCTCATTCACTGGCATCCGCGGATCCCGCCCCTTGTCCAATGGGGGGTGTCCGCGTTTCTGGTGTCTGTGATCATTTTTGTCTTGAGTCGACCATCGACCTCAAAAGTCGATTGAGCTAAGCCATGAGTTGAGCGCCCGAGGTCGTTTTCGCTTCAATCATTCGCCCGATTCGCCGATACGACTACGATGGGCCTAGGATCTCTCATCCGGATTTTCATTCACTTCACCGGGGCGGTCGCGCTTTCCTTAAGCGTCATCGGCACGACTTCCAGGGCTCAAAACCGGACCTTCGAATGCGCCAAGTCTTTCAGCGAACTCATCGCGGATCATGAAAGCCCAGTGCTCAAACACCCACCCATCCAAATCCGCACTAAAATGCGAGTAGTCCTTACACAAGACGAAGAAGCAGCGCTTCGATCGCAGTTCGACCAACTCGCAGACCTGACGCAAGGCAGGCTCAAGCTTCCGGATGCACTGATTATCGAGGTAGGCCCCCTCGGCGACGAAGCTGCATACCTCGACGGAGTCATTTCAATTCCAAAGGAGTTCGTGAGCACCGGGTATCCCAAAGACCCCAAGATCACACGCACTGTGATCAGTCACGAATGGGGGCACGCGCTTCTCGAGGCCAATATCTGGGAGCGAGCACCCGACCTGCTCCTTTTTTCAAAGGAAATCTCGAGCCGAGGAATGCAAGCGGCTACTATCATTAACCCCTATGGCGAGCTCTTCGCGGATACCGTCGCGGTCATGGAGGCAAAGGATGGACGAGCAACGCGGGACGTGCTCTTCTCCGCCGCCAGCGGAAATCGAGGGAGCGAGAGCGCGCACTATCGGGATTTCACGGTCGGACACCCAGTCGAAGGATGGAGTCTGCAAGGCCCATATGCTTTGTTGAGCCCTGCTCGAAGCGCTCTCTGGGATGATGTTCTGTCGCGCCCCAAGGCTCAGCGCGAGTCGGGCCGAACTCTTGAAGCGCTGGTCGACTCCATCGTCAGCGAATCTCTGCGGCGATGGATTCCCTTTACTCCCGACCTCACTCCTGAGCAGATCAATCGTGGCTTGATCGAGGAAGTTTCCCGCCGACTCCACTGAGCCTCATATTTGAGCCATCCCTGGCCCACATTGGTTATTCAACCGAGCACTTAATCGCAACTTACTGACTCATTGAAGAAGTTGCACATTCCATTATGGTCTTCCTTTCCGCAACGCTTGGAGATCCTGCAAGGACGATCTCCGCATTTGGCCGTCAGGTTGTAGTAGCTGCATTGCCCATTGTGGTCGATTTTTCCACAGACTTGGGCTCTGTCGCAGTACCGTCCCGATACCGTTTCCTCATTGTAGTATTTACATTTGCCGTTATAGTCCACGTAGCCGCATGTCAGGGATACGGCGCTTTGGAGCGAGTTGTCGCCCATGCCGCAAGACACACGCGTGCGCCCGATCTGGATGCTCTCGCCCACCGAAAGCTCAACTTCAGGCGACGCATGAGCAACGCATGCCATCATCAATGAGAAAACGACAATCATTCTTTTGATTAGTTGCATGGGATTTTATTACCGATAATCTGGGGTTTTCACCGACTGACAAATCCCCTGCTTTTGAAGTTCCAGGGCTAAGTCGTAGAGATCTAACGCAGCTTGTACTGGATCATCGCTAGTGCGATCAGATTTGATCGTTTTTGCTCCAAATCTTGTCTTACCCCAAAGTGTGGCACCACTGAAACTGCATAAAATTCCTGAGCAATTACCACCGTAAATCATCGAGACATAACATTCACTGTAGGTCGCATTTTCCGGGAGCTCCACAGTGATGGTCTTCGCCATCGCTGGTTGCCCAAAACCAATCGCGAGGGCAGCCACTCCCAAAAGGGCCGTCAACGCTTTTTTTGAGCGATTCTCAAACAGATTGGGGGTCGACATATTCATTTCTCCTTTGTGTATTCGTTTCACTGCGAAACCGTTATGTCGCTTCTAATATCTGAGTTTTTTAGTTTGGAAAAGATTTGATTTATTTATTTAGTCATGTAGAATTATATAAAAAAGCAAATGGAGCGCGATCGTCTGGAAAACAAAAGCGAAATCTTTAGGTTTTTGGATTACCGAAAGTACCTGAAGGAAGAGATCGCCTACAGGGACGGCAAGAGCCGAGGGTTCCGCTCGCGGTTAGCGGACCAAGCAGGGTTTCAAAGGACCTTTTTGTCGCAAGTCCTCAATGGAACCGCGAATTTCAACCTCGAACATGGCGAAGCGGTCAGTCAAGTCCTAGGCCATACGAACGAAGAAGCGGACTTTTTCATGCTTCTCATTCTTCATGCGCGGTCCGGGACCCAGGCGTTGCGCGATCGGATTCAAGCGAAGATCAATTCCGCCTTGGAGCGACGCATGGTCTTAAAGAATCGCTTCAACGAAAAGGATGTCCTGTCGCTGGAAGACCGGATCGAATATTACGGATCGTGGATCTATGGCGCGCTCAGGGTTTTGTTGACGATTCCTCGGTATCAAAGCCGCGCAGAGGTCGAACGGTATTTTGGCCTTCCTAGAGAACGGATCGAGGCAGCTTTGGATTTTCTCATCTCGCGGGGACTCGTGAGAGATGAAAATGGACGCCTGGAAGCGACCCAAAAGCACATGTATCTGGGAAACGACTCCCGACTCGTCAGCAAGCACCACATGAATTGGAAGTTGCGGGCAATCGACTCCCTGGACGACGAGAAAAAGACTGATCTTCATTTTTCGGCTGTCAATTCTTTGTCCAGGGAGGATGTCCTCAAGGTTCGGGAAGCCTTGGCAAGGACCCTCGAGGAGATCAGGGAAACCGTCAAGGCGTCGAATCCCGAGTGCTTGTACGCAGTCTGTTTTGATTTTTTCGAACTCTAGCCCTGAAGAGGGCGTCAAGTTCTTCCGATAGGTTTTCCATGGGTTCCAGTATGGGCCGTCTTAAACGGTTTATTCTCCTTGCGCTTGTCCTGATCCATCCGGATCCAGCCAGGGCGGCTTGCGGCCCGGGCGGTGGCAGTTGCGGGGGAGGCGGGCTGACCATTCGTGGGGAGCCCGTTTACCAATACTTGGCAAAGCATGCCCTCGAGACTTCGAAACTCAAGGGCCACGTTCAGCCGTATCTCGAGCAACTGAGGAAGCAGTTTCCGGAGTTCGTCGAAGACTTGGAAAGCACTTTTGAGACCCGACAGTGGTACCTAGTTGATCAAGCGTTCGTGAAGACGCTTCCTATTGAGAAGGCGGAGTTTCCCCTGGATGCGGAACATAGCATCTGGAATGACGGGAAACGCGTCTTCGTCCAATCTGAATTGGCCAAGGATTGGACCGGCGATCAATGGCGCCGAAATGTCTTTCACGAGCTTGTTTGGAGTCGATTGCAAGATCTTTGCAGTCAGAGAGAGCAGGCATGCAATGAAAGCAACGCCTATTCCGTCGAGGAGCTCTTTGCCGACGACAAGATTCCGAATCGAGAAGTGCTTTATCGGGCTTTGTCAAAGAATGGATTTGGCACGTATCCCCGGCCGCCCAAGCTCGCCTGCGATAGTCCGACGGCTTTGAAGCGGCGGCTCGAAGAGAATCCCGCAAATGCGCGGATCAGCAATGAAGAAGCCTTGTGCTTGCTGACGTTGTTATCGAGGTTGCCTGACCAGTCGAGTTCGCTGCAGTCCAAGAGTCCCCCGTGCAAAATCGTGACGAGACGGGTACCCCAAAAGAAGAAGCCCGTTTCTTGCGGCTCTTTAAAGCTTCGCTCCGTCGAGGTGGGCACTCGATGTCTGACGTCTTCTGGCGCGATTTTTGAGAGAGTAGAACGGGATGGATTCCAGGAGGCTTGGTTGGGTCCGGACGGTAACGTTTGGAGCGACTTGATTTCCTATTCTGTCGACAGCACCTATGGCGCCCAGTCCGCTTGCAGAGCGATAGGAGGAGTCTTGCCAACGATGGCGGATTTCAAGCGGGGTGAAACTTACGGCATTTACGAGGTATTACCCAATATGGACAATTGGTTTTGGTCAGACACTGAAGTGACGAGTATGGATAGTTTCTTTGGCAAAGCGTCATTGAAATTCAATGGAGTCGATGCAAGCTCCAATACTGTTGGGGGAGCGAATAATTCCGTGCGATGCATTGCTCCTCCGAACTGACAGGCAATCAGGCCCCACAATAGCGTTCTCCCCCAGGGGTTTCGAGCCGGTCGCGCTACAAGTGTTCAGACGCGAAAGTAGTCTACCGAGATGCAGTGCACGCACTCCTCGGGGGATTCGCGCACCTGCTTTTTGATGGACTCGAGCGTCTTGACCAAGGTTTCTCGGATGAGCTCGCGGTCCTTTTCGGAAAAAGATACGACCGAGGAGTAATGAAGATCTTCGGAGTTGCCGCTTTCGAGCGAGCGGATGGCCTGCAGCCGCCAATTGATGTGGTTCTTGGAGACGAGAGGGGAATCAGAGCCCAGGTGCAGGCGCGCCGTGCCGACGCGGAGACCTACGTCGGTCTCGACCAAGAGTCCCACTCGGATGAGAAACTGCAGGGCATCAGAGACTCTCGACGGGCTCATCCCGAGGTGCTTGGCGATGGCTTGCGCGGATTGGTAGCCCGGCACAGTGGCGAGTATATGAATCGCGGCATAGTGCCACGAGCTGTAGTATGTCACTTGGGCTTCCTGGGGGAGGATCTCGCCCACGCCAAAGCGGTTTTTGAGGATTTTGCGGGACTCGAGCGTCTGGGCGATCGCTTTATCGAAGCGGGCTTTGAGCTTGGGGGTTCCGGCGCGAGATCTCTGGACTAGAAGAAGCAGAAATGCGCCTTCTTCTTCGCTGTGGCCGAAGTATTCGTTTGCTGCTTCGGCCTGTTCCAGGCTGAAGTGAGCTGAGCCGTTCAAGACTTGAGTGATGTACGCGGTCTGACAGCCCACTGCGGCGGCCAGACGACTACGAGCTCCGCGTCCCCCTCCTGGAAGAGGGCTGTCTAACCTATTGATAAAATAGGATTTATAGTCTTTTTCGGCAAAGAGGTCGAGGCTCACATTTTAAGTATCGCTTAAAGTTAATGCTAACTTTAAAGAAAATTCATCTATAGTTGACCCATTGCGTCATGTATT